>WGBX01000034.1 GCA_015494075.1 Flavobacteriaceae bacterium
CATAAAAATAATAGTATTCTATAAATAAATTTTTAGATTAAATTTAGAATGATTAATACCATAGGGTTTATTCTCATAGAAGTGTATATTATATAAAACGAACGTTATGAGCAATTTTAAAGCATTTGTACATACAGTATTGCCGGAAAGAGCTGTTTTAAGAAATTACAGGCTGCTTTTATACGAAGAAATTAAGGAAAATTCAGAAGAAAAAATAAAGCGTAAACTACAAAATAAAGTAGTGATTGTTACAGGCGCCTCATCGGGTATTGGCAAAGCCATTGCCAAAGAATATGCACAAAATGGAGCCAAAGTAGTACTAGCTGCCCGCAATCCGGAAAAACTACTAAGACTGAAAATTGATATTGAAAAAAACGGTGGAAAAGCAGTTTTTGTAGAAACCGATGTTAGTAAAAAATCTGATTGTGAAAATTTAATAAAACAAACCATAAACAGATTTGGAAAAATTGATATTTTGGTTAATAATGCAGGTATTTCTATGCGTGCTTCGTTTAGTAAATTAAAGCTGGAAGTTCTTGAACGCGTAATGAATATTAATTTTTGGGGAACAGTTTATTGCAGTAAATTTGCCCTCCCCTATCTTTTAGAGCAGAAAGGAAGCATAATTGGTATTTCTTCAATTTCCGGTGTAACTCCTTTACCGGGCAGAACCGGATATGTGGCTTCAAAATATGCTATGGATGGTTTTTTAAATACTTTGCGCATTGAATACTTGAAAAAAGGTTTACATGTATTGGTGGTTCATCCCGGATTTACAGCTTCAAATATTCGTAATACTGCTTTGAATGATGAAGGCAAATCACAAAAAGAAACTCCACGAAACGAAAACAAAATGATGCCTGCTGAACAAGTTGCTAAAATTGTAGTTCGGGCTACCCTTAAAAGAAAACGTGATTTAGTACTTACCATGCAAGGGAAAATGGCTGTTTGGATTTATAAAAACTTTCCGCGATTGGCAGATAAATTAATATATAAAGAAATGTCAAAAGAACCGGATTCACCATTTTAAAGAAGTATTCATTAAAATCCACAGATGAATTTTATTCATCTGTGGATAATACATTTTTTATTATTTCATTTTACTATTTTCTAATTCATAAACTAATCTATCGGTTTTATATACCAATTTAAGAGCTTCCATTAAGCCCCATGCATCAGATGCTACAGCACGATTATTTTCTTCAAGAAAAATATAAGCTCCTGCCAAACTTTCTAAATTTCCATCGTGAATAAGTCCCACAACTTCACCTTTTTTATTAATTACCGAACTACCTGAATTACCCCCTACAATATCGTTGGTAGAAGCAAATCCAATAGGTGTTAATAGATCTAAACCTTTGGGTACATTTTGCCAACGTGGATGCAATCCCCACGGGTAATCTTTCTGCCCAAACGAATAATACCTGTCCCATAATCCGTAATAAGTGGTTTTACCGGGAGCTAAGGTTCCGTTATACTCATAGCCTTTGATTACTCCATCCGAAATTCGCAAAGTAACAGTAGCATCTGGCGGGATTTGGCTGCCGTATGCTTCAAAAATCAATCGTCCCAGCTGTTGATTTAAAACAGTCAATGATTTGTTGAGTTCTTTTCTTTTATTCGGATTTTCTTTTAATTGCTCAATAATATTATCAATATCATTCCACAGTGTTCCGTATTTAGCATTTAATTCGGGCTTGGCATTTACTTTTGCCTTAAGTTTTTTCTCAAAATCTTCTTTTTTTGCCATTATATAAGGATCGTTCAATGCTAAAAGGAGACCTGCATAATATTTTCGTCCATTTGCTACCCCAAGCATAGTGCTTAACTTACGCTCTTTATCTTCTTGGGCAGCTTCCTTGTAATCTTTAAAAGCCTTGTGATAGCGCTCGTTTAACATATTTAAAATAGGAGGGTACAGTACATCACGATAATATTTTAACTCGTTAACAGAGAGCAAACGGTCGGTATTTCCGGGACGACCAATTACAAAAATAGGTTCTCCTTCGTTAGCCCCTTTCTTGCTCCAAGTAAAATGATCTTTTACTTTAACCGGTTTTCCGTTTTCATCATAAGCCCGACAAAAAGCAAAATCCAATTCATAACGCGGATAAGTAAAATTATCCCAATCCCATCCGGTAGCAGCAATTTGAAAATCGGGTGCCATTACCAAACGAATATCGTTATAGCGTTTATAAGCATAAAGCGAATATTTTCCACCATTGTATAAAGTAACTACTTTGCAGGTAAGCCCTGTTTTTTTCTTATATTTAGCAATCAATTTATCAATTTCTTTATTTTTCAGGGCAATTTTTGCACTATCGGTTTTGCCCTTTGCCATAGCTTTGTGCACAGCTTCTGTAACATCAGTAATAGAAATTAATTGATCAACATACATACCCGGAATTTTGCGTTCTTCGTCCATTGTTTTGGCATAAAAACCATCACGCATCAGGCTTTCTCCTTCTTTTTCAATATCTTTCAATCTTCCACGCACACAGTGGTGATTGGTCATAATCAAACCATCCTCCGAAACAAAAGCTCCCGAACAACCTCGCCCAAACTGTAAAGCCGATTTTTGAACATGATCAAGCCATTCTTTGGTGGGTTTAAAACCGTATTTTTGTTCATATTTATCCAAAGGTACAGCGTCAAAAGTCCACATTGTACCAAAATCGTCATACGAAAATTCAACTTTGCTTAAATCAAGTGGCTTATAAATGGTACGTTGTGCATTGATATTCAGTGCTAAAAAGCTGAATAGTACCTGTAAAAAAGAAATAAAAATTAGTTTTTTCATATTTTGATATTTAAGTTAATATTATGGTTTGAGAAACTTCAAATCGTTCCGATTAGGAACATTTGAACGTTTTAACTAATTCATTACCTAAACAAAAACGTTTTGAAGTCTGCCTTTGGCTGACGTTCAAAAGTTTTTTACTAAAAGAACTGTCCTACTTTTCTGAAATTTTTCATAAACAGGCTGTATATCCCACCTATATTATTGTTTTTTAAGGCTCTATAATCTTCTTTTGATTTTAAAATAATGTTATCAATACTTTTATTACTTTTTCCGCCCCAACGCATTTTCACCAAAACCTCAGGTAAATAAGCAGTTGAAATTTTATGTTTCCCCAGAAAACGCAACATCAACTCGTAATCTGAAGCAATTTTATAGTTTAAATCAAAAAAACCGTATTTCCAATACACATCACGTAAAACAAAAAAAGTGGGATGTGGTGGCATCCAGCCTTTTTTTAATTCGTTAATTTCAAATTTACCGGATTTCCATTTACGGATTATTTTTTGGGGATTATTTGCCGAAACATAATCCAAATCTCCATAAACGGACTGAGTGCCATAAACTTTAAAAGTATGTTCTACTTTTTCGATAGTGGAACTTTCAGGATAAAAATCATCGGCATGTAAAAAACCTATTACATCACCTGTTGCTTTCATAATACCTTTGTTTAAGGCATCATACATACCGTTATCAGCTTCGCTGATAATATGGCTTATTCTCTTGCGGTATTTATCAACAATTTTTAATGTATTATCCGAGGAATTACCGTCAATTACAATATATTCAATATCTTGATATGTCTGATTTATAACTGATTGAATAGTTTGTTCAATGGTTTTTTCGTTGTTATATGTAGCTGTGATGATTGATATTTTCATTACGATCAATTTTCAATAGTTCGACGGCGAACTGGTTTTGCCGGATTTCCTGAATAAATAGTATTGGGCAGAGTATCTTTTTCTATTAAAACTGAATTTACACTCAAAACCAAATGAGAATTACAGTGTACTCCAGGAGTTACCGTCGCATTTGCTCCAATCCAAACACCATCTTCCAATACAATATTTCCGATAATTAAATCGAAAGTTGTTTTTTTATAGTTATGATTGCCCGTTAGTAACATAGCTCCTTGCGAAAGGCAGCAGTTTTTCCCTATCTTTACGTTAGCTAAATTATCAATCCACACTTTTTCACCAACCCAAGAATAATCACCAAGACTCAATCGCCAAGGATATTTTATATTTACCGAAGGTTTGATTACTACGCCTTTGCCTATTTTAGCACCAAATAAACGTAAAAGAAATACTTTTAGCGAACTAATGGGATTAAGCGGATTGATAAAAAACAATACATTGGTAAAATACCACAAAAAACGAATTAAGGCATTTCGTCCCGGATTATATATGGAATTATCGTATTTTGATAAGTCGGTTTTATTCATCAGTATCAATTATTATTGCAAATATAATACTGATTATTGAGAATTGATGAGTAGAGCAAGATTTTTAAACTAAAAAAGCCTGTTACGATGCAACAAACTTTAACCCGGATTATTCATGAAATTCTCTTTATGCAGATACGAGGCACCGAATTCCGCCGACATATCCTTATATTTCAAGGAATTCGTAACGAAGTAGATGCGTGAAGAGAATTTCAAGAGACACCCAGAATTGAGTGAATAAATTTCATAGAAGTCTTCGTGTAAAAGACTAATAATCATCTTATTAAACTGAAAGTGTGATAAAATCGGTGAATAATTCGGGTTAATACTGTGTCTCCACCAAAGCTTGAAATCGGGAGGCCATAACCAACTGAGCTTTTGAAAAGCAAAAAAG
>WGBX01000035.1 GCA_015494075.1 Flavobacteriaceae bacterium
TTATAGAAGTATCAAATTTAAGGAATAATTTGTTAAAAATAAATTAGTTTATAAAAGAGATTTAATAAAAACAACCTGCTATTCTGTCAGCAGTTTTAACATAGTTTTTGCATAAAACTTAAAATTTTGCTAATTAAACTTACTTTATAAAATTGTTAACAGGCATTGGCATAATTTTGTTGTAAAATTGTAAAGAAAAAATATTATAATATGGAAAATAATATAAATGTTAACGACTTAAATGAATTAGTCAAAAGAGAGAGTGATTTTGTTGATATTTTAAAATTTGAAATCAATAAAGTTATTGTAGGTCAAGATAAAATGATTGACCGTTTGCTTATTGGATTGTTAGGAAAAGGACACATTTTATTAGAAGGTGTTCCGGGTTTGGCAAAAACCTTAGCTATTAATACATTGGCTAAAGCTATTAATGCCAAATTTAGTCGTATTCAATTTACCCCCGATCTGTTGCCGGCTGATGTTATTGGGACTTTGATTTATAACATGCAAGAAAACAAATTTGAAGTAAAAAAAGGGCCTATTTTTGCTAATTTAGTTCTTGCAGATGAAATTAACCGGGCACCGGCCAAAGTGCAGTCAGCTTTATTAGAAGCTATGCAAGAACGTCAAGTAACGATAGGAGATGAAACTTATAAGTTAGAAGAGCCTTTTTTAGTTATGGCAACACAAAATCCGGTAGAGCAAGAAGGAACTTACCCATTGCCGGAAGCGCAGGTAGATAGATTTATGCTTAAAACAATAATTGATTATCCTTCACAAAAAGAAGAGTTGGAAATTATGCGTCGTAATTTAAAAGGTGACATTAATAATGTACAATCTGTTACCACTACCGATCAAATTTTAAAAGCAAGAGACGTAGTTAAGCAAATTTATTTAGATCCCAAAATTGAACAATATATTTTAGATATAGTTTTTGCAACACGTTATCCTGAAAAATACGGATTGGATGACTTAAAACCTTTAATTAATTTTGGAGCTTCTCCACGAGCTAGTATTAATTTGGCAACAGCAGCAAAAGCATATGCTTTCATCAACAAACGCGGGTTTGTAATTCCGGAAGATATCCGGGCCATGGTACATGATGTTTTGCGTCACCGTATTGGGTTGACCTACGAGGCCGAAGCAGAAAATGTAACTACCGAAGATATAATCAATAAAATAGTAAACACTGTTGACGTGCCATAATTTTTGTTTTGTTTATTTGTTTTTTCCTGCTAAATGTTTGTAGTGAGGCAAAAAATGACGCTTACTTCCATTATTAGAAATTTTTAATTTAATAGAATGACCACCAAAGACATTTTAAAGAAAGTTAGAAAAATAGAAATTAAAACCAAACGATTATCCGATCATATTTTCGGCGGTGAATATCATAGTTCGTTTAAAGGGCGAGGTATGACTTTTTCTGAAGTACGGCCATATGCTTTTGGTGATGATGTCAGAAATATTGATTGGAATGTGACAGCACGTTATCGTACACCCTTTATAAAGGTTTTTGAAGAAGAGCGTGAACTAACAATGTTATTAGCTGTTGACATCAGTGCATCTCAATGGTTTGGGACAAGGGGACAATTAAAAAGAGAAATGATAACCGAAATAGTGGCTACTTTAGCTTTTTCAGCCACTCAAAATAATGATAAAGTGGGTTTGGTATTATATTCAGATGAAATCGAATTATTTATTCCTCCTCAAAAAGGACGTTCACATGTATTACGAATAATTAGAGAGCTGGTAGATTTGAAACCCAAAGATACCCAAACCAATACTGCAAAAGCCTTAAAATTTGTATATAACATTTTAAAAAAGAAAGCTATAGTATTTTTGATTTCTGATTTTATTGATCAAAATTATGAAGATACACTCAAAATAGTAGGCAAAAAGCATGATTTGACAGGTGTTATGGTTTATGATCCTATGGAAAAAGAAATGCCAGATTTGGGTTTGATAACTATTAAAGATTTAGAGACAGGGCAGGCGGCTTTTGTCGATACCTCAAATTCAAAAGTTAGACGGACACATAATGCTCATTTTTTAAAACGGCATAATTATTTTAAAAAAGCCTTTCAAAAGGCGGGGAGTGGTATTATTTGGGTGCCAACAAATGGTTCTTATATTAAAAAAATGCTCCAATATTTTAACGCACGAAATTAAACTCTTTAAAGGTAATTTGTCCGGAAATTTTTTTAAAGAAATTTGAAGCAATGTAAAAGGATAAGAAATGAATAAAAAATATATCACTTTAATTTTAATATTGTTGATTTTGCCCTTAAAGGCACAAATGCAACCAATTATAAAAACAGTTGTTGATACAACTGCCATCCGTCCGGGTGAGCAAATTAGATTACAAGTAACAACTCAAACAGATACATTGTCATTTGTTGATTTTCCGGAATTAACGACTTTAGGTAATTTAGAAGTGGTAAAAAGTAGCGGGGTTGACACTTTGCAAGACAAACCTTTGAGAAGATTACAAAAAAAATATTTTTTAACAGCTTGGGATAGTGGTCACTACACAGTTCCTTCTATTTCTATAAAAATTAATGACACCATTGTTAAAACCGATAGCTTAAAAATTCAGGTACAGCCTGTAAAAGTCGACACAACGCGTCAAGGCTTATATGGTTTTAAAGCTCCGGTAAATTTAGAAGGTCAATCAGTTGATAACATGCCCGAATCATCTACCTACATTTGGTGGTTGGCAGCTATATTAATTTTGACTGTTTTGGCTTATTATTTTTATCGTCGCCGACAACATAAAATAGCTGCAAATAAAGCAAGTTCACCTTATGAAAAGGCTCTATACAGATTAGAAAAACTACAGCAAGAACAATTGTGGCAACAAAATCGTACTGATGAGCATTATCTGAATTTAACAGATCTTTTAAAAACATTTTTAGAAGAAGAGCTAGACCTGTCTGCCAAAGAAAAAATTTCAAACGAATTGATACAAAGTTTAAAAGCTTTTCGTTTTGAAAACGGAACCTATTTTTCACCACAATTATTAGAACGTTTATCAGAAACTTTACAGAGAGCAGATTTGGCTAAATTTGCAAAAATTTCTCCTAACCAAGCCGATATTTATGTAGATGACAATGTCATCAAAAATATTTTGAATGATGCACATCAAATAATAGAAGAAATAACTGCTGAGAAAGCTGCAAAAGAAGCAGAAATTAAAATGCAAAAAAGAAGAAAGCAGCGTCTATTTATGGGTATTTCAGGTGCATTAATATTGGTTTTACTTTTGATAGGAGGCGCCGGATATTACTATTTGCATAAAATGAAAATAGTCAAAAATTTAAGTGAAAATTTGTCCGCAGCCGAATGGGTTTATAATGAATATGGAAGTGATCCGGTTTTAGCTTTGACTACACCACACATTTTGCATCCGGTATCTGTTTCCAAAGAGGTTGAAAATTTACCGGAGAATATTAAAAAAATGCTTGATGAAGTAAGTTTTTATGCAGATGAAAATTTGATAAAAAAATATGCAATTGTAGCCGGCAGCCTTGATTTTAAACAAGCTTTGCCTCAGCAAATAGATTTGTCTAAGCTTCTTTTTAGTCAATTTTTGAAAAATATTAATGCCCGTGAGGTTAATATGCAAGAAGCCGACCTTGAGAATGCAAAACGCTATTTTGGCAGTTTTATCATTGATTTACCGGTTGTAGGAAATAATATTAAAGTAGAATTTGACAGCCGCTTTTATACTACACCTCAAGGTTTAAAAATGCTGACCGGATTTTATATTAGAGGAAATAAGGATAACCAGGCATTAATTGAGCGCGTTATGCAAACGGCAGAATTGGTTAAATAATATAATTTTTGAAGCAGGCGCTTTAAAAATAAAATTTAAAGTACAAGCAAAACAAAGAAAATGAAAAACATATTTGGACATACACAATTTGAAACCCCTTATGCTCTCTTGCTGTTATTATTAGTACCGATATTGGCTATATGGCTTTATAAAAACCGGTACAATGAACGGGCAAAATTTTTATATTCTAATTTAGCTGCATTTGGGAACTTCAAAACTTTAAAAAATAAGATTATTCCGGTATTAGCAGGTTTTTTGCTATTGAGTATTGCTCTTATTAGTGTTGGTATTGCACGGCCTCGTTCTGTTGATGTAACAGCCAAAACTAAAAAAACAAAAGGCATAGACATTATGTTGGCTGTTGATGTTTCTGCCAGTATGTTGGCACGGGACTTAAAACCTAATCGTTTGGAAGCTTTAAAAAAAACAGCTATTGATTTTATAAAAAAACGTCCCAATGATCGTTTTGGTGTGGTATTATATGCAGGAGAAGCTTTTACACAAGTACCAATTACCTCAGACCATCGTATTGTAATGCAAGCCATTAGAAAAATTAATTTTAGGCAACTTTTTAATCAGCTGGATCAGGGTACAGCTATTGGTATGGGATTGGCAACTGCTGTCAACCGTCTTAAAGATAGTAAAGCTAAAAGTAAAGTTATTATTTTAATGACAGATGGTGTTAATAATACAGGAGAAATAGATCCTAATACCGCTTTAGAATTGGCAAAAGAATTTGGCATTAAGGTTTACACTATTGGGCTTGGAACAAATGGTTATGCACCTACGCCCGTAGGCGTTCGTCCTGATGGTAGTTTTAGATATCAAAATGCAAAAGTTGAAATAGATGAAAATCTATTAAAAAAAATAGCTCAAGAAACCGGCGGTAAATATTTCAGAGCGACAGATAACCAAAAATTAGATAAAATATATAAAGCCATAGACAAGCTGGAAAAAACTGAAATTAAAGAAACTAAATATTATAACTATAAAGAACTTTATCGACCATTTGTTTTAAGTGCGGTTTTACTGATTTTTCTAGTAGGAATATTGCGTTATACTTGGCTAAAAAGTTTTGTGTAAAGTTAAATTACTATTTATTAGGCTAAAAAAATGAATTATGTACCAAATTGAAGAACCAAAATATTTTTTATTTTTAATTTTAATACCGGTTATTTGGATTGCATATTTTTATATGCGTTTATGGCAAAATCAAAAACAAAAAAAATTATTTGATGCCAGACTTTTTGATAAAGTTGTGATCGAACGATCTAAATTTAAACCTTTTATTAAGTTGATTTTATTGTCTTTGTCTCTTTTATTTCTGATCACCGGTTTAACTAATCCTAAAATCGGGACCAAATTAGAAACTGTGAAACGTCGTGGGGTAGATATTGTTTTTGCTATTGATGTTTCTAAAAGTATGGATGCACAAGATATACCACCATCACGTTTAGAAAAAGCCAAACGCATTGTTTCTAAAATTATCGATAATTTGGTTTCTGATCGAATTGGTTTAATAGCTTATGCCGGGGAGGCTTATCCATTATTGCCTATAACAACAGATTATGCCGCCGGAAAGATATTTTTGCAAAATATGAATTCAGATTTGGTTAGCTCGCAAGGTACTGCAATTGATGATGCTATTGACTTGGCCGCTACCTATTTTGACGATGATGATACTAATAAAATTCTTGTTATTTTGTCAGATGGTGAAGACCATTCAAAAAAAGCCATAGAAGCGGCCAAAAGAGCTGCACAACAAGGTGTAACCATTTTTACAGTTGGTATAGGAACCAAAAAAGGAGCTGTAATCCCAATAAGGAAAAACGGAAGTTTATATGGTTATAAAAAAGATAAAAACGGACAAACCGTAATTACACGTTTAAATGATCAAATTTTAAAGAAAATAGCCGAAGTAACCGGTGGTAAATACATTGATGGACGTAATACATCGTCCGTGGTAAAATATTTGGCCGATGCCTTAAAGAAAATGGATAAAAAAGAATATGAAACAACCAAATTTTCAGAATATAAAGATCAATTTCAGTGGTTTCTAGGCATTGGTTTATTCTTTTTGGTGCTTTATATCTGGATCTTGGAACGTGAAACGCAATGGCTTAGAAAATTAAACCTTTTTAATGAATTAAACAATCAGTAAAATGAGGCAGATTTTAAAAAATATAAGTATTTGGAGTTATTTTTTCTTGGCATTGCCTGTTTTTGCTCAAATGCCAATAGAAAAAGCAAACATTAGTCCGCAAGTAAAAAAATGGGTAAATAAAGGTTTAAAAGCCTACGAACGTGCCGACTATGATACTGCCGAATTAGCATTTAGGAAAGTTTTGGCAACCGACCCTTTAAATGCTGTGGCAGCATATAATCTTGGCTTAACAGAAGTGGAATTAAATAAAAATTTAGAAGCTGCTCATTTTTTCAAAAAAGCTGCTAAAGCTGCTTCCGATCAAGATTTAAAATCGAAGGCTTATTTTAATCAAGGTAATATTTGGTATCATAAAAAGAAATATGAACAAGCTGTAGATGCATATAAAAATGCCTTGCGTAATAATCCGGAAGATGAAGAAGCTCGTTATAATTTGGCATTAGCTCAAATGAAATTAAAAAAACAACAAAAAAAGAACCGGAATAAAAAAAATAATAAAAAGAATAAACAAGACCAAAAGAATCAGAATAAAAATAAACAAAATAAAGACCGGAATAAGAAAGATCAAAATAAGCAGAATCAACAAAATAAAGACGAAAACAAAAAGAACCAGAAAAATAACAAGCAAAAAGATAATAAAGGTAACCAGCGTAAAAAAGATCAGTCTTCAAAGAATAAACAAAATAAAGGAGACCGGAAAAACAGTAGCAAAAATAAAGAAAATAAGACTCAGCCTAAACAAAAACCGGGTGAAGAAAAAGGTCAAAATCAAAATTCACAACAAAATAAGCCTAAACCGCGCAAAGGTCAGCTAACACCTCAGCAGGTTAAACAAATTTTGGTTGCATTGAAAAATAAAGAACAAAAAACCCAAAAGAAAATAAAAGCTAAAATCTTGAAGGGAAGTAGCAAAAAAAACAAACAAGATAAAGATTGGTAAATTTAATGATGGCTGTCATTACTGATAATGACAGCCTCTTTTGATAATTTTTTAAAATCAAAATTAAAATGAAAATAGTTATTCAATTAGCACTTTATGCTTTTATGTTTTTTAATTTATGGGCATGTCAAGAACAATCAACTTCTAAAAAAAAGATTACTACCGCAGCATCGGCAATTAAATTTAAAAAACAAGGAATTCTAAACATTACAGATAGTGTGGGGCATACCAAAGCACAATTTGAAATTGAATTGGCCAGCGATGATTACCATCGAGAAACAGGATTGATGTATCGGCGCTCAATGAAGCCACAGCAGGCCATGCTGTTTGTTTTTGATGATGTTAAGCCACGTTATTTTTATATGAAAAACACCTTTATACCATTAGATATTATCTATATTGGGCCCGATAAAAAAATTATTCATATTGTAAAAAATGCAGTGCCTTTAGATGAAACGGCTTTATCATCTATAAAGCCGGCAAAATATACTTTAGAAATAAAAGCCGGTTTGGCTGATGAGTATGATTTAAAAAATGGTGACTATGTAGATTGGAATAAAAATTGAAAATCTATTAATTTAAAGTTTGGTTACTTTTAAAATTTTTAAACAATTAATAGCCTAAAAGGAAGTTAGAAAGTATTAAAGGTCAGGGTTGATACTAAATCCAATACCTTTTTTTGTACGGATTTTACTTTTCCCTATTTTTTTTCGCAAGTTGTTCATATGCACGTCTAAAGTTCGTTCGCCAACAATTACATGGCGCCCCCATATTTGCCCGTATATTTCATCTCGTGAAAAAATTTTACCGGGATCATTGGCCAAAAGATTTAAAATATCGTATTCTATTTTGGTAAGAGAAACTTCCTCACCTTTACGTGTAACCTTTCTTTTTTTAGGGTTGATAATAACATTGCCAATCCGTATTTTTTTACCGCTATCTCTTTTAAATTTTTTACGGCAAGAAAAAAAAGCCAATATTTTGCTCTTAATCAATTCATTTGACCAATTTTCATTGATAAAATCATCCACTCCATGTTGTAAACATTGCAACAAAAGGCTTTCATTTAATGGTGCCATTAAAATAACAGGCGTTCTATAAGTATTTTTTTCTTGATATAATTGATCAATGTCTTGGCAAATTTGTTCTGACTTCCAATAGACAACTGTTAAGTGCATTTTAAGGTCTTCCGGACTTTTGTCTTGCCAAAGTTCAAAATCTTTCCCTAATAATTTTTGAATTTTTTGTGTATTTTTTTTAGGAAAGTTTCGCATTAAAATATTATATCTGGCCATATGATTACAAATAATAAGAATTGTAAAAGTATAAAAAAAACATGATAAAAAAAAGTAGGTTTTTTTAGTGTTTATCTTGTATTTTGGGTATCAATTATGTTTCTTAACCTTTTCCAAATTCTATAACCTCTAAATCTTTTATTTCACCTTTGTCTATTACAAAACGGAGCATCGTTCTTGTTTTATGAAAGCCATGTTTTCCGGCAGCCCCCGGATTCATATGCAACAATTTGTGTTTTTGGTCGTACATAACTTTAAGAATATGTGAATGTCCTGAAATAAATATATCCGGCTGATATTTTTGAATAATTTCTTTGGCTTTGGTGCTATATTTATTTGGATAACCTCCAATATGTATCATAAAAACCTTTACCTGTTCAACCTTGAAAAGTTGTTTCTCAGGAAATTCTTTTCGCAAATTTCCGCCATCTATATTGCCATAAACAGCTCGTAAAACAGCATATTTCTTTATAGTATCTGTAATATCAGTAGTGCCGATATCGCCGGCATGCCATACTTCATCTGCATTTTTAATATGTTGCAGCATTCGATCATCAAGGTAGCCGTGCGTGTCAGAAAGTAATAAGATTTTTTTCATTAGTTTTGTATCGGTTACAAAATTAACACAAATTGCGTTATTTTATAGAATTTTCTTATGATGGTACAGCTTATCATGGCTGGCAACGGCAACCTAATGCTGATACGGTACAAGCTGTTTTTGAAAAAGCTTTAACTTTAATATTAAAACAGGACATTAAATTAACAGCAGCCGGCAGAACAGATGCCGGAGTACATGCCGGACAAATGTGGGCACATTTTGATACAGAATCAATAGAAGACACAACAAATTTAATTTATAAATTAAATTCATTTTTACCAAAAGATATTGCAGTTTATGCAATTTTGCCTGTGGTTGCTGAAGCACATGCCCGATTTGACGCCAAAAAGCGTACTTATAAATATTTTATTCATCAACATAAAAGCCCTTTTAATAATGCCTATTCTTGGTATTTACCCAAAAATTTAGATGTTGGTTTAATGAATAAAGCAGCAGCCAAACTCTTAGAATATGAAGATTTTAAAAGTTTTTCTAAAACGCATACTGATGTTAAAACTTTCAGATGTGATGTGCAACAAGCCTACTGGGAAGAGCAAGCAGATCAGTTAGTATTTCAAATAACAGCCGATCGGTTTTTACGTAATATGGTCAGGGCAATTGTGGGAACTCTCATTGATGTTGGTTTGCATAAATTGAATCTGATACAATTTGAACAAATTATTAAAGATCGGAATCGTAACAAAGCCGGATTTTCAGTACCGGCCAAAGGTCTTTTTTTAACTAAAATAGAATATCCATCGCAAATATTTATTCATAATGGAAATGATTAGACACGCTTTAAGCGGCATGATTACAGGTATTGTTCTTTTAGGACTAATTGTATGGATTTTTCGTCGTCAAGAAGACAAAAGACGTGAAGCCAATAAAAGAAATAATAAGAAAAAAGAATTTTGAAAGATTTTAATTCTGACTGTTTTTAAATAATTCTTCTTTTTCAGCAGGGGTCAAACTTTCATAACCTGAACGGCTGATTTTGTCTAAAAGGGAATCTATATTTTTAGAGGTATGCTTTTTTAGAGGTTTTTTTGTTTTATGAAATGAGACGGAAAACTTATCCCACAAAAAAAATAATAAACCTGCTGTTAATCCACCTAAATGAGCAAAATACCCTCCCGGATTTCCGAGTGGAATTTGTAATAAATTAAATATAATTAGAAAAATAAGGAGATGAATAAGTTTGAAATGCCCTAGGAACCTTATTTTTATGGTATATTCCGGTAGGTATAACGAGATGAAAGTAATGACAGCCATAACGCCGGCAGAAGCGCCTAATAAAGGATTTTTTTGAATGTAAAATGACGGAAACCATCGGTAACTTATTAGATAAAACAAACCACCTAAAACAATACCCGCCAAGTAGCTCCAACCTAATTTTTTATCAGTTTTAAAATCTGTAAAAATTCGACCAAAATAGTAAAGCAAAATCATGTTAAAAAGCAGAGCCGCTAAGCCTTGATGAAAAAAACCGTAAGAGAACAAATGCCACCAATTTTCAGACCAATTGCTGTCGGGATGCAATGCCACAAAGCGGAGCGAGAACCAATTAAACGCCAACAATATTTGTGTCAGTAAAAAAAATAGTATATTGACCCAAATAATTAAATCAAGTACAGGTTGTTTAAGTAAATAAGCAGAAATGTTTTTAAATTCTGACATATTTTTCTAATTTAATACCATCTTCTTTGGTCGTATTTTTGCCACATTTTCATCAAAATATATCCTACTAAGGCACCGCCAACGTGTGCCATATGAGCAATAGGTGT
Organism: Flavobacteriaceae bacterium; assembly: GCA_015494075.1. GTDB lineage: Bacteria > Bacteroidota > Bacteroidia > Flavobacteriales > Flavobacteriaceae > WGBX01. The sequence continues at coordinate 10,617 of WGBX01000035.1, forward strand.
ATGCATTACGTTTGTAATACCAAACACCAAATCAAGTAAGACCAAAATAGGTACAAAATATTTTGCTTTTATAGGATATGGAATAAAAATCAACATTAATTCAGCATTAGGGAAATAAAAAGCAAATGCTACAAGCAAGCCGTATATGGCACCTGAAGCACCTAACATTACACTCCAATATATTTGACCCATATCTTGAAACTGAACATATACTTTTCCGCTATTTAAAACATTTAAGATCTCATTTTTGGATAGACCTTGCGCCATTAATGTATGCATGTCTTGCGTAAAAGTATAATATTGAATACCTGTATAAAGCAAGACTGCGCCCAAACCTGAAGCAAAATAAAAAATTAAGAACTTTTTATCGCCCCAAATATGATATAAAGGCGTACCGAAAGCCCATAATGCATACATATTAAAAGCAATATGCATTAAATTGGCATGCATAAACATATGGGTTATAATTTGCCATATTTTAAATTGTGGATTTAAAGGAAAGTGCATGGCAAAGAGATTCATCATTTGTTGCGGCATCATTTGAGTGGCCAAAAACATAATGATGTTGATAATAATTAAATGCTTAATAGTGGCAGGAAGTTTATTCATTTTGAAAGTATAATCTGTCTAATTTACGAGTCACAAATGTAAGTATTTTATTGTTGTATAAAAAATCATCCGGCAGATAAGTCGGCCGGATGATAAAGTATTTTTAACAATATGGATTTAATTTTTTACTTTGGATTTTATTTTTTCAAATTCTGATTGCACTTTGACTTTTGGCCAAACATTATTTGTCATATCGATATCTGCCGTTAAATTTTCAGGGTCTAATTCTATTTTGACAATTTCTTTCTGCGATGGAATCATTTTGCTTACTTTTTTATCATTGAACCGCCAAATTTTAGCAGGATAGATAATCTGCTTGCTTGATCCGTCTTTATACGTTAATTTTAAAACTATTGGCATAACCAATTCACCATTTTGTTCAAACTCAACACGATAAAAATATTTAGGGCTCTTAATATTTTGGATTTCATTTTTAGTAAAGTTTTCACTTAAAAAACTTTTTAGGTTTTGCGCGCTTGATAAAAGATTTTTAGATGATTTCATATCCGGAGTAAAATCAGGACTATCTTCCGTTATTAATGATACAAATGGCGGAAAATCTTCTACTTTCATGCCATAGCTTTTAGCCATATTTTTGATACGTTGCGTCGGTTTGTCGGTTACATAAAATTTGCTGACTTTTGCAATTCCCATTTCATTGACACGTGTGGTGTAAAACCAACCACGCCAAAACCAGTCTAAATCAATTGCAGATACATCTTCCATTGTTCTGAAAAAGTCGCCTGGTTCCGGATGTTTAAATTTCCATCGGTTGGCATAGGTTTTAAAGGCTTTATCAAATAATTCATGTCCCATAATAACTTCGCGTAGCATATATAATCCGGCAGAAGGTTTGCTGTAAGCTGTCATTCCGCGATTATACATTAAATCGGAATTTACCATAATCGGATGCATTTTACTTTGGTCTCCTTTCATAAATGGTACAACTTGTTTAGGATAACCACGTGAGTTTAGTTCAAAGCCGAGTTTTTTTTCAAATGCTTGTTCTGCTAGCAACTCTGTAAAAGTGTTAAGACCTTCATCCATCCACATCCATTGTCGTTCATCGGAGTTAACTATCATAGGGAACCAGTTATGTCCAACTTCATGTGTGATGACTTTGATCATGCCATTGCGGATACGGTCGTTATAGGTGCCTTTTTTATCAGGACGTCCAAAATTCCAGCAAATCATAGGATATTCCATGCCTTGACGGAAAGCATTTACTGAAATGGCTTTATGATAAGGGTAGTCAAATAAATGTTTTGAATATTGTTCGAGTGTGTTGGCTACGGTTAGTGTAGAGTATTTTTCCCAAAGCGGCTGTGCTTCTTTCGGATACATTGAAACAGCCATCACAGTTTTTCCGGAAAGTTTAACCGCCATCATGTCATAAATGAATTTACGGGATGAAGCAAAAGCAAAGTCACGGACATTTTGGGCTTTAAAATGCCAAATTTTAGTTTTTTCAGATGGATGTTTTTCATTTTTTTCAGCCTCCTTTTGAGTAACAATCATAACAGGCTTATCAAAAGTTTTTTTAGCTTTTAGGTAACGTTGGTATTGTTGAGGTGTTAAGATTTCTTTCCTATTTGTTAATACACCTGTACCATCCAAAATATGGTCTTCAGGAGCGGTGATGTTTACTTCAAAATCTCCAAAAGGCAAGGCAAATTCACCGGTTTGAATAAATTGCATATTTTGCCAGCCATTAACATCGTCATAAACGGCCATACGTGGATAAAACTGAGCTATAATATATAGATTGTTACCATCATCTTTAAAATGTTCAAATCCTGAGCGGCCCCAGTCTTCAGCAAAATTATTAATATCATACCACCAATCTATATTAAAACTAATTTTGTCTTTTGATTTTAAAGGTTTCGGCAAATCAATTCGCATCATCGTATGATTGATAATATAAGGAAGCGGCTTGCCATTTGCATCGGTTAATTTGGTAATATGAAATCCGCCTTTGTAGCCGGCATTGGTATACTTCGAAATAAATTTTCCGGGGCGCAACATTACATTGCTTCCATCATTTTTGATTTGATCAGTATAAGAGTCTGGTGCTCTTTTATTTTGATCTAATTGTACCCACAAATAGTTTAAATCGTCGGGCGAATTATTGATATATGTTATTGTTTCATGACCTGTTAGTCTAGGTTTTTCACGATCAATGAGATGAATATCCATCTTATAATTGGCTCTGTTTTGAAAATAATCTTTTCCGGGAGCTCCGGCTGCATTACGATAACTGTTGGGAGGGGGAAGTAAATCCGTTATTTGTCTGAATTTACTTGTGTTATAATGTCCTTTGGGGATTTTTTTATCTGATTTGTTTTGGGCAAAACTTAAACTAAAAACAAAAGATAAAATAATAAAAATTTTAATTTTCATAAAGGTAATTTTTTTGTAACTAAACAAAAGTAATTTTTAATTATAAAAAAAGATAATATAAAA
>WGBX01000036.1 GCA_015494075.1 Flavobacteriaceae bacterium
ACTAATCTGTAATTGACTATCTAAATTATTGAAACTAAAATAATATAACTAAAAAAAAAAGCTGCCCTGTTGTGGGCAGCTTTTGGGGTGGATAATCGGGTTCGAACCGACGACCTTCGGAACCACAATCCGACGCTCTAACCAACTGAGCTATATCCACCGTGTTTTGCGAGTGCAAATATAAATATTTTTTCTAAAACCAAAAACCTTTTTATAAAAAAATAGTATATTTTTATATCTTTGAAAAGCACTATGATATTTAATATTTTATTATCAAATATTTTCTAAGAATGACATACAAACGCAAATTTATATTTTTGTTTATCCTTTTATTGCTTAGCTTTTTAGTCAATATAATGTTAGGCTCAGTTTTAATACCTTTAAAAGAATGGCTTAATATTTTTAAGAATTCGGTTTTAAGTTCTAAAACATTACCTATTTTGACTTATAGACTTCATAAGGCCGAAACAGCTATTATAACAGGTGCTGCATTATCTGTTAGCGGTTTGTTTATGCAAAGTATATTTAAAAATCCGATTGTTGGGCCTTATGTATTAGGTACAAGTTCGGCTGCTTCGTTGGGTGTTGCTATTGTTATTTTAGGTGGTACATTAACCGGTATAAATTTGCCTGATATAAGTCTTATAACTGCAGCTATTATTGGTAGTACTTTTAGCCTTGGTGTTGTCATTTTATTATATCATAGACTAAAATCTCCTGTCAATTTATTAATTACCGGATTGATGTTCGGTATTTTTTCAGGTGCTATAATTAATATTTTGAGTTTTTTTACACAAGCTCAACGCTTACAACAATTTATATTTTGGTCTATGGGAAATTTAGGCAACCAAAGTAGTGCGCACATTGAGGTAATGTTAATTTTTGTTGTATCAGGTATTATTGCCAGTTTGTTTGTCATTAAAAATATGAATGCTCTTCTATTAGGTGAGAACTATGCAAAAGCAATGGGTGTTAATGTATATCGAACCCATTTAATTTTATTAATTATTTCAGGCATATTGGTAGGCATAATTACAGCTTATGTCGGGCCGATAGCATTTGTTGGTTTGGCTGTACCTCATATTGTCAGGATATATTTTAAAACATATAAACACCAAATATTAATTCCGGCAAGCTTAATAAGTGGTGCTATTTTAATGTTGGTATGTGATATTTTGTCTCAGGTCCCCGGGAGTAGTTTAAGCCTCCCAATAAATAGTATTACAGCTATATTTGGGGCGCCGTTAGTTATATTTTTAATTTTAAAAAAACAAAAAAAGCTGTCGTAAATGACAGCTTTTTTATAAAGATATAAAGAAGATAAAGTTCTATTTATTTCTTAAAGTTTCCAATTGAGTTTTCACTTCTTTGTATTTATCATTCATTTCTAAATCGTGATAGATTTTTTTCAGCATGGTCAAGACATTTTCATCATTAGGATCTACTTTACGAGCTTTTTCTAAAACCGGTAAAACTTGTTTATATAAATCTAAACGTTGTTTATTGTATTTATTATAAAGTTTATCATTCATTAGAACCTCATCCTTATTTAACTCTTTTGTTATTTGTTCTTCAGGAACTAAGATAATATAAGCAATACCTTTATAAGCATCAACATAATTTGGATCAAGTTCTAAAGTTTTTTCATAATATTTTTTTGCTTGATCATATTTTTTTAATTGATAATAAGCTGTTGCTAAATTAAAATTGATTAATTTATTATTAGGTTCTAATTCGACAGCTCTTTGCATAGCCTCAGCAAATTTAGCATTATCACCTTTTTTCAAATAATAATTACCTTCTCCAATGATCAAATCCAGATTATTAGGATCTTCTTTTTTGGCCTTTTCAATAAATTTAATGGCGTCGTCATCTTTTCCCAATTGACCATATACATATAATAAATTAGCGACTATATCGGGGCGAACACTTTTGGTTTTTTCTTTTTTCAAATCTTCATAAGCACCGGCTTTTACTAATAATACTGCTTGTTTTTCGTCACTTACCGCAATACGATTTCCTGTGGCTTTTTCCTTAACAGTAATAATTTCTTTTTGTCCTGTATATCCACTATCATATAGTTCTTGCAATAATTTTTCGGCTTTATCAAAGTTTTTTGTTAGTAAAGCGGCTACGGCAGAAAAATATTTAAATTGATCATCGCCGGTTAATTGATAAGCTATTTCAGCAGACTTTTCAAGTTCTTTATAATCTTTCTTTTTTAAATCACTGTCCACAATTGCCACTACTTCCTTTTCAATTTGTATTTTTAACTTTTTGGCATCATTAGAATAACGTTCTTTACCTGTTTTTTTCTCAAATTCATTTAATTTTTTAATGGTATTAAGTGATTTTTGATAATTATTAATATCCTTTGATCCCAATTTTGCTAAGATTTCGGCTTTGACATACATAATGCGAGCTTTGGTTTTATCATCGGCTTGATCTTTTAATTGACAAGCTTTTTGAATCATTTCTTTTGCAGTTTTGAGATCTCCTTTTTTGTAAGCTTTCTCAGCAGATTTAACTTCAGTCTTTTGTGCAAAAGCTGTAAAACTTACAATCGTTAATAAAATTAATGCTATTTTTTTCATTGTTTTTGATTTAATTTTTAAAGTTTATTCTTTTTCGTTTGTTTCATTTTTATTTTCTACATCAGATTTGTTTAAATCTATGTTAGTTTCTTGATTATTTGGGCTATCTTCTTCGGGAACAACAATTTCGTCTTCATTATGCATTACTTTTGCAACGGCAGCAATGGCATCATTATTTTTTATATTAATTAATTTAACACCTTGTGTTGCACGTCCCATGACTCTCAAATCAGCTACCGGAATACGAATAGTTAAACCTTTTTTGGTGATAATCATTAAATCATCCTTATCAGTTACATCTTTTAGGGCAACTAACGTGCCTGTTTTGTCGGTAATATTAATAGTTTTTACACCTTTTCCGCCACGGTTGGTTATACGATAATCTTCAAGTTTTGAACGTTTTCCGTAGCCTTTCTCGGAGACTACTAAAATATCTTTTGACATATCACTTACAGAAACCGTGCCAACCACTTCGTCTTCTTTATCTGCTAGGGTTATACCTCTTACTCCGGATGCTGTTCTTCCCATAGAGCGTATTTTGCTTTCTTCAAAACGTATTGCTTTTCCACTGCGAGCTGCCAACATTATTTGGCTATTACCGTCTGTAAGTTTTGCATCTAAAAGTTCATCACCTTCACGTATGGTTATAGCCGCGATTCCGTTTTGACGCGGACGCGAATATTGTTCCAAGCTAGTTTTCTTGACAATACCATTTTTAGTAACCATTAATACATAATGTTCATTTATATAATCTTGATCTTTGAGATCCTTTGTATTTAAAAAGGCTTTAACTTTATCATCAGAATCAATATTAATTAAATTTTGAATGGCTCTGCCTTTAGAAACTTTACTTCCTTCGGGAATTTCGAAGACACGCATCCAAAAAACTTTTCCTTTTTGGGTAAAAAACAACAGGTATTCATGGTTGGAAGCAATAAAAATATGTTCCAGAAAGTCTTCGCTTCTTGTTTTTACTCCTTTTTGTCCGGTACCGCCACGTTTTTGAGCTTTATATTCGGATAATAAGGTACGCTTTATATAACCTGCATGTGATATAGTTATGACTACTTTATGATCAGGTATTAAATCTTCAATACTAACATCACCTCCTGCAAAGTTAATTTCGGTGCGACGTTCATCTCCGAATTTTTCTTGCATTTCAAGCAATTCATCTTTGATGATTTGCATTCGCCGCTCTTTTTTTTCTAAAATATCTTTTAAGTCGGCTATGGTTTTCATCAACTCATCATATTCGCTACGTAATTTATCTTGTTCCAGGCCTGTTAATTGTCTAAGGCGCATTTCTACTATGGCACGGGCTTGGATTTCGGATAGTTCAAAACGTGCTTTCAAACGTTCTCTTGCTTCTTCTGCATTTTTGGAGCTTCTAATAATAGCTATAACTTCATCAATATTATCAGATGCTATAATTAAGCCTTCTAAGATATGTGCTCTTTCTTCGGCTTTACGGAGTTCATATTGGGTTCTTCGCGTAACAACTTCGTGACGGTGATTGACAAACTCACGAATTAAATCTTTAAGATTTAACATTTCAGGCCTGCCATTGACCAAAGCAATATTATTAACATTAAAAGTCGATTGTAGTGCCGTATATTTAAATAATTTATTTAAAACCACGTTGGGAATAGCGTCTCGTTTTAAATAATATACGATACGCATGCCTTTTCTATCGGATTCGTCCTTTATATCTGCTATACCTTCAAGTTTTTTATCATTGACCAAATCGGCTGTTTTTTTGATCATATCTGCTTTATTAACTTGATATGGTATTTCAGTAACAACAATAGCTTCACGGCCTTTAATTTCTTCAAAATGCGTTTTAGCACGTAATACTATACGACCTCGTCCGGTCATAAAGGCATCCTTAACACCCTGATAGCCATAAATAACGCCACCTGTAGGGAAATCGGGAGCTTTGATATGATCCATTAAGTCATCAATTAAAATATCAGGGTTATTAATATATGCAATCGTACCATTGATAACTTCTGTTAAGTTATGTGGTGGCATATTAGTAGCCATCCCTACGGCTATACCAGAAGCACCATTAACTAATAAACTAGGGATTTTAGAAGGTAAAACTGTCGGCTCTTGAAGCGTATCGTCAAAATTATTGACAAAATTGACTGTTTCTTTATCGATGTCGGAAAGCATCGCTTCCGAAATTTTTTGCATCCGCACTTCTGTATATCGCATTGCTGCCGGACTATCACCGTCAATAGAGCCAAAGTTTCCTTGACCGTCAACCATTTGGTAGCGCATACTCCACTCTTGTGCCATTCGTACCATAGCATCGTAGACCGAGCTGTCGCCATGCGGGTGGTACTTACCTAATACTTCTCCAACAATTCTAGCAGATTTTTTATAAGGTCTGTTTGAGGCTAATCCTAAACCATGCATCCCGAACAATACCCTTCTGTGCACCGGTTTTAAACCATCTCGCACATCGGGCAAAGCCCTCGAAACGATCACTGACATAGAATAATCTATGTAAGATGATTTCATTTCATCTTCTATGTTAATAGGAATTATTCTCTCTTCACTATTCATAAAAATACATTTAATAATTATAAGTATGCAAGATACAATTTTTCTGTGAAATGAACACTGATACACCGTACTTTTTAGTTGTCAAAATAATGTATATAGGCTTATTTAAAATGCTTAGTTGTTATATAAAATGCAGCAAATCATGTGTTTAGCAGAAAATAATAATAATAATTTAAGTGAATATTTATAAATAAACGAAATTTTATCCTCTATAATTTTTTATAGTAATTTTGATGGTTTTTTATTTGTTTTTTATTTTTTTCGTTAATTCTTTCCTAATGCAAATTCATATCCAAATGAATTTTATATTTTTACACCACAAATATATTTTTATATGGCCAAATATTTACTAGCCTTTATTTTAATGTGTCGTGTTTTTTTTAACTATGGACAATCGGACACCTATAATGGCACACTTATTAATGCCAGCACTAAACAAGTACTGGTAGGTGCTAATATTATAAATTTAACTTCTGTTGATGGAACGACCTCTGATGAAAATGGGATGTTTAGTATTCCGGCCAAAGTAAACGACTCTATTATTATTACTTTTTTGGGCTACAAAACCGTCAATGTAAAAATAACTGCAGAAAAATTAGACCAACATCAAACTATTTATATGTTCGAAGCACCATTATTGTTAGATGAAGTTATAGTTAGCAGTGTTCAGCTAACCGGAAGTTTACCTATTGATATTAATTTAATTCCAGTACGAAAACCCATTGATATCAGTCCTAAAATAGCAGCTATGTTTGGGAGTCCTGACCCTACTGCTCTTTCTCGTGTAAATGATGTGTTAAAAAAAATTATGAATCCGGTTGATTTGATTTATAATATTTTTTCAACTCGTGCAAAAGACATGCGTCGCTTGAAAAAAATACAAGAGGAGGATAAAATAAAGCAAATATTAGCATCTAAATTTGACCGTGAAATTCTTTCACGTTTACTTCAAATTGATAAAAAAGATGTGTATTTGGTATTGGAAATGTGCGATTACCCTGAATATTTTATTAAAAAAGCCAATGATCTTCAGATATTAGAAGCTATTTTGGATTGTTACAGTAAATATGAACGCTTTTTTGATAAGAATTAAATATGATGGTCTAAAAAAATTGCTACTTCTTTATAAAACCATTCGCCTCCTATTTGGTGTACGTTATAATGATCGGCTTTAGGCACTAAAATTATATTTTTATCTTTACTTTTCAACACCTTATATATACGTCTGGTATTATTAGCATTTATTTTTTTATCAGACAAACCATGTATCATTAAAACAGGTTGATTTATTTGTTTTGCTGCTTTCAAGGGACTTATGGCTTCAATAGGAAAACGGGCTTTATCTGCAGCCAATGACAACCACCAATTATTTAAAAAATCAGGGGCAAAAGGCACGTAATAATTAGCATAATCCTTAACAATTTCAGGAAAATCAGCATAGCTGCTTTCTATAATGCCAAACTTTATTCTATTGTCATTTGCCATAGTTTGTAAGGCAACAGCACCACCTAAAGAATGCCCCCAAATGCCAAAGGGCTCTTGCAAACTCTTGGTTTGTAAAAAATTTATCAGGGTCGACACATCTTTTTTTTCATAATAACCGAAACTACAGTACTCACCTTCGCTTTGTCCATGCCCTCTTAAATCTAAAGCTACTGCATTATAACCTTTTTGGTTTAACCACAAAGCTGTTTGGTGCCATTGTTCTTTCTGAGATCGAAATCCATGAAGTAAGATAATTGTTGCTTTGGCTTGACGACAAGTATAAATATTAGCCGACAAGTTAAAACCATCGGAAGTTTTAAATATAATCGAATTGAAATTATGATTGTTTAATGTCGGATTATGATTGCCCATTAAAATTTGACCTACTTGAACCAATGGATTTTTTACTTCTACAATTGTAACAGGCGCATAAACTATACCCGATACTGCCAGTAATAAAAAAATTACTAAAAACCATCCGGTTAACCGGATGGTTTTTGAAAAGTTGTAAGGTATAATTTTCATAATATAGTTGATAGAAAATTAAAATCCGGGGTAAAAATTTAGTCCAAAATAACCTTTTTTGGTCGCTAAACTCAAAGGAACAGCATAATAAGGTTGTATAATTATTTGGCCGAACAGATTGATTCTTGCTGACAAACCCGTACTGAATATAGGAGCTCTGGCACTTCTATCATCCGGACGTGTCCATACTATTTCATCACCGCTATTCCAAATTAATCCGCCATCAAAGAAAAGATTTAAATCGGAAAAAAATACACTTGATTTAATTGCAGCCAAACGTTCGGGACCCGTAAACGGGAGACGTATTTCAAAATTAGCAACTAACATTTTACTCCCAATTAAGTCATTATACCAAATACTTTGTCCATTTGTAGCTGCCATACTATCAAATAAAGCGTCGTAAGAATATCCGCGCACAAAATAATCATAGCCTAGGTAAAGTGGCGGTAAAATGCCGCCATCTTCATAAGCGCGATTGGCATCTCGTCCAAAACGATTATAATGTGCAAATTTAAAAGCAAAACTCACAGGTTTTACAAAAATATATTTACGATAATCAAAACTAAATGTTGAAAGTGTATTTTGACCAAAATATTGTTGTAAACCTATTCTAAAACGTTGACCTTTCATGGGTGCTGTTAATCCGAAAACCGAATTATCACCAACAAAAGCAGTATTAACATCATGAAAGTTAAAACCATCCGGAACCGGTTCATCTTTACGTTCATAGCCATAATAACCATAGGCATATCCACTGTAAGGATCGTAATAATCATAATAAAAATTATCCGAAGTGATCTTATACGAATAATGTGCCAGCGAAGCGCCTAATTCCACTCTTAAAGTTTTTGAAAAAGGATAACTCGTATAAAAGCCGACTTTATCTTCAAACATCCTAAGGGTATAAATAGAATACCTGTCTACCGGCTGATCTATATTATTTATTTGTAACGTATCTCTATACACACCCTGATAGTAGCTCGTATATGGTATATGTGACAAGGAAACGCCCCAGCCTATACGGTGTTTTTGATTAAAATATGCAACATAAGCACCAAAATCATAAACTTCTCCATTTAAAGACGCAGCTGCATAGAGCTGATGTTGTCCTAACATATCACTAAAAATCATACTGACGCCACCCATCATACCTGTACCGTATAAACTTGAAGTATTTATTCCTATTCCAATATTACTAATGTAATCTAATTTGAATTTGGGCTTATAAGGTTTTTCTACAATATTAATTTTTAAATTATTAAACTTGTTACGTAACAACCGTTCTACCAAGCTGTAATTTAAATCAATTTTTGGCGGTAACAAAGCCGGCGCTATTTTTATATTTGTATCTTCAACCGGATCATTATAAAAATCATTGATGTCGGCTTTTACAATTTGATATTGGTGATTAATAAAATAATTATAAACAATCTCATTATTTTTATAGTTGAGGTAAAATGCCGGTGAAAATTTGGTTATACCAGAAATGCCGGTGAAAAATTTGGTCAATTTATAAATCTTATGGCTTGCAATATTATAGCGGTATAAATCTCTAAATCCGTCATAATCTGATAAGAAATAAATATTTTGTTCAGATTGATCAAATTGCGGATTCATATTATTAGCTCCCGGTAATATAGGTGGATATGATTTGTGACCGGAAGCTATATCTAAAATACCGATATGGTATTTCACCGGATACAAATGTCTTATAACATAATAATAATCTGTTGAAAAAATAATTTTAGTACCGTCAGCTGACCAAGAAGGTTGCATTTCGGCAAAAGAATCATTGGTTATTTGTGTCGTTGTATTTGATTTAATATTGTATACATATAAATCTGATTGCCCTTCAACTTGTCCTAAAAGTAGGATAGATTGACCATCGGGAGACCATACAGGATATGAAAAAGATTGAAGATTGGGCACTTCTAATATTTTTGTCACCTTTCTTTTAGCCACATCCACTAAAGCCAATTGGTTTTTGCCTTTTCGAAAAATAACGTAAACAAAATATTTACTATCGGGAGACCAGCTACCTGCCGACTCAAAAGCATCAATTGCGTCAATATGATTGGTTATAGTTTTGGAAGCAATTTTATGCATTTCCCGGGTTTTCATATCTGCTACATATAAATCCATCGATAAAACATCTTTTTCCGATAAAAAAATCATTTTTTTTCCATCAGGACTAATAACCGGAGAGACATTCATAGTACCTGCATTATGTTTATCAAAAACAATGTTACCTAGTGCTATGGTATCACGTCCAGGCATAAATTGCTTGTAATAAATCTCGTTTGAGCGTTTCCATTGTTGAGACAGGCTGTCTAATTTTGTATGAAGAACTTTTTTAACAGCGATTTTTAAACCCCACCTTAAAGTTTGGTAATATAAGGGTTTGATTTTGTCATCACCATAAGTACCACCAATATAAGCCCAAAAATCTTGACCATAGCGATAAGGGAAATATTTGCTTTTATAAAGATCTTTAATTAAGGGGAAATCCTTGCTTAAAACAGCATCTCTCATCCACATTGCCGTATGTTCGTCATAACGACCCAAAGACATATATTCTGCCATCCCTTCTACCATCCACAAAGGTACATTAGCTATATTGTTAAAAGAAAGTGAATCGTCAGATTTAATTAAATTGTACTGGAAGGCATGTACCATTTCATGCCCTAAAACATGGTCTGTCTGGCCAAAAGAAGGTCTGACAGGCATGGTAATACGTGTTTTTAAAGCTTCGGTAACACCACCTGTACCTACACCAATACTACCCGAGATAGTTGTGGTTTGCTGAAAATCGGCATGATTATTATAAAGAATGATAGGAATTTTATAACTAAAAGTATCCTCATAAATGGTATAATGACGGTGATACCATTTTTCTGATTCAGTTAAAAAAGCCTTTTTTAATGAATCTCTTTTCAAATATGTATATAATGCTATATGCTTTGTTTCATATAATTTAAAATCAAACTCTTCATAGCGGGGTTTATTTTGTCCAAAATATTGTGCATAAATTGATCCTAAACCGGTAAACAAAAACAGGATTATAAATATTTTTTTCATATGATTATAAAATTTTACCTTAAAATTGACGCTTAAAGTCTCAAAGTTACTAAAATAAA
>WGBX01000037.1 GCA_015494075.1 Flavobacteriaceae bacterium
ATAAAAAAACGTTTAATTTAATTAAAAAAAATAATTTTCTTTACTTTAAAAGAGGATTATATTATATTTGTAGCTTATTTAAATAAAATATATACACATATGCTTAAAAAAGTTACATTATTTTTAGCTTTTTCTCTTTTTCTTATAACAGCTTGTTCAACCGAAAATGATCAAGTACAAATATTAAGAGAAAAACATGCTAAATTTTTAGCCAATTCTCCTTTTAATAAAAGTCAAACATTGACTAAAAAAGAGCGTAAACAATTAGGTATTCCACCTAATAAATATTTAGAAAGACAATGGGAATTGACCATGAATCCTGCCTTAGGCAGACCAACACCCGAAAAACTTTATGATTTACAAAAAGAAATTATAAAACAATCTCAAAACAGAAGTGTTCCCGGTACTACTAATGTAGCTTGGGTAGAAAGAGGCCCTAACAATGTAGGTGGTCGCACCAAAGCTGTAATGTTTGACCCGAATGATCCTACACATAAGAAAGTATTTGCTGGTGGAATTAGTGGTGGTCTCTGGAAAAATAATGATATTACAGATCCTAATTCACCATGGCAAGAAGTAAGTTTTCCCAATAATTTAGCTGTTTCATCAATATCTTACGACCCGCAAAATCCTCAAAATATGTTTGTAGGTACCGGTGAATCTTATACCGGTGGTGCCGTAAATGGCAATGGTATTTGGCGTAGTACTGACGGAGGTAACACTTGGGAACATGTATATGGCGGAAAAAGTGGAGATGCAACATTTATAACAAATGCAACTTTAACTATAAGCACTCCTACCGATTTGCAAGGAGATTATGCAGCTATAAATGCAGCATTTGGTGATCTTAATTACAATACATTCTCAGGAAAACTAGTATTGGCAGATGACGGTACAACCTATCCAACAGAAGCCTGTAGTGCCTTAACTAACGGCTTATCAATAAGTGGTAATATAGCCGTAATTGATAGAGGAACTTGTAATTTTACAGATAAAGTAAAAAATGCTCAAAATGCAGGCGCTATTGGTGTAATTATGATTAATAATATAGATGGATACCCAATAACAATGGGTGGTACCGATAGTACAGTAACCATCCCTTCCGTAATGATCTCCAAAAGTGATGGAATAAATATCAAAAACAGCCTGGCTAATAATGAAATAATCAATGTAACAGTTACCAACAATCATACAAATATAGCCATCGGATATGAAGTCCCCGGTATTACACATATTAATGATATAATTACCAGAGTTAATAATGATGTTACAGAGATTTATGCTACCGCCGGCGATGCTTATTTTGCTGACGGTTATCCTGTTACTATATTAGGTTATGGTTCACAAGGTTTATATAAATCTGTTGACAACGGTGCGACATGGCAAAAAATTAATTTACCATTAAATCCTGATGGTCAACCTTATACACCTTTCGACTTAGAAATTGGTGCTGATAACAAAGTATGGCTGACCACCACTAGAAGTGCCGTTAATGGTGTAAGCTATGGTGCCATTATGTCTTCATCTGATGGTAATAATTTTAACGTTAAAGTACCGTTCATTAATACCGGACGTATAGAATTAGCAACGTCAAAATCAGACCCCAATAAAATGTATACATTAGCCGTTGATTATTCGGGTTCTACCTCAACAGTAGTTGGATTAACAACAACAGATGGTTTTTCAACTTCCAGCCAAATAGCAACTATAATAGATGGTGATTTTCAAGGAGATGATTTTACTCGTGGACAATCATTTTATGATTTAGTAATAGAAGTTGACCCTAATGATGATAATACCATTTATGTAGGCGGAATAGATATATTCAAATCAACAAATGCAGGTGCAACATGGACACAAATATCTTCTGCATATGGCTTCACATCAACCAATCACATACACCCTGACCAACATGGTATAGCTTTTGCCGATTCGCAACATATCTTATTTGGAAATGATGGTGGTGTAGCATATTCTAGTGATGCCGGAAACATAATATATCATCATAATTATAATTATAATGTTACACAATTTTACCATATGGCCGTAGCACCTACAACTGCATTTAATGGTGATTACTTTATGGCTGGATCACAAGATAATGGTACGCAATTGTTTGAAAATGCACCTTTACAAATCACAAGTTCTATTGAAACCCAAGGAGGTGACGGTGCCTACTGTTTCTTTGATCAAGATGGCACGGATAGATACCGTATATCAAATTATGTATACAATGGTTATATTAGACTATATGACTATGATGATCAACAATGGTATACAATAAATAGCGAAAGTGAAAGCAATGGTGACTTTATCAATCAAGAAGCATTAGATTCAAATCTAAACATATTATTTTCAAATTATAGTACGCCATCTACCGGCACCTACATTATAAAAAGATATAGTAATTTAAAAAGTGGTAGTGTAAGTAAAGTCGATCTAAAAGATGCTTCTTTAAATAGTTCACCAACTGCATTAAAAGTATCTCCATTTACAACATCAAGTACAACACTTTTTGTTGGATTACAAAATGGCAAGCTATTAAAATTACAAAATGCTAATTTCATTCCTAGTTATACTGACATTACAGGTGACCAATTTGTTGGCAGCATTTCTGATATTGAATTTGGACAAAATGAAGATGAAATTATTGTTACCTTCTTTAATTATGGTGTAAAAAACATATATTATACAAATGATGGAGGTGTTACATGGGTTAGTAAAGAGGGAGATTTACCCGACATGCCTGTAAATTGTATCATGCCTAATCCGTTAAATTCTAATGAAGTAATAATTGGAACGGATTTAGGTGTCTGGGCTACACCCAATTTTAATGATGCTAATCCTAATTGGTACCCCAGCTATAATGGCATGACTGATGTAAAAGTAACAGATCTAGAATTAAGAGACGATAATACCGTATTTGCTTCTACCTATGGTCGTGGTGTTTTCTCTGGACAATTTACCGGAGATACCAATAGTGTTAAAACTATTGATGTATTACCAATTCAAGTATATCCTAATCCTGCAACAAACTTTATCAGCGTGCAATTGCCCTTATCATTAAATACTACAGCTTATATTTACGACATTAGTGGGCATAGAATATTATCACAAGAAGTTAAAAATAGCGATAACATTATTATTGATGTCTCTAATTTAACCAAAGGTTATTATGTGATAAAATTACAAAATGGACAAACATCCTATACAGCCAAGTTTATTAAAAAATAATTCTAATAAACAACTTATTTCTTATAAATGCCGCTTCATAAAGCGGCATTTATAATTTTATCAATAAAATATTTAGCATTTTTTAAAGGATCATCTGCACTTAAAGCTTTGATAAATGCCGATCCTATAATAGCACCGTTAGCATATTGACAAGCGGTTTGATATTTATCAGCCGAATCAATGCCAAATCCTATTATCGTCGGGTTTTTTAAAGGCATTGCTTTTATTTTTTCAAAATATTGTAAATGTTCTTGACCAAAACCTCCCGTTTTGCCTGTGGTTGCCGAACTTGAGACCACATAAATAAAGCCGGAACTCAACTCGTCTATCAATTGGATACGCTCATCCAACGTAGTCGGTGAAATTAAAAACACCAATCCTAAATCGTATTTTTCAAAAATTTGTTGATATTGTGCTTGATAAATCTCCGGACTTAAGTCGGGAATAATTAAGCCGTCGATGCCGGCTGTTTTACATTGTTGTAAAAACTTGTCGATACCGGTTTTTAGTATTTGATTAAAATAACCCATAAATAAAATTGGCAAATCAACTTCTTGTCTGACTTGCGCTATTTGCTTGAAATACAACGATAAATTCATACCGTTTTGCAGGGCGATACTACTACTGTGTTGAATAGTCGGACCATCAGCCAAAGGATCGGAATAAGGCATACCGGCTTCAATAAAATCAACACCTTTATCCGATAATAGTTTTATCAATTTGGGCATAGCATCAATTTCCGGATAACCTGCTGTTATGTAAATACTTAATAATTTTTCTTTTTTATGTTGAAAAAGCTGTTGTAATCGTTGTGTCCCCATGTCTAGTCGTTTAAAAATTTTAAATAAGTTGCCAAATCTTTATCGCCGCGTCCCGAGAGATTCACAACGGTTATTTCATCAGGTTTAAACTTGATTTTAGGCAATGCCGCCAAAGCATGTGCCGATTCCAAAGCTGGGATAATACCTTCCAAACGGGTTAATTCGTAACCGGCTTTGATAGCTTCATCGTCATTTGCCGTCAAAACCTTGGTTCTGCCACTGCTAATCAAATGTGCATGAAGCGGTCCAATACCCGGATAGTCTAGTCCGGCGGAAATACTATATGGCTCAATGATTTGCCCGTCATCATCTTGCATCAGTTTGGTTAAACTGGCGTGAATAACCCCATCGGTTCCCAAAACACTGGTCGCTGCTGACTGCCCGGAATCTATACCCAAACCACCGGCTTCTACGCTTACCAATTCCACTTTATCATTACCTAAAAAATGGTAATATGCCCCCGCCGCATTACTCCCGCCTCCAATACAAGCAATAATCCTATCGGGATAATCTCTGCCGGTTTGGGCGGCTAATTGTTGCATCATTTCTTCACTGATCACCGATTGAAAACGTGCCACCATATCCGGATACGGATGCGGTCCTACTACCGACCCGATGATGTAATAAGTATCTTCTGGATGGTTGATCCAGTCACGAATGGCTTCGTTTGTGGCATCTTTAAGCGTTTTACTACCTGAAGTTGCCGGTTTTACCGTAGCACCAAGCATTTTCATACGAGCGACATTCGGGGCTTGACGTGTTATGTCTTTTTCGCCCATATACACCACACATTCCAAGCCGGTTAAAGCGGCAACCGTAGCAGTCGCAACACCGTGTTGTCCGGCGCCGGTTTCGGCAATAATACGTGTTTTGCCCAAATGTTTTGCCAATAAAATCTGCCCGATAGTGTTGTTAATTTTATGCGAACCGGTATGGTTCAAATCTTCGCGTTTCAGGTAAATTTTAGTTTGATACTTATCACTCAAACGTTTAGCAAAATATAAAGGCGACGGTCTGCCGACATAGTCGCAAAGTAATTTGTTAAATTGCCGTTGAAACGCTTTACTGTTGATTAAATCTAAATAACGCATTTGCAATTCGGCGATATTTTTGTGTAACAATTCAGGAATAAAGGCACCGCCGTAACGCCCGTAAAATCCCAGTTGATCAACTTCGTATTTCATTGAAAAAAGTTTTAAGTTCATTAATATTTTTATAGCCCGGACGAATTTCAAATCCGCTATTGACATCAATCCCGATTAATTGCGGATGCGCAAAATTTTTAATAGCAGACAAATGTTGTAAACCGATACCACCACTTAACAAAAAGGGTGTTTTTAAATCGTAAGCGGATAAAATGTTCCAATTAAAAACCTGTCCGTTACCGCCGGGTAATTTGCCTTTGGTGTCAAATAAAAAATAATCTACAATACCTTCGTAAACGGAACATTGTTTAAAATTAAAATCCGTTCCGACCGAAAAAACCTTGATAATTTGATAAGATTTCTCACTAAAATTTTGACAATATTCCGGTGATTCATTCCCGTGTAATTGCAAGACATCTAATTGGTATTTTTGAGCTATTTCCAAAACTTTGTCACTATCTTCATCGACAAACACACCGGCTTTTAAAGTTTTACCAAAGTCAATATCCGGTAATTTTGTATTCATATACCGCTTTGATTTCGGATAAAAAATAAATCCGATATAATCCGGTTGCAATTTGAGCAAATCCGAAATATTTTCCGGTTCACGCATACCGCAGACTTTTATTTTTAGGTTGTTTTTCATCTTTTATATTTCCTGACCTAGTAGGTCTTTATATTTTGATTTAAAATTATTTACCTTATTCTTTATTCTAGACCTATCAGGTTTTGTAGACCTAACAGGTTTTTATTTCCATATCTAGTAGGTCTTTACTGACCTGCTAGGTATTTTTAATGTTAATTTACATTTTCTACATCTTATTTTAGACCTATCAGGTTTTGAAAACCTAACAGGTCTTTATAATAAAATTCTTACAAGCTTCTTCCGGCACAGCAGTTTTCATAAAATTTTCACCTATCAAAAATCCTTGAAAACCGTAAGTGCGTAATCGTTTGATGTCTTCGGGGAAACGGATACCGCTTTCCGAAATTGTTACTACATTTTCGGGCAATTGATAAGCAATGGCAATAGAATTTTCAATACTGACTTCAAAAGTTTTTAAATTCCGGTTGTTTACACCTAACACATTTATATATTGATTGAATTTATCCAACTGAGAAACGCTATGAATTTCCAACAAAACTTCCAAACCTAATTCGTTTGCCAATTTTGCCAATTTTATTATTTCGTTTTTTGATAAAACTTCGGCAATCAATAATATAGCATCGGCACCGATACTTTTGGCTTCGTAAACCTGATAAGCATCAAAAATAAAATCTTTGCGTAAAATCGGAATCTTAATAAAATTTCTAATTTGTTCAATATCAAGGTTTTTTCCACCAAAAAAATACGTATCAGTTAAAACGGAAAGCGCAGCCGCACCGGCTTGTTGGTATCCGGTAGTTACTTTTTTAACATCTGCCAACAAATTGATTGCCGGTTTGGACGGTGACCGTCTTTTAAATTCGGCAATAATTCCGCTGCTACCCGATTGTGTTAATGCTTCGGACAATGACAAGGTTGAGCGTTTATAAAACCGGCTGTTTTGCAATTTATCAATTGATACTTGCCGTTTTTTCTGTTCTAAAAGCGGTTTTTTGTAAGCGATGATCTTTTGTAAAATATCCATAATCAGCTAGTAATCAGTTTTAAACTCTTTAGTGCTTTCAATCCTAATAATGAGGCTTTGGCTTCTGCAAAACAAGTTGTAAAATCCGCTTCGGGACGAAATAATTTGATAGCCATAGCCGCATTGGCACAAACCACATTATTTTGTGCTTCGGTACCGTTGCCTTCAATGATTTTTTTGAAAATAGCAACCGCTTCATCTACGGTATTGCCCCCGAAAATATCTTTTTGTGAAATTTGTAGCAAGCCCAAATCTTTTGGCGACAACAAATGTTCGCCTTGCCGGTCTTTCATGACAAATTCTCCGGTAAGTGAAATTTCGTCATAACCGTCCAAACCGAAAATCACGGCGTAGTTTTTTTGTGGTTCTTCTTGAAACAGATATTGGTACAAACGGGCTAATTCCAAGCTGAAAACACCGGCTAATTGATGAATCGGTCGTGCCGGATTGACTACGGGACCAAGCATATTAAAAAAGGTTTTTAATCCTAAACTGCGTCTTGCCGGTGCTACGGCAGCCATAGCCGGATGAAATTTCGGGGCGTGTAAAAAGGTGATATTGGCATCGGCTGTTTGTTGTTGTAAAACTTTTTCGTCATTGGTAAACCGGTAGCCAAGTGCTTCTAAAACATTGGAAGAGCCACTGACCGATGACACACCGTAATTACCGTGTTTGGCAACTTTGTAGCCGGCTCCCGCAACTACAAATGAAGCCAAAGTTGATATGTTAAACGTGTTTTTACCGTCGCCGCCTGTGCCACACATATCAACGGTTTCATAAGCGGATAAATCTACCGGAATGGCTAAATCTAAAAGTGCTTTGCGAAACCCTTTGAACTCGTCCAAACTTATGGCGCGCATATTGTAAACCGTTAAAAATGCCGCCACTTGCGCATCGGGAATCTCGCCTTTTGCCATTTCTTTAATGACAGCTTCCGCTTCGGTTTGACTTAATACTTTGTGTTGAAAAAGTTGATATAATATGGTTTTCATGGGTTTATGTTTTTTACAAACCTACTAGGTTTCAAAAACCTAGCAGGTTTTTTAAATATTCTATTTTTAATCAGTCAGTTTATTTATTTCAGACCTATCAGGTCTTAGAGACCTAACAGGTCTATATAATTTCCAAAAAATTTTGAATCATCTTTTTACCTTCTTCGGTCATAATACTTTCGGGGTGGAATTGTAAGCCCCAAACCGGATATTTTTTGTGTTTTATTGCCATTATTTGTCCATCATCGGATTTAGCGGTTACTTCTAATTCTGCACTTAAAGTTTCCGGATTAATAACCCATGAATGATATCGTCCTACATCGGTCACGGGTGAAATATCTTTAAAAACAGGATCGTTTTTTTTGGAAATTTGAACCGGTGTTTGTACACCGTGATAGACTTTTTTTAGATTTTGTAAGCGGGAACCGAACGCCATACCAATAGCTTGATGTCCTAAGCATACCCCCAACATTTTTTTGTGTGGCGCATAATACTTAATAGCATCAATCATAATACCGGCTTGTTCGGGCAATCCCGGTCCGGGCGAAAAAATAATGGTATCATAGGGATCTATCTCTGCCAAACTTATGGCATCATTCCGGTAAACATCGACTTGTGCATTGGTCAGTTCTTTGACATACTGCACTAAATTGTAAGTAAACGAATCGTAATTGTCTATTATGAGGATCTTTTTTTGAGGAATTGAGGATTTTTTCTGTTTCATTGATAATTCATTTTTTGATGACTACTTATTGCTTCATACATAAATACTGCTTCTAATTTGAGGATATGATGAGTTATTATATATTTCAGATTTTAATAGGACACTAAGTGTTATTTGCGACACAGGAGCAAATAATGTATCGAAGCGTCGATTTCAGATATGCGATTTTTTTTTATTCATAGTTTATTTCGTTTTTTTGACGTTTGCTTTCTATTTCATTGCTTAATTATGCTTTTAAATTGAGGTGCTATGTCCAATGCTAAATGTAGGGTTTCAGTTCGAACGTAGTGAGAAATCTCTTTTTCAAGTAATTTTATCTCTCATCCCTCATCTCTTACCCATTAAGCACTATCAGATAAAAGATATAATCTTCCAATCCGGTCACTTCGGTACAATCCCGACGGTTGTCGGGATCACTCAGTGACCTATACTCCGCATTTTCCACTTCGCACTTTCTACTAAAATTTCTCTGCCATTTTAATGGCTTTTCGCAAGGCGCCGAGTTTGTTATCTACTTCTTTGAGTTCGCTTTCCGGAACGGAATCTACGACAACTCCGGCACCTGCTTGATATTGCAATTCGCCGTTTTGGCTTAATATTGACCGGATGGTAATTGCCGTATTAATATCACCCGTCAAACTGATAATGCCTACTGTTCCACCGTAAAAACTACGTTGATGTGCTTCATCTTTATTGATAAGTTCTAATGCCCGATATTTAGGCGCGCCGCTTAAAGTTCCCGCCGGAAAAGTTGCACCGAAAATATCAATGGCATCGTCTTGCGAACGCACTTGTCCGGTTACTTCCGACACAATGTGTATGACATGACTAAAATGTTGAATTTCTTTATATTTTTTGACTTCTACCTGCGTACAAAATCGTCCTAAATCGTTGCGTGCCAAATCAACGAGCATAGTATGTTCGGCGTTTTCTTTTGGATCTTTACGCAATTCTTCACCCAATAATTTATCTACTTCAAAATTGCCGGTTTTTTTGTAAGTACCGGCTATCGGATTAAGTTTGGCTTCACCGCGAGCAATCACCAACTGGCTTTCCGGCGATGAACCGAATAGTTTAAAACTGCCATAATCGTAATAGAATAAGTAGGGTGATGGATTTATTGAACGTAAAGCCCGATATACATTAAATTCATCACCTTTAAAACTTTGCCGAAACCGCCGGGCAAAAACAATTTGAAAAACTTCGCCTAACTGACAGTATTCTTTGCCTTTATTTACCAAATCCAGAAATTGTTCATCCGTAATAAACGATTGTTCGTCATTGCTTGTTTTAAACGGGAATTGTGGTGTTTTTTGCGAAAAAACCAGTTGGGAAAAATCATCTAATTGCGAGCTATCCCCTTCCGGGATATTTTCCAAAATAATAACATCATCATTAAAATGATTAATTGCTACAATGAAGCGGTAAAATCCGTATGACATCTCCGGAATATCATCTTTTTTGGGTTTATATTGAAAATTAAAATCGTCAAAATACTTAACTGCTTCAAAGCCGGTAAAGCCATATAAACCGTTAAACTGTTTGGTTTTGCCGGGTTGTCTGACATCTATTTGTTTGACAAATTCTTTTAATGCCTTTTTGACAACATTAGGTTCATTAATCTCTACTTCATTATCATTAATTATCAACTTGTTGTTTTGAATCACAAACTGTTCCAGGCGATTGGACACTATAAAAGTGAAACTGTTTTTATCGCTATTGTAATCGGAGCTTTCGAGTAATAAGCTTTCAGGAAACTTGTCACGTATCCTCAAATACACACCGACAGGCGTGATTAAGTCGGCTGGTTTTTCGATAATTTTGGCTTGATATTTCATTTTGTTGGTTATTTAATTAATACAAATGCTTATAAAAAAGAGCTTGCCGGATTCGGCAAGCTCTTTGAATATGTTATATGCAAAATAGCGGCTCCCTTATCCGGTTATGGAATAGGTTGTACGCCACCAAAATTTTGCAATAAATAAACTCATTTTCTATTTTTTTATGGAGCAAATATATAAATATTTTTTTAAAAAGCTTGAAAGATGACAATTTGATTAATATTTTTTCTGTCTATTTTCAAACAATCATCATATTACCGGTCTATTTATGAATTGTATTGACATATGAAACTACTTTATAAAACATTATAAAATATTAGCGTTTATATATAATATCGCCACTACCAAATATTTTAGAATTTATTTTTTCAGGCTGGTCATAATAAATAATATTGCCACTACCCATAATACGAGCATTTAGTACACGAATTGCATGCAAGTATATTTTACCCGAACCTGTAATGGATGCTTTTATTTTTTGCGCTTTTAAGTCTTTTGCATTTATATTTCCAGAACCGGTTAAGTTGTAATCTGCTTCTTCGGTATTACCTGAGAGGTATATTTTACCCGAACCTGTTAAAGAAACATTTATATGCATGATTTGATTGGTAATTTCCATAACTCCGGAGCCTGTTAGTATCAATTTTAGATTGTCCCAATTGAAAGCACTGTTATTAAATACTTTTCCCGATCCGGTTAATGTAATTTTAGACAAGTTATCAGCAGGTAATTCAATATAAAGTTTGGTATGATGCGTGATTGAAAATTCAGGATTAACACGCATAACCAATTTATGACCTTTTGTATAAGTTTCGATGTAGGGCATCAAATTTTCGTCAGCTATTACTTTCAAAGTTCCAGGGTTACCGGTGATGATTTTCACATGAAAAGCGCCGGTAACAGTAATCTGGTCATAAAAGCCCACTTTACGGCTTTCTGTTGTAATTTGACCATTACCTGCAATTTTCTTAGTCCAAAATTGAGCTTTTACATAAGTAATATTCAAAATTAAAATAATTAACCATATTATATACTTATTGTGCAATGTCGGTAAATTTTTCATAATCGATATGTTTAGTATTAAATTTTATCTTTATACGCTTATTTAACAATCGTAATTAAAACAATGGAATTTAAATAAAAATTTGTTAACCACATCAACAAACACTTTTTTAGTTTCCTTAGTTTCGGCAATTGTAGTTGTGATATTTTTATAAATCTAACTTGTTCTTATATATTTACTTATTCATTTCTGTTTAATAGAATTAAAACATTGTCAGCAATAAAACTGATGCTGTTATTAAAAGTTTTTTGAATCGTGGATAAAAGAGCGTTTTTTTGCTGTTGCATAGCCAAATGACTAGTTTAATAAATATGTATACGCTTAAGGATTTTAATAATAGCAAGCACAAGTTATAAAATTTAAATTACATCAACTATAAACCAAACGTTATTGTAGTTGCTTACAATATAAAAAACACTAAAAAAATGTTACAGTTTATTTAAAAGTGATAAATAGGTTTTGTAGATTTTTTTTATATTTACATATAACTTAAAAATTTAATCGATGAAAAAAACATATTTATTCTGGGTATTGATCTATCTTTTTACCATAAATATGGCCGCTCAAACTGTTTATGAATATAAAATCATAACT
>WGBX01000038.1 GCA_015494075.1 Flavobacteriaceae bacterium
GGTTATTAAATATTTTTTTATAAAGCTTTAAACATTTCAAATTAAGCAATTTGTTTATACATTAAATCTGAAATGCATAATGTCGCCATCTTGAACGATATATTCTTTACCTTCTACGCGCATTTTTCCGGCTTCTTTTACTTTAGCTTCTGAGCCATATTTAATATAGTCATCGTAAGAAATTACTTCGGCTCGGATAAAGCCTTTTTCAAAATCACTATGGATAACACCTGCGGCTTGTGGGGCGGTTGCACCAATTGGAATCGTCCAAGCACGAACTTCTTTCACGCCGGCTGTGAAATAGGTTTGTTGTTTGAGGAGTTTATATACAGATCTAATTAGTTTATTTATGCCGGGTTCGTCCAGACCTAAATCATCTAAAAACATTTTTTGTTCTTCAAAGGTATCTAATTCCATAATGTCGGCTTCTGTGGCAGCTGCCAAAACCATTATTTCTGCCGACTCATCTTTTACGGCTTCCTTTACGGCTTTGACATAGTCATTTTCTGTTTGTAAAGAAGCTTCATCTACATTACAAAGATACAATACGGGTTTGTCTGTTAGTAATTGGTATGAATTTATATATTTTTCACGGTTTTCTTGTGTAAAATCCATTGCTCTGACTGATAATCCTTTTTCTAAATTTTCTTTGATTTTTAGAAGTAATTCATATTCTTTTTGGCCTTCTTTGTCTCCGGTTTTAGCTTTACGTTTTATTTTATCAATACGTTTTTCTACGGTATCTAAATCTTTAAGTTGTAGTTCAATATCAATTATTTCTTTATCTCTGACCGGATTAACACTTCCTTCTACGTGTGTGATGTTGTCATCGTCAAAGCATCTTAAAACATGTATAATTGCATCTGTTTCACGAATATTGGCCAAAAATTTATTTCCCAATCCTTCTCCTTTGCTGGCACCTTTTACCAAACCTGCGATATCTACAATTTCGACAGTGGCAGGTAATACCCGCTCTGGTTTAACAATTTTTTCCAATTCTATTAAGCGTTGGTCCGGTACATTAACGACACCGATATTAGGCTCAATAGTGCAAAATGGATAATTAGCCGATTGTGCTTTGGCATTAGACAAACAATTAAAAAGGGTTGATTTACCGACATTTGGTAATCCGACGATTCCTGCTTTCATAAATAATAACTCAAAAATTTTGGCAAATATACAATTTTTTAAAGCTTGTTTTTGTTGCTCCGATCATTTAATTTTTTAATATTCAAATCGTAATCGTACTTGTTCCAAACTGTTTTTGGATCCTACAAATGTTAAAATATCTCCTAATCTTAATTGGGTATAACCATGTGTAATTACGGTATTGCCTCGTCGTTTTAGAGACAATATTATAATGTCTTGCGGTAAATGTAAATCTCGTATTCTGAGGCCAACCAAATCGTTATTACGAACTTCAACATCAATAGTATCTTGATTTTTATCAAAACCTAATAAAATATTGGTAGCTTCGGGTGCTCTTACCATATGGTCTAATAAATTTACCATTGCGGCAGTAGGCTCAATGACTTTTACACCTATTTCTTTAAACTTATGAGCAAAAGATCCGCTTTCTAGACGTGTAATCATATTTGGAGAACCTATGGTTTCGTATATCCATTCGGCTATTTCATAATTTTTTTGATCATCAGGATATAATAAAATTATACTATCAGGATGGCCTAAGCTGAGTGTTGCAATATTTTGTTTATTATATTCTTTCACATGCAAAACATCAATATCTTTAATATTATGTTGTTTTTGTGTTGTAACTATTTTGACTATCCATCCTTGTTTTTTTAGATTGCGTGCCAGTGCTAAGGAGATACTATCCAAACTAAAAATTACAGCTTGATGTTCCACAGCTGTGGTTTTGAAGTCTTGTTTTTTATGATCTTCACCGACATATTTTATGGCCCATTTAAAAAGTGGCGGACCAATCAGTTGGTTGATAACAATAATGGCAATTATAATAGTTTCAAATTCATGTCCCCAGGTAGGAAAAGCAGACGACACCATTGTGGTTAGTCCAATAGCAACTCCGGCCTGTGTAACATATGGCATCCATGCAATTTTAGCATATTCAGGGTTTTCTTTTGCTGCCCAAACACCAAAAAAACCACCTATAATCAAAGAAAGAACTCTTACGATAAATAACACTAAAGCAATCTCAATTACATTGAGCAAGGTGTGCAATGAAAGTGAGTCGCCTGTAAGTGTAAAAAAGATAATGTATATGTAAGGACTTATTTTGAGTAAAATCTCTTCAAATTCATGATTATAATCGGTATAATTGGTTATATAAAAACTAGCAATAATAGCAATTAAAAGTGGTTCTAATTCGAAATGATAGCCAGCCAAACTCATATGATGACTAACCCAATGATTGAGAACATAAATGCTGTATCCGGTTACAATAATGAGAATAGCTTTGAAATTAAAATTTAAATTAGTTTGTAAAATTAATTTTAATAGTTTTCCAAATACAAATCCTAAACCAAAAGAAATTGTAATTTCCAAAAGGAGGACAAATAAAAAAGTCAAATTTAAAGCTTCACCCATAATAATGGTTTTAACAATGGCAAAGCTGATAGCAAATAAGATAATCACTAAAACATCAATAACAACTGTAACGCCCATTGCGGTTTTAACAAAAGGGCCTCTGGCGCGCATTTCATTTATTATAGCAATAGCTGAGGAAGGTGAACGAGCAACAAAAATAGTACCGAATAAGAGTGCAATGGCCAATCGTATTTTAAAGTCAAAGCTTTTCATAAATGGTATATAGTCTGCAATTAGCAGTACAAAAAGTGTACTTAGCAGAAAGGTAACAACCAGTTGGCCAATAGTCATCCATTTAATACTTTTCAGGCGGCTGCGCAACTCTTCTAAATGTAATTCGGCACCTGCAGAAAAAGCAATAATAGCTAAGGCTATTTCATTAAGAAAATTAAGCTTGGGTAAGGCATATTCCGGTATAAAATCTAAAAAGGAACTACCGGCTAATATTCCTGTTAGGATGAGTCCGGTTATTAATGGAAAGTTTATTTTTTGTTGTAAAAACCGGGCAATTTGAAATGCTGCAATTGAGACTACAAAAAAACCGATTAAATATTTTAACAATTCAAAGTCGATCATTCAAGATATTTTTACAAAAATACATTTTTTCTTGGATTAGGGTTATTTTATAAATTAAGATAAAGTAAAAGAGGCTGTCTCAAAAGGCAGCCTTTTTTATATAAAAAAACGGGAGAATTTCTTCTCCCGTCCCTAAAAATTTTGTATCTTTAGGTATGCAAAGTTCAACAAATATAAGAT
>WGBX01000039.1 GCA_015494075.1 Flavobacteriaceae bacterium
ACAATTTTTCAGGGCAACTTTTTCTGGCCTTTTTCGTTCTTTTTCCATTGAAAATATCTTCCGTTCCACCATCTTTAAATGATAATATCATAAAATGATGATATCACGGTTGTCATGATATAGCAATGACACTTTTATATCGCCGAACGACCAAGCTCAGCTGCCGCCAAGGAGCGCAGCGGGTTGGCGGTCAGCTGGAGCGATTTGTTCGGCTTTTTGTTGTTTGTTGTTTTTGATATCAATATAATAACCATACCATGTATTAGACTGATTTGGAAAAACTTTAATTTCAAAAGACAGATTACTGATTGATACCGTAATCTTTCTTATTTCTAGAACTTCTTGCTTTTTTTTAAAATAATGTAAAATAGAAACCTGTTCATTGTTTTGGTCACTTAAATAGTATAACAAATTCTTTAGTTTGCATCTTACTTCCGATTCTTCATTAAAATAAGATTTATTATTGGAATAATCTGAATTATGTTTATAGTTTTTTATAATACCTGCTAGATAAATTTTATACTTGTTATAATCAGTTTTTTGCTGTTTTATTGCCAATAATTTAATAAGGTCGTACCAAATTTGACCTTCATGAAAGAAAGTTAAGTACTGTTGTCCATTATATTTGAATATCGGTTTAATATCAGGATTTCTAGCTAGAGATTTGTTATTGTTAATCGAATTTTGAATTACTTTAATATCAAAACAATAGTCACTTATATTACCGTTTCTATATACATATGGGTAACAATGTATTTGTTTTAATTCATCATATTTTACAACTTTTAATTCCAATAACGTGTTTGCATTTGAAATCATTAAATCGATTCTAATTTTTTTCTTAAAAATATTCTTTTCTTCATCGTTTGGTAGCAATTGTCCTATCTCAAGTTTTTTTCTATCAAGGCTAGCCACGTTTTGATCGAGTAAGAAACATTTTTCTTGCTTTATTTCAAATTTTTTCATGAGAAGAAATGATGACAGATAACACTGAAGGCACGTTTCTTTTGTATCATAGGGCCCGTCAAGTAGATCTAAAAAATTTTTAACACCTTCTTCTAATGACTTAGTAAAATCATTCATAATCATTATTTCATATAGCCGAACGACAAGGGTCACTTGCCGCTATGGAGCAAGGCCGAAGGCCGCAGCGGAATAGCGGTCAAGTGCACCCGCTTGTTAGGTCTTTCCCCCTTTGACAGTATATTTTTTTACACCCTGCAAAGTTATATATTTGCCTACTAAAAAACAAATAACACCAAAAATCATTAGAAACTCTTCAATCCTGGAAAATAACAATGCCTGTCCAATATCCATTGCTCTATATCTTTTTTCTCTTTCTCTGTATAGGTATGAGCGGGCATACTCTATTTTTTCCGCTACACTTTTTGCCATCTTTTTCTTTCTTTGCTTATCTTCTGCTACTTGAATATTTGAGATTTTTTGTAACGAATCAAGAATAGCTAAGTTTACTTCATGTTGTATACAGTATTGCCATTCGAGTAATTGTTTATCCCACCATCCAGAAAAATTTGTTTGCCAAAAAGTTCCAAGCAGGAGTGAAACAAACCCTAGTATTTCTATACGTAACCCCCAAATTTCAAAATTTCTTTTCATATTTTTCAATCATAATGACCAAAGTCACCTGCCAACAATCCACAAGGGCAAAGCCACCCGCAGATTGACGGTCAAGAGTCTGTCCAGCAAACCTTATTCATATGATTTAATCAAAAATTCATGTTTGAAGGACAAACTCTCAAGTGCCCCCGCTTGTTAGGTTTTCCTATTCAAAATTTTCTCAGAAAACCAATCAACAACTTCTTTCCTGTGGTATTGGTTTACTTGGTCCAGTGTTACATTTTTTGCAATGGCCTGATTAATCAATTTTATGTAATTATTAAATCTATCGGAGAACTCGATTAGTCTATTTTTTAAACTATCATTTTTATCAGCACTTGCAATTGCATAGAGCGTTTCAATCTCTTTTCTTGCTTCATTGAACGAAAACTCTGTAGCTCCTGAATTTATTGCTTCTTGTAATCTTCTAGGCATTTGTTTTAACGACATAAATGTTATATATGCTTGTTTTTCTAATTTATCGTCTTTGGTGATTGTTTGGTTGATATTTACATTTCCACCAGCTGTTACCCAGCTAACTGATTGGCTATTCTTCTGGTTTCTGCTTTTTTCTTTCTTGCTACGAAATAACCAAATAAGTGACGAAATAAGTGCTATTCCAACACCGCTAAATAGCCATTCTTTATTTTCAATAATCCATTCCATATTTTTGTCTCCTATCACAACCTAACGACCAAGGGTCACTTGCCGACATGGAGCAAGCCCGAAGGGGGCAGCGGAATGGCGGTCAAGTGCACCCGTTTGTTAGCGCCAACAAAATACTCCACAATTAATAATTCTCAATACCAGTGTCAATAATTTTTGTTTCTCCTGTGCTTAAAGTATCTATTTGTCTTGTTTTGATTTTTGTTGTTAATTGGTAGATACATACTGGAAAAATTGAACTTTGATTACAACAGTCACATTCTTTTATTAAAAGACAACGAAACATACGATATATATAAGCCCGTTGAAATTGACGCGATACAACATGAAGTTTATTAGGATGGGTAGGTTCAGGAGGCAGGCTATATTCGCGCATAAGTTTAATAGTCTCTGTTTGTGTTTTAAACGTACATGCCTTATATCGTTGAATAATAGCATGTTCAATCTTCCCTTTAATAATTGGAATCTTTTCTAAGTCAATGCCTAACTCATTTGCTAACTTAGTTTCTATTGAAGACTCATGGATAAATTGTTTAGTAATATCAATCTGATCAATTTCTCGACGCTTTTCACCAGCTCTGATAGTCATGATAGTCCGCCAATCGTCTTCGAAAATCCATTCCTCATTTAATAAAATGATACTAGCAATTTTAATTTTAACTCTAAACTTTTCTCCCCAAAAATTTCCTTTTCTTTCTTGATAAATTTGTATAGGCTCATGATGGTCGAGCCGTAAAGAGAGCTCCTTTAAATACTTAGCATAATAGGTTAATACCTTTTGCGGCAGGACACTTAATTGATTTTTATGAATGTATTCTACAAAACCCCGATTATATGCCTCACCAACTTCATCAGTTTCTGCTTCTCCAGAAAGCATTATAGCCTGAATATTAGGGTCTATTTTAAAGAGCTCATCTGCTAGCTGAATCCCAGACATCTTTGGCATCCTTTGGTCAAGAATGACGACCTTTATTGGATTGTTTTTCACGATGTTCAAAGCATCATCAGGAGCATCTGTGGCAATCGTATTTAATCGAGTTTTTAGTTTTATAAATTGAGCATATTCATCCGCTGCATTTCTATTATCATCTACAACTATTACTTCGATACACATTAAAGTCTCCTTATTTAATTGGCAAACTGATAGAAAATGAAATAGTTGTTCCTCTTATGTTATATGTTATTGTTCCTTGAACTGAACAAAGTAAGTCCTTTACAATGGACAACCCCATGCCTTCATGATCTTCTTTAGTAGTGAAACCAGGACGAAAAATATCCTCTTTTGGTCTAGGCATGTGAGATGTTAGTGTGTTCTTAATTATCAACTGAAGCTTATTATCTTGTTTGTGTGCATCAATAACTATACGGCCATTTTCATTCACTGCTTCCACTGCATTCTCAACAATTGGTAGCAAAATAGCAGTTATATAATTTATTGAATATCCATCGATTTTTTCTGGTAATTGGACTTTAAACTCAACCCTCTTTTTATGTTTTAAGGTATAAATTTTTAAGGCATCTTCAATGTTCTGTTTTATGGATCGAGGTTCCCATACCTCACGGCTAGGTTCAACTATTTTTACTAGTTCTCTAAAAGCATAGATCGTTGATTTGCATAAATTTACTGCACTACCTATCCTAATTAAAGATTCATATAAATTAGGATGAATCTTTTTAGGATATTCATCTTGGAGGCGTAATACAATTGCTTCAATTTGAGCAAGAGGAGTATTAAGACTATGTGAAATTTCTCGTATTATATGTTGGACATCTATAACCTTTTCACTAGTTTGAGAAATATCATTATCTAATATTTTTGTATATTCGATCAAATTCTCCTTGAGAATTTTGGCAAAATTATCTGCAAGCAATATATTAATCTGTTCATTGAAC
>WGBX01000040.1 GCA_015494075.1 Flavobacteriaceae bacterium
ATTTTATTTTAATTGTAATGATAGTTTATCTGATATTGCGGTAAAATCAATATATAAAAAGCTTTACTTTTAATAACAAAGGTAGAAAAATTCTATAAACTATAAGGCAGATTATATATTAGATTTTGCAATAGCGTAGGAGATATGTTATTTAATATTTGATGCTTATTAACTATTTGATATTAGTAACTTTAAAAAAGCATTACTTAATGTATAGATATCGCCCGGCCATCTTGCTGATATATAATTTTTATCTTTAACAATAAAACCTGGTTTGTAATTATTTTCGGTATCTCTGAAAACCGGTAACGGTCCATGTATAAAATTAGAAGGATTTATTAAAGCAGATTTGACTTCATCTTCAACGGTCATTCCCGGATAAGTCAAGTAATAATCATTTAGCCAAAATCTGGTTAAATTGTAAGCTAATAGTTCTTGCGATTTTAATAATGCTGTTGTTTTATAATTGTAAATTACGGATTTATTAGTTGTAAGGTTTTTACTACGCGCCAAGAGCACAACGCCGTGGCATACGGCTCCAACTTTTTTATTATTTTGAAAAAAATCAGGTATGATATTTTGTAAAATTTTACTTTCAAGATATTCTTTGACGCCTTTATCATGTCCTCCGGGTAAAAATATACCATCATAAAGGGAAGTTTGTATATTATTATAAGCTATGGGTTGTTTAAACTCAACACTATTTGACATTAATTTATAAGCTTCAACTGCATCTTTTCTAGCCTTTAAAATAGTTTTAAATATTCCCAATTTTTTTCCACTTAACATTATCTGATCTCCATGGGCCATGTTACCGTTAGGTGTTGCAAATGTTATTTTGATGCCATTATTGGTTAGAATCTTCCAAGGTATTGCTGTTTCAGAAGGATCGAAACCATATGAAGGGAGTGGTATTAAGATATTTATATTCTTAGGCATTTTTAAGGATTAAGCGATTTGTTTTTAAAAAAATCCCAAACTTCTGTTGTCATTTCGATATCATGATTTTGTTTATTAAAATATTGTTCAAAAATGTCGGAATATTGTTCTTTAATACTGGGCGCAGAATGGCCACCACCATTAATTTTGTATAAAATAACTTCTGTGCCGCCGTTTCCGTTTTTATAGGAAAATTTTTGTACAATGCCGCCGTCATTTGTGTCTAAATCAGTGTAGGTGTAAGTTTCAGGAATTGTATCGGTTTGATTAAAATTTATCCAATATTCAATAGTTTTATCAGTTGATAAAACCGTTCCATGATCCGGATCCGGAGGATCACCAATAGTACCGCCATTGTATGGCATGTGATTGTCATTTGTGCCGTTCATAAATAAAACAGGTATAGGCTTAGATGGCGGATTGCATTTAGAAACAGCCGGCTTAGCAGCAGCAATAGAAGCTATTGCAGCAATTTTATTGCTTAATTCAACACCTAATCTTTGCGCCATAAAGCCACCGTTTGAAGTGCCTGATACGTAGATACGATTTTGATCAATTGGATACCGCGATGCAATTTTGTTTATCAATTCTGCAATGAAATGTACATCGTCGGCATCTGAATTAATAATACAATCTGCACGACAATCATTCCAAGAAGGACTATTATAAGCGCCATTTAATCCTTCGGGGTAGACAACAATAAATTTTTGCTGATCGGCAAGATTCATCCATAATTTATAGGGCGATTTGTATCCGCTTTCACCGGTCATATCTTCAATATATATGCCGCCGCCATGTAGTTCAAATATTAGCGGAACAGATAATGTTTCTATACCTTGTGGTATATAGATGGCATACCGTCTTGATATGCCATCTACTTCAATGTTTTTAGTTAATAAACCAAATTCGTTCAGATCGTTATTTTCCTGGCGGTCACAACTTGTAAACAGTAATAACTGGTAGATAACAGTTAGATAAAATAGATTTTTTAGTATTAATTTATCATACATTGTTTTTAATAACCTCATTATGGTTAGTTTATATTTAATTTACAGCTATATTGTTGATATTAATTAATATACAAATCTTATTAATAAGCATTGTGTATTTTTGATATTATCTGTAACTAATGATTTTGGCCAGAAGTAAGTTATTATTGGTTAAATTCTTTAACTTTTCTACCATTGAGAGGTAATACCGGTCTGTAATTGTTATGTAAAATTTCAGAGAATTTTTTAATTTGTTCTTTTGATGCTTCAACTGGATTTTTTAATACATACCAACTAACAATTTCAGAACAAGGTGGTGTTGTTAATGAACCATTGTAATAATAATAATCTTTGTTTTTGGGTAGTAAACTTAATAAGTCAATTGTTTCATCCGATTGGTATTCGCCTTCATGAGTAGGAAACTGATTTAAATATTTTTTGAATAAGGGATTTTCTTTACCTTCGACAAACATTATACCGATAACAGCATAATCTTTATCAGAATATTTATGTACAAAATGCACTTCTATTGGAAAATGTTTTCCATTGACAGTATGTTCGCTTAAACTATGATAATGAAATTGTAGCAGTTTGTAGTCTTTATCATTTAATTTTGCGAGATTTTTACCATTAACATTAAATTGTACGGTATGGCCGTTATTAATTATATCAACATTTGATTTTCCGTAATTGAATTCAATAGCTTTCAAATCTTTGGATTGTACAACGTCTTTTGTATCAATATTTATTGGTGATTGGGATTTGCCACCGCAATCAGAAAAACCATCGCAAAGATTTTTCCAATTTTCAGGACCGGTTTCAGCATTATGATATGACCAATGTACATCTTTACAATTTTTTTTGTGATTTACTTTTGGATGTTCAGTAGCTGCTTTTTCATTTTTTGTCGTTTTTTCTTGTGTGTTGTTACAAGATAATAGGAGGCTAAATCCTATTAAAACAGTAATAATACTAATTTTTTGTTTCATGTTTATAAATTTTAATTATGTTTTTATTTAGGTATAAATTGGTTAGTGTTTATAAGTTATCTGTATAGTATAATGGTATTCTGATTAAGGTGAATTTTTAAATAAAATTAAAACAATAATAGTATTAAATAATGTGATAGTTAAGATTTTTAGTTTAAATAATTGTAATTTTATACAAAAGTATCAAAAAATATGATAATTTGATAAATAATTGATTGTTTAGTTTTATTTTTTTGTAATTATTACTATGATTTAGAGGCTTTTGTGGTATTACCAAAAGCTCCTATATTTATGACGTTTCCGTTGGGTAAAGGTTCGTTGGCGTAATCAGAAGCAGGATCGCCAGCATCAATACAAGGGCTTGAATAATTATCATTTATCCATTCTGTACCGTTCCACCGGCCATTTTTTGATTTCAAATGATAAATCTGCCAAACTTCATTGGCGCCTAAGTCGGTTTTGCAAATAGGATTTTCACTATCTTCTATTCCATCAGCATTTTGCCAAATAGGTTTAAAAATATTATAACTGGTAACATTGTAATATCTACCATATAATTCGTATTCGCAAGCTAGTAACGGGTCTGTGTATATATCGGTTGTAGAAGACACATTGTTATAATAGCCGTTGATATTACCATAAATATTGTTATAGTTTGAAATGAATGTATGAATTGCAGGTTGTTGGTTGTCAATTCCGTAAGTGGCATTTCTGACAATTATGTTGTTTTTAACATAGGTGGTAAATCCGGATATTGACGTATTAACAGGATCACCTTGATAAAAAGTAATGCCTGCATCTGTTGCACTTATTTCAATGAGATTGTTTTCGATACGTGTGTTATTAAAACCATAAATTCCGATACCTGCCAGATTGTATTGGGAAATAACATTATGATGAATGTAGACACCTGTATGTGTATTTAAATTTGCTGCGCCACCCCTAGTTAGTTGTTCTAACCAGATGCCATGCCAATCTTGGTTGCCATAGAAAAAATTATTAAAAATTTCAATATCATCAACAGGGACGTTGCCATAATTCATAACATGAACAGCTGCCGATCCGGACATGCGCCTATCCGGTGCATTGCCTGTAATGTTATTATAGATTTTAAGGTTATTACAATTTTGCACTCTGATGCTAGCATCTGTTCGGGTATTTGTGATGATATTATCATAAATTTCAAAATTGGTTGCTTGTCCAACATATATGCCGTCATGTCCATCATTGTGAATCCGGTTGTTATAAAATTTTGAATTTATATTGTAAATAGTTTCATTTTTGTTTAAATCTACACCAAATTCCAGGATTATACCGTCGGCTAGTCCGTTGTGAATATACATGTCATTTATGGTAACATTATAGCAATTTTGAAGTTGAATCATCCTATAATAACTCTGTCCCGAAGGCTCAGCTTGGTTGGCTCTGTTGCCATTAAGTTCAAAGCCACGAATAGTAATATTT
This sequence comes from Flavobacteriaceae bacterium, assembly GCA_015494075.1. Taxonomy (GTDB): domain Bacteria; phylum Bacteroidota; class Bacteroidia; order Flavobacteriales; family Flavobacteriaceae; genus WGBX01. The sequence goes on from WGBX01000040.1 coordinate 4,382, forward strand.
CCGGTTTTTATGCTTTGATCCGGCATGATTTCTTCTAAAACAGTTCCTTTTTGACCTATAAGGGGTTTAAATTGGGTTTGCCAATTTGCATTATTTACCAATTTAACAATGGCGCTTTCGTCACCTTCCAATATGGTGTTGCCGGAAATATAAATAGGTTCATTTATCCAATAGGTATTGTTTCCTTTTAAATGTACAGTTGTATATTCCGGATGCTGTGCAACATAATCTAAAGCGGCATTTATTTCTATCTGGTCATTAATACCATTGCAATTAAAATTTCCACTTCCATCGCCGGCAACATAAACTATTGGAGGCGTTGGCTCGCTGCTATTTGACAAAGGCTTTTCTTTTTGACAAGATGCAGTTACTATTACAGCTATTGATGCTATAAGCTTTGTGAGTATTGATTTCATAGATTTTATTCTGTAAATTAATGCCGAAATATAAGAGAGCATTACAGAATTTAATGTTTGATATTTTTGATCATTTTTAGAGAGGTTTAAATTTAATTTTTTTTTTAATATTTCATATTTCTATTTTTTTCAAGTTAAAAGTAAATGACATATAATATTGTAATTAGGTCTTAATCTTATTGGGTTATAAAA
>WGBX01000041.1 GCA_015494075.1 Flavobacteriaceae bacterium
AATTATTTTTTTGCGAAAATAAGATAAATATTTGAAATATTACAAATTTATTAACTAAAAAAATTATTTATACATAATAGGTTTACTATCTTCTACCGGCTTACTTAAAATATATTCATTATTATGATAATGGACTTGGACAACTAATTTATCATTAGTTTGTTCTAAATCCGGCATTTTTAAAACCTCAGCACTAAAATAATAGTCTCCCTTAGGGATTTCTTTGTCAGTATTGATAATTTTGCCGTCAGATTTTTTAATTAAACTAAATTTTGCTAATTGCAATGTGTTTTTTTCATTAGTTATGATTACAGAATCGACGAAAACGGGTTTGTTTAAATGAACAGCAGCAGTATATTTATAGTAAAAATTACCATGTTCTACCCCCGGAAATACTGCTGATTTTTTTACATTAGTTATTTCTCCAATATTCTGATCGCAGCTTTGAAAAGACAAACCGGAAATCAGTATACTTAAAACCATTGATAAATATTTCATAAGTTATTTTTTTTAAAATTCATCCGGTTAAACAACCGGATGAAAAATTAAGTCTTTAATTAACAATCAACTTTTGTACCATTTGTTTATTACCATTATATAATTTAATAAAGTACAATCCTTTGGCTGCTTCTTGTAAGTTTATGGTATTCTGCATTTTATACAATTTACCTTGTTTAATAATACCTCCAATTGTATTATAAATAATATAGTTAATTTGATTTGACTGATCTATAGTTTCGGGCAAATCTACATGTAATACATCATTATTTGAAATAGGATTAGGATACACTTTTGGTTGTTCTGTCTTTTCAAAATTGACGGCTTGCGTATTGGCAACTGACACTTTCCATAAACCACGACCGTAAGTTCCTACATAAAGTTCTTGGGTGGCATAATTGATACGTAAATCTGTAACAATAACATTTGGTAAACCTAATCCGAGTTTTTCCCAATTAGTCATAGTATTGTTTTTCCAATATACACCTAACTCTGTTCCTAGGAATAGCGTTTCATTATCTTCATCTGTTTTTAAAACAATACGCTTTGCTAAAATTCCATCTAATCCATTGTTCATAGTCGTCCAATTCTGTCCGCCATCTATTGACTTAATTACTTTATCTCCGGCATAAGAAGGGACAGTTGCATAAAATGTTTGGGTATCAGGTGCCGCTATCAGAGAGTTTAAAGGTTCGTTTTGCGGTGTTGTTAAGGTTTGCCATGTTGTGCCGTCGTCTTTACTGTATGCGCCTATACCGGAAGAATTAATAGCACATAATAAGGTACTACTATTATATGGTGCGGCACTAAGGTGTCTCACCGGTTTTTGCGGGCAATTTAAAGCAACCCAATTATCACCGTTATCTACTGATTTGTACAAATCATTTTTAGCAGCATAAATAATAGCCGGTTGTGTAGGATTAATAACCATTGGTGAAATAAAAGAGGCATCATATGACGGGTTTTGTATTGTTGTACCAAAAGCACTAGAAGAAAAACCGTCCATAGAACGATACAAAGCTCCATAAGTACCGCCAATGTAACGTATATCCGGATTGGCATAATCAATACCGGCAGTTGTACCGTCACCGGCAGCTACTGCTACCCATTGTCGTAAGCCGTCTTTTGTTACTTTTGAAAAACCATCATTATCTTGGTTAGCCATCATAAAGTCATCGCCATTTAGTGCTTGTGTAATAGCAATATCATATGATTGTGTTATTACCAACCCATTAGACAAATCGGTCCAATTGTCAGATGAAAAACCACCTTTATGAACACCACCGTCATGAGCATCAATTATTGTTTCTCCATCACTTAAAAAAGCAACATAATGATGATCGGGATGTACATAAAATCCTATGCCGGGAGGATCGTTATAAGGATTTAATTTGACATTGAAACTTTGTCCATTATCAGAAGAGACATAACCTCTGACTCCGGCTGCTATTATTTTATTTTTATCAGTAGGCGATATAGCTAAAGTCATATTATAACTTCCTTGTGAATTGAATCCTGAAATAACGGTTGTTGAAACCCTATCATTATCGGTTCCACCCATGTCAAAACGAAATTTAAAAAAATTACCTACATCGTCCAGTCCATAAAAATAATCCAAATCATTAGGACTAACAGCAAGTTTCAATTTGTTTCTGCTGTTTCCTCCTGTTATAGTTTGATGCAATGCAAAATTGCTACCACCATCAGTTGAGACATACAACCCGCCCCAATAATCTGAAACTATGACTTTATTGGCATCATCCGGATCAAACACAATACTTTGAAAATGTGCACTATAAGGTGCATAAGGACTGTAATCTACATTAGCATTTTGCCAGTTGGTTCCGCCATCGGTTGAGAATTTTATCTGATCACTTACGAGCGCAAAGATTTTTTGAGGATTATTTGCAGCAAATGATAATTTGTAAACAAATTTATTATCAGCTAATGAATAAACCAAACCGGTTGGTTGCCAAGTATTGCCGCCGTCGGTTGATTTTAAAATGCCAATTGAAGTAATACTATAACCATCGGCATCACCCGTAGCTACATAAATTGTTTGTGCATTAGTAGGATCAATTTGTATATCTGTAATACCCATTCCTGAAAATTGGTCACCTTTTGGCTCCCATGTTTGTCCGCCATCTGTAGTTTTCCAAACACCGCCGGCTGCTGCTCCTAAAAACATAATTTGTTCTTTTGTCGGATCTACTGCTATAACATTGACACGGCCCATTCCCGGGTAAGCTTGATAGCCATTTTCGTTTACATTTTGAGAAGGGCCTACCATAGTCCAAGTATCGAGACTTTGTTTTTGAGCTACCGATTGACTTGGAGTTTGGAATAATTGTTTCACAAAACTTTTTTTAGGTAAAAGTTGATCTGCTTGTGGTAAACTTCCATCAGGATTAATACGATCTTGCCACAAATAAACCCATCTTTCAAACTGTTTGTAAGCCTTTTCGGTTTTATGAGTAACTTTTCCTTGCAAAAACAAATTTTTAAAGTAATTTCTCTGAGTTTTAACGACCTCAAAAAAATTCTCTTGGTTTTGAAAAACTGCTGTTTTATAATCAATTTGAGCTATCAAACTCCAATTTATCATAAAAAAGCTTAATAAAATAAATAATTTTGATTTCATATGGTGATTTTAAATAATATTATACAATAA
>WGBX01000042.1 GCA_015494075.1 Flavobacteriaceae bacterium
AAGGTGATAGTGACGATTCGTGAACTGTCAGTGGCTCATAAAAATCGAAATGACGGGTTAAATCTTCTTGATTAAAACGATTTTCAAAAAAATACAATCCTTGTAAAACATCCGCTTGTTTGATATAGCATGAGCGTAAAATTCTATCCCATGACCAATGTTGGTTGATAGGGCGTTCTGTCGGTGACAAGGCACTTGCCGGTATGATTTCTTTATCTAAAAACCCATCTTGCTGTAAGAATATTTGGCGTTTATCATCATACGGAAAATACATTTCAGATGCTACTTTTTGCCATTGTCCCGTTTCTTTTTTCGTCAAGTTTGTCTTATCAATAATCCGCTGATAATCAACAGGATATTCTTGTTTTAGGTGTTCCAAATTTTCCAAGGCATATTCTAAATTCCATTTTGCCAAATAATTGGTATAGAAATTATTATGCACATTGTTTTCGTACTCATTGGGACCTGTAACGCCCAAAATCACATATTTATTTTTATCGGTAGAAAAATTGGCGCGCTGTTGCCAAAAACGGGCAATCGCGATGATGACTTCCATGCCTTTTTGCACAATATAATCGTAATCGCCGGTGTAATTGACATAGTTATAAATAGCATAAACCATTGCACCGTTGCGATGGATTTCCTCAAAAGTAATTTCCCATTCATTATGACACTCTTCGCCATTCATCGTGACCATCGGATATAATGCGGCACCGTTAGTAAAACCCAATTTTTCGGCATTTTCAATGGCTTTGCCTAAATGATTGTAACGATACAGCAATAGATTTTTAGCCACCTGCCTGTCTTTGGTACTCAAATAAAAAGGAATACAATAAGCTTCGGTATCCCAATAGGTGCTACCGCCGTATTTTTCGCCGGTAAAACCTTTCGGACCAATATTTAATCGGGCATCTTCGCCGGTATAAGTGTGATTGAGTTGCAAAATATTAAAGCGAATCCCCTGTTGGGCTTTGATGTCGCCTTTGATTTCAATATCTGCCGTTTCCCAGATTTTTTGCCAAGCTGTTTTTTGCTCTTCCAATAAGTTTTCATAACCGGTGGCAACTGCTTCATCAAGCACTTTTTGTGCTGCCGGTTTTAAGGCATTTTCATCATAATTCATCGATTGCGTAACGGCGGCATATTTGTATAAGGTCAATTCATCGCCTTCCGACAGTTTTATATCATATTGAAAACCAACGCTTTTTTCTTTCTTGTGAATCGTCTTTTCAGGATAAAATTCTTGTCCGTTTAAAATGAAAAGATTCTGCATAGCCGTACAAACTTTAAAGCCGGTTTTTAAAGTTTCGGAACTTACAAAAGCTTGTTTGCTATTGGTTTCAATGTCATTAATTTTCCAGAAAAATTCATCATAATTGGCATCTTGATTTTTGATACCGCCATCGATATAAGGTGAAATTTGAATCTTGCCCGAAAAATTTTCAGATTTCATTCGATATTTAATCACACCCAATTCCTTGCGTTTCATACTGATAAAACGCTGACTTTCAACATCCAAAATATTTCCGGAAGGAAATTTTACGCGAAAACTACGTTTGAGCCAATCTTCCTTCATATTGAGTTCTTGCCGAAAAGACAAAACTTTGACACGGTTCAAATCCAAGATTTCATCCTCAATTTTGATATGAATACCAATCCAATTCGGGGCGTTTAGCACTTTGGCAAAATACTCGGGATAGCCGTTTTTCCACCAACCGACACGGGTTTTATCCGGATAATAAATACCGCCAATATAATTCCCTTGCAATGATTTGCCGGAATAATCTTCTTCAAAATTTGCTCGTTGCCCCATATAACCGTTGCCGATACTAAAAACACTTTCGGATGCCGGCACACGTTCCGGTTTAAAACCTTCTTCTATGATCGCCCACTCATCGGGTATAATATATGCTTTGTTCATAAAAATTTTCTAATTTACAATTCGTTAAAAGTATTGATGGTCAAATATTTGGTGTCGGGTAAAACCATATCTGCCTGTTGCAAATTTTCCGGCTGACCGATACCTATGGCTTTCATGCCGGCATTTTTTGCCGCCAAAATACCCGCTTGGGCATCTTCTACAACAATACAATGTTCCGGCTGCTTACCTAAACGTTTGGCTGCTGTCAAAAACACTTCCGGATCGGGTTTGGCTTTACTTACATCATTACCGTCCACTATGGCGGTAAACCAATCGGCAATATTTAGCGCTTCTAATATTCGCCTAGCGTTTTTACTGGCAGAGCCCAAAGCAAAAGGGATGTTACTTTGTTTTAAATCCCATAACAATTCTTTTATGCCGGGCAACATTTCATCTTTATTCATTTGAGATATCAGTTCTAAATAATGGGTATTTTTGGCTTCTAAAATGGCATCTTTCTCTGATTGATTGAGTGATTTCTGCCCCAGTTCCAATATGATTTCCAAAGATTGAACCCGGCTCACGCCTTTGAGCAATTCATTATCCATTTTGGTAAAATTGATACCCAATTGACGGGCAATTTCCTGCCATGCTATAAAATGATATTTTGCCGTATCGACAATCACACCGTCTAAATCGAATATTATAGCTTTATGATTTGTCATTATCATTTACCTTTAAAGTTAATAACGCAGCAAAAATCATTGAAAAACCTCCTACTACCAAAGCATAAATAGGGTCGTTATGAAACCATTTACTGACCATAAAACCAAGAATCGTAGCGGCAATCAATTGAGGAATAACGATAAAAAAGTTAAAAACGCCCATATAATATCCCATTTTTTCGGGTGGCAATGCGCTAGACAGCATGGCATAAGGCATTGATAAAATACTTGCCCAAGCAATACCGACACCTATCATAGATGTCAAAAGCAAATAATGATTAGTTATAAAATAAAAGGATAATAAACCTAATCCACCTAAAATTAACGCCAAGAAATGCGTAAACTTTCGACTGGTTTTCTTGGCAATGACAGGTAATAAAAAAGCTACAACTGCAGCTATACCGTTATATACTGTAAACAATACACCTACCCAATCAGCACCTTCATTATATAATTTTGAGGTCGTATCTGTGGCATGAAAAATATGATGTGTAACGGCTTGCGTCGTGAATATCCACATAGCAAATAATGCAAACCAGGTAAAAAATTGTACCCAAGCCAATTGTTGCATGGTTTTGGGCATACTCATCAAATCTACATTGATTTGTGTAAAAGCATTCGTAAAATTTATTTTAATTAATACAAATGAGATTAAAAATGAAAAACCTACTAAAATTAATCCGCCAGCTAAAATATACAAGGCTTTATCCAATTCATTTTTTACCAAATATGCCCAAAACATTGTACCAATGATAAGTAAAATCCAACCGGACTTTTGTAATTTTGTTTTAATATTTTCAGAGAAATTTAACGAAACTACCTTTTTCTCATTGTTTTGATGAAAAGCTTTCATTTCTTCAGGGCTATATTCTTTTGACTTGAAAACTGTCCACAAAACTGTTGTCAAAAAAACGATACCACCAATATAAAATGACCATTTAACAGAATCAGGAATGATACCTTCTGGTGCTGTATTGTTTACATGGAAAATATTAGTTAATAACCAAGGTAATATAGAACCAACTACTGCTCCAACACCAATAAAAAAACTTTGCATGGCAAAACCTTGGGTACGTTGTTCATTATTTAAATTATCAGCTACAAATGCTCTGAAAGGTTCCATAGAAATATTGATAGATAAATCCAAAATCCAAAGCATCAAAGCCGCTACCCATAAAACAGGCGAATTAGGCATAATAAATAAGGCAATAGTAGATAAAATTGCACCAACCAAAAAATAAGGACGTCTTCGTCCTAATCTGGTCCAAGTGCGATCACTCATATAACCGATAATGGGTTGTACCAACAAACCGGTTAAAGGTGCTGCAATCCATAAAATTGGAATTTCATCTATTTTGGCGCCCAAAGTTTCAAAAATACGGCTAACATTAGCATTTTGAAGGGCGAACCCGAATTGAATCCCGAGAAATCCGAAACTCATATTCCAAATCTCCCAAAAGGACAGTTTTCTCTTTTTCATATAAAACTATTTACATTAAATAATAAACAATGGCTTTTATTAATCCGGTATTATTCTAATAAAACTTGCGGAAAAAAATATAATAAAAGCAATATCAATTATTTCAAAGTAGATATACTCTGAAAATTTAGTGTGAAGTAAAAATGCAAACAGTCTTCTATCAACTGATAAGGCAAATATAAACTATTTTTTTTATTTGAAAAATGATTAATCAAATTAACAAGCAAAATATTTAGTTTTGGAAAACGATATGATCTGAAAAAACAAATAATTTGATCTGAATTGTTAAAATATTAGAACTGTATTAAACAAAATGTATAATCACATACTTAATACATATTGTGCAAACTTGCTTTGGCAACAAATTATTTCTTTCAATAGTTTATTATTTACATTTTTTAAATGATGCTAATACGTTTATGATTAAATAAATGACTTTATAAAAATACTTAGAAAAATTCCGGATTAATTGTCACAGTACAAGAGATTTAAACTGAGCATCTTAAACTTTTTTTGTTGACTCGCGTTCTACTAAATTAGTTGGGATAATAACTGATTTAGGATTGTTTAAAGCCGATTTGTCTTCAATTTTTTCTAATAATATTTCCATTGCCTTTTCACCCATTTCAAAGCCATGTTGTGCAATAGTTGATAAGCTGGGAGTAGTGGATTTTGAAATAAAGCCATCAGTAAAACCTATAACCATTAGATCATCAGGGACATTCAAGCCTTGTTGTACAGCTAATTTTAAAGTCAAAGCCGCATACTTTTCATTAACAGCAAAAACTGCATCAGGCAAAGCCTTCTGCTTAAACATCAGTTCGATTTGTTCTCTTATGGGAGCGCGCTCGTCAATACGAAAAATAAGATTTTCATCAGGTAACAATCCGGCTTCAATTAAAGCTTTTTTATAACCTTTTTCGCGATCTGCTCCAACACTAATATGCTTTGGCGTAGTTAAAATAGCTACTTTTTTTGCGCCTTTCTCAATCAAATGTTTGACAGCTATATATCCACCTTCAATATCATTAATAGTTACTTTATCGACAGTTATTCCATAAGGTGCCCGATCAAAGAAAACTAATGGAAAATTATGTTCGATTAAGCTTGAAAAATGATCAAAATTACCTTTTTCAAAAGTTTGTTTTGCTACAGAAACCAATAAACCGTCAACATAACCATTTGTTAATAATTCTGTCATTTGGCGTTCTTTATCCCATTCATCATTAGACATTGAAATTAATAATTTAAAACCGGCATGCGTCGCAAAATTTTCAGCCCCGCTAATGACACGCGAAAAAAAATGGTGTACTAACTCAGGAACAATTACACCAATAGTCATGGTACGTTGCCGTTGTAAACTTACGGCTAAATTATTAGGCTGATAACCTACATCTTGAACATAAGCTAATATTTTTTGTTTGGTTTGCAGGCTTATTTCATCACTATTATTCAAAGCTTTCGAAATAGTAGAAACAGAATAACCTAATTGTTTGGCAATTGTTTTTAAAGTAACTTTTACAGACATAAAAAATTTTTTTTGTGATTTTTTGCATAAAAATAACACTTTTAACAATTTACGAAAACGTTTTCGTGTAACAAAACTGATTTTTGTTTGTTTTTTGTTAAGTTTTTTATTTACATTTATAAGCGTGAAGTAAAAATGTAACCAATCTTATATTAACAACTTGAAATAATAAGTTTATAGTTAATTAATATTAATGTAAAAAACAAACTCAATGAATAATTTAAAAACATATCTCCTATCCTTGTTGCTGATAATACCCCTATTGAGCCAAGCACAAATGCAGGTTAATGGGATTGTAACAGATCAAAAAACAGGTGAAGTTTTACCAGGTGTTAACATCTTGGTTGTGGGAAGTGACCATCAAGGTACTGCCACGGATTTCGATGGAAAATTCATTTTAAAAAACATCCCTGTCAAAGCCCAATTAGAATTTAGTTTTGTAGGATATAAAACTAAAATTTTACCTGCAAAACCTTTTATGAACGTCAAATTATCAGAAGATAATCAAAAACTCAATGAGATTGTTATCATTGGTTATGGTAGTGCAAAAAAATCAGATTTAACAGGTTCAGTTGATAAAGTTACTTCAAAAAACTTTAATAAAGGACCTGTCACAAGTGCAGAAAGTTTATTAACAGGCAAAGTTGCAGGCGTTACCGTTGTGCCTCCCAGTGGCGCTCCCGGCGAAGGTGCCAAAATCAACATTCGCGGATTAAGTTCCTTATCACTAACTAACGAACCACTTTATGTAGTCGATGGCGTACCATTAGGAGGAGGCGTATCCGGTTCAAGAAATAACTTAAACTTCGTCAATCCGAAAGATATTGCAAGTATTGTAATTTTAAAGGACGCATCTGCTACTGCTATTTACGGGGCGAGAGCAGCCAATGGGGTTGTTTTGATCACCACTAAAAAAGGCAAGAAAAACGATTTCCATTTTAATTATTCATTAAGTCAATCATTTTCACAACCTTACAAATATGTTGATGTACTCAATTCATATCAATTTTCTGATTTAGTATATCAAAAGGGTGATCCTAACAGTATCAGTTTAATTGGCATGCCCGATCCGAATGATCCTACAAATACTTTAATATATACTACAAACTGGCAAAAAGAAATTTATCAACCTGCCATTAGCATTGAACATAATTTTAGCGCAAGTGGCAGTTTATTTAATGTGCCAACACGTTTTTCAATGGGCTACACCAATCAAGATGGAATTTTAAAAACCGATGCTTTTGAACGAACAACAGCAGCCTTAAATTTACATCCCAGCATATTTGATGATCATTTGACTGTTGATATTAATGCGCGTGGAATGTATACAGAAAATCATTTTGCTAATCGCGATGCTATTGGTTCCGCTATAATTTTTGATCCGACTAAACCTGTTTATGATCAAAATTCACCTTTTGATGGCTATTATAGTTGGATAGACCCGAATACAAATTTACAGTACAGTTTGGCACCAACCAACCCTGTTGCATTAATTAATTTAACTGATGACTATTCCTATGTTAACCGTTTTATGGGAAATACTAAATTTGATTATAAATTACACTTCTTCCCCGACGTTACAGCCAGCTTAAATTTGGGCATAGATAAGGCCGAAAGTGATGGTCATAGTATCAAATCTCCTGATATGCCTACAAGTGATGCTAGTTGGCAAGGTGTCCATAACCGCTATAGCAGCGACAATACTAATAAGTTATTAGATGCTTATCTCACCTATTCAAAAGATTTTGACAAACATAATGTCTCATTTATGACAGGTTATTCATACCAGTCATTTGAATATAGCAGCACACATTTTGATGACTATAAATTTCAACGAAATATAGCAGATTATGAACAAATAGATAAATCAAAAGAAGTATTACTATCTTATTTTGGACGGTTAAATTATAAATACAATGATAAGTATTTATTAACAGCTACATTAAGAGCCGATGCATCATCAAAATTAAATCCGGATGACCGTTGGGGCTATTTCCCCTCAGTAGCCTTAGCATGGAATATTCATAAAGAAAATTTTATGAAAAATAGTGGTTTCGACGAGTTAAAATTACGCATAGGTTATGGTGAAGTTGGAAATGTGAATGGCTTATCACCCTATAAATATTTGACCCGTTATACTGCTAGTAATGGTACCGCAACCTATCAATTTGGCAGTGACTACTACAACACTTACCGACCGGAACCTATCAATAAAGATTTACGTTGGGAAATTGGCAAAACTACTAACATAGGTTTAGACTTTGCGTTATTAAACAGACGTTTGAGTGGCTCTATAAACCTTTACAATAAAGAAACCAAAGACTTGATTATATATGCGCTGGTCGATCCATTTACCAATTTTGGAAACAGAATTGAAAGTAATGTTGGCGATATGACTAACAAAGGAATCGAAGTACAATTAAATGGTATTTTAATCAAAACTAACGATATTCAATGGCAATTAAGTTATAACTTTACTTACAATGACAATGAAGTAACCTACATGCCTTTTGATCAAGAAGTTGGTGATATTGAAGGAGGCGTCGGGAATACCGTTCAAATTCATTCTCAAGGCGAAACACCTTATTCGTTCTATGTTTACCAACAAGTGTATGATGCCAATGGTAAACCCTTAGAAGGCGTGTTTGTAGATCGTAATGGCGATAATGTAATCAATAATGAAGACAAATATTTCATGGGAAGTCCTTTTGCTGATGTACTGATGGGATTGAGTTCTTCATTTTCATATAAAAATTGGGATATATCTATTACCACTAGAGCCAGTTTAGGAAATTATATGTATAATAATGTTGCATCCAGCAAATCCGTACCAATTGATTTAACCGGAAAACCATACTTAACAAACATCCATTCTGATTATTTAAATACAGGATTTGATACATTTTCCGACACCAGTTTATTAAGTGACTATTATGTCCAAGATGCTTCTTTTTTCAAAATAGATAATATTAGTATGGGATATAAGTTTCCTAAATTCTATAAGAATATGAATTTAAGATTTTTTGCAAGTATACAAAATGTCGCAACATTCACCGAATATGACGGGTTAGACCCTGAAATAGCCGGTGGAATTGACAATAATTTTTATCCACGTCCACGAACTTATAGTTTCGGTTTTAATTTAGATTTTTAAAAAATTAATAAAATGAAAAAAATTCAATATAATTTACTTATTCTTATTCTGTTGGGGTTTGTCATTAGTTCATGCGAAAAAGATCTGGACCAATTACCCATAGACCCGGACAGTTTTACGCAAAAAGATGTTTTTGCTAATGCACAAGAAGCAAAAGGTGCTTTGGCAAAAGTTTATGCCAGCTTGGCCTTAACAGGTCAGGAAGGACCTGCCGGAGATCCTGATATATCTGATATTGATGAGGGTTTTTCGCAGTTTAGCAGAATGCTCTTCAATCTCAATGAACTCACAACAGACCATGCTGTAATTGCATGGGGAGACCCGGGTTTACAAGATTTACATGGCATGTATTGGGCTGCAGGTAATGACTTTACAGATGCCATGTATTATAGACTTGCACAAACGGTTTCCTTTGCTAATTCATTTATAGAAAACGCACAAGAATTAAATGAAGATCCCGAAGTGGAATATTACATAGCCGAAGCACGCTTTATACGAGCCTACGCTTATTATAATCTTTTAGATCTTTATGGCAATGTGCCACTGGTAACTCAAGTAACAACAGAATTACCTCAACAAGCAAACCGACAAGAGATTTTTGATTTCGTAGAAAATGAATTACTCGATATTCAAAATAAATTGAAAGATAGTGGCGCTAATGAATATGGTAGAGTCGACAAAGTTGCTGCTTGGGCTTTACTTTCGCGATTGTACCTTAATGCAGAATCGTTTGTTGGAACACCTATGTATGATAAATGTGTCAACTATTCAGAAAAAGTAATGACTTCAACTTACCAAATAGACATGAATGATGTTAACGGCAATGGGACTGCATATGACGAACTATTTTTGGCAGATAACAATACAAACGGTGCTCAAAGTGAATTTATTTTTGCCTTAAATTTTGATGGCATTCATTCTCAAACTTATGGTGGCACAACTTTCTTAGTACATGCCTCAATCGGTGGCAGTATGCAACCTAATAATTATGGTGTAAATGGCGGTTGGTGGGGCCTCAGAACCACTAAAAACCTTGTTAATAAATTTGTAGTTGATATCAACACTTTAAATGCCAGCCTTGGTGGCACATTAAGCGATTGGGGATTAGTTGGCGACGCCACACCCAACGGCTGGGGCAGTACAGATGATATTGAAATGTATGAAACAAGTAATGATGTATTTGAAATATATGCACAACTTTTTAGCGGCGAACTAAAGTTCCGATATGATGAAAACTGGGGACAAAATTATGGAGACGACAATGCCGATGGAACATTAGACGCCGGAGGTGCCAATATTGTAATTCCGGCCGATGGTACTTATCATATTATTATGAATTTAAATACTATGACATATACTATTACACCATATTCAGCTGATAAACGTGGAATGTTTTATACACAAGGGCAAAATTTAGAAATACAAGATCTTACCCAATTCACTGATGGTTATGCTATCACTAAATTTAAAAATATTGACTCTAATGGCAATGCAGGAAGTGACAGCAGTGGTAATTTTGTTGATACTGATTTGCCTTTAATCCGTCTTGCTGAGATATATCTAAACTACGCAGAAGCCATACTTCGTGGCGGTGGTGGAGATTTAAATACTGCTGCAAATAAAATCAATGAACTCAGAGAACGTGCTTATGGAAATACCAGCGGTAATATTACAACAGCAGATCTGACATTAGATTTTATCTTAGACGAAAGATCTAAAGAACTTTATTGGGAAGGTCTACGCCGTACAGATTTAATTAGATACGGATATTTTACAACTGCTACTTACTTATGGCCGTTTAAAGGAAACGATCCTAATGGTATTGCTGTTGATAGCTATAGACGCTTGTTCCCTTTACCGCCAAATGTTTTGTCTATTAATCCTAATCTACAGCAAAATCCTGGTTATTAATTATTAAAAACTAAACTTATGAAAAATATATATAAAATTTCTTTGGCATTTTTGGCGCTCATCCTAATAATGGGGAGTTGCCAAAAAAAGGAATTTGTTCAGATAAATCCCAATGCTAAAATTGAAGCACAGCTTTCTAGTCAAAATTTAATACTTTCTGAAAATACTGCCGACCAAAACGTATTGGAAGTATCGTGGAATGAACCTGACTTCGGGTTTGATGCAGCACCGACATATACAGTATTATTAGATGTAGAAGGAGGTGATTTTAGTCAAGCCGTAGAATTTCCGGTTGGAATAGAGATGCAAAAAACTTTTACAGGTAATGAACTCAACAATAAACTACTTGCCTTAGGTTTACAAGCAGGCACCGCGCAAAATGTAATATTTAAAGTCCGAGCCAAATTAGGCACTTCCGAAACGTTTTATTCCAATATATTAACCCTAACAGTAACGCCTTACGCTACAATTCTTGATTTATCTACCACTTGGGGTATTGTCGGAAGTGCAACACCCGGAGGTTGGGGCGATCCAAATATACCGGATTTACCATTTTATCAAACTGATAACCCTAATATAATTATAGCTTATGTAACACTTCGTGACGGCGAAATCAAATTTAGAGAAAACAATGATTGGACAAATAATTTAGGAGATAACGGACTTGATAACAGTTTAGATCCTAATGGCGCAAATATCCCTGTAAATGCCGGAACTTATAAAGTTACAATAGATTGGTCTTCCAATACCTATACTATTGAAGCATATAGCTGGGGAATAGTAGGAAGTGCGACTCCTAACGGTTGGAACGGACCGGACATTAAACTTACTTATAATCCATATAATGATGACTGGAAGGCTGCTGTAACTTTAAATGCCGGAGAAATAAAATTCCGCTTAAATAATGACTGGGCAATTAATTATGGTGATACTGGCGCTGATGGCACCTTAGAGTTAGGTGGTGATAATATCGTAGTAAATGCCGGCCATTATATTGTAACATTCAATCCTAAAAAAATGACATACAGTATTGATACTGCTGATTTATGGGGATTAGTTGGCGATGCTACACCAAACGGTTGGAATGGGCCGGATATTAAATTTTTGCCTGATTTTGGTTTAAATCCGGGTAAATTTTACCTTAATGGTGTTACCTTAAACAATGGCGAAATTAAAATCCGACAAAATGATGATTGGGGAGTTAATTACGGAGATAATGGCAATGATGGAACACTCGACCTAAATGGCACTAATATTCCTGTAAATGCCGGAACATACAATATTGTATTAGACTTTTCTGTAAATCCCCCAACTATACAAATGTATGCTTGGCAATAGATTTTTATTTAAACAGGTTCTTAACTTTGGTTAAGAACCTGTTTTTATTGAATTGACTTATTTTGTTTGTCTCAATAGTGTTTATAAGTATCTAAATTAAATACAATGTCATAACTATTAAAAAAAATCAAAATAATTTATGTTTCTTTACAAAAGCTTTTAATAGAAGCCTAACTAAAACCTGTTTAGCAACAAACAAATATTAAAATTTGTAAATTTAAAATTCAAACAATCATTAAATATATAATGAAAACAACTTTACTTTTTCTCTTTTTATTGAGCCATATATTCGGCTATTCACAAGCAGTCATCATCAACCCACAACCTTTTGAAGTTGATCAATCGGTAACAATAACCATTGACCAAAACACAACTGAAACAGACTGTAACCATTTAAACAATCCTACTAAAGTATACATGCATGCCGGCATTGGAGACGACAACAATCCATGGCAATATGTAGTTGGTAATTGGGGGCAAGATGATGGTGTGGGAGAAATGACCAATAATGGAGATGGAACTTGGAGTATTACGATTGTTCCTCAAACTTATTTCGGATTGACCAATACACAAGCTGCCAATATTACTAAAATGGGGTTAGTTTTTAGAAATGAAGATGGAAGTCAGGAATATAAAAATGATGGTTGTACAGACTTCATTATAAATGTCGGTGCCTTTCAAGTTACCATGATTAACCCGGACAATAGTGGTGTTATTCTTTTAGACAATGGCGGCTCTACACAAATCTTAGCCAACAACACCAATGGTGAAGCTAATTATGAATTGTTTGCCAACGGTGTTAGTATTCATACTCAATATAACACTGATTTTTATAACGGTTATTCATTCCAAAATTTGACTGAAAATCAATATTGCGATCTTGTAGTTACACAAGGAAGTGCCGTTATACATAAAACTTTTGCTATTTTGGTAAACAATACTACACAAGAAATTATGCCGGCAGATTTAGAAGATGGTATCAATTATAATTCTACAGATGCGTCTAAAGCTACACTTGTTTTATCAGCACCTCTTAAAGACTTTATATACATTGCCGGCAGTTTTAACAACTGGCAGCCGGACCGGTCATATGCCATGAAACAGGATCCCAATACCGGAAAATTTTGGTTAGAATTAAATAATTTAACTGCACAAACCACTTATACCTACCAATATTGGGTAGCAGCGCTCAATCCGGCAACCGATTCCCCTAAATTAGTAAAAACTGCCGACCCATTTTCAACTTTGGTACTCTCACCATTTGATGATCCGTATATTCCTGCAACCTCCTACCCTGACTTGCCACCTTATCCTGCCGGACAAGAAAGAGAGGTTACTGTATTAAAAACCGGCGAGTCTCCATATCAATGGCAAGTAACAAATTTTGTTAAACCTGATAAAGACAAATTGGTAGTTTACGAAATCCTTATAAGAGATTTTGATGCCGAAAGAAATTTTCAAGACTTAATCGATAAAATAGATTATTTCAAAAATTTAAACATTAATGCTATTGAGTTAATGCCAATCATGGAGTTTGAAGGAAATGAAGGCTGGGGATATAACCCTGACTTTCATTTAGCATTAGATAAATTTTATGGCACAGGTCAAAAATTGAAAGAGTTAATTGATAAATTTCATCAAAATGGCATAGCTGTTATTTTAGATGTAGCTTTAAACCATGCCTTTGGTCGAAATCCTATGGAACGAATGTGGATGTTAGATCCCGACGGAGATGGCTGGGGACCTCCAAGTAGTGAAAATCCTTATTTTAATCAAGATGCTACACATGCCTATGGTGTAGGTTATGATTTTAATCATAGCTCTTCTTATACCCAATATTATACTGAAAGAGTAATTGAACACTGGATAAATATATATCATATCGATGGTTTTAGATGGGATTTAACAAAAGGATTTACACAAAATTGTAGTAGCGGAGATGAAAATTGTACTAATTCTTATCAAGCTGACCGTGTGGCCATATTAAAACATTATGCTGATGTAACATGGCGTATTGACCCTGATAGTTACATTATTTTTGAACACTTAGGTGATGCACAAGAAGAAGAAGAATGGGCTAACTATCGTATAGATGAAGGAAAAGGAATCATGTTATGGGGAAAATACAACCAAGTATACAATGAATTAACCATGGGATTAGACGGCAACAAAAATTTTTCCGGAATGGGTTACTTATCTCATAACTTTACCGGAAAACGTCTCATCGGTTATTTTGAAAGTCATGATGAAGAACGCTTAATGTATAATAATTTACAATATGGCAACAATACCAATCCTGATTATAATGTTCGAGTTTTGAATACTGCACTCAATAGAATGCGGGCGCTGGGTGCTATTAGTTTATTGATACCCGGTCCAAAAATGATATGGCAATTTGGCGACTTGGGTATGGATTTATCAATATACACATGTACCGACGGCAGTGTTGTTAATCCGGATTGTAAATTAGCCACCAAACCCCAACCACAATGGGTTAACAATTGGCTTAATGATCCTTATCGCAGTCAAATTTACTATGATTGGTCAAGAATGCTCTCTTTAAAAGCTAATGAACCCGTATTTAATGGTAGCTATGTTATTAACTCAGGTGGATTTACCCCTGTTATTTATATTTGGGATGATAATATTCCGGTAACACAATTAAAAAACATAGTTATCATAAGCAATTTCGATGTTTCGCCACAAAATGTAATTCCAAATTTTCCTTTTACGGGCACATGGTATAATCTTATGGATAACAGCAGTATAAACGTCACAGACACAGCTGCGCCTATAAATTTACAACCCGGAGAATACAAGATTTACGGTAACCAAGCTACAACAGTAACTACAACAGAATATAAAACTCTTGATTTAAACATATATCCAAATCCGGCAAAAGATCAAATTTTGGTAAATCAAAGTTTGACCAAATTAGAAATTTATAATATTAGCGGTCAAAAACTAAAAGAAATTACTCCAAAATCGTCTTTACAATATAGTTATAACTTGAAATATTTAACCAATGGTATTTATATTCTCAAAGCCTATCAAAATCAAAAAGTAGCAATTAAAAAATTGATAATTAGTCGTTAAAATTAATGTCAGTACTAAACTTTATACAAATCCGGTATTTTTAAAGATACCGGATATTTTGTTTTAATGATTATGATGTATCTTTGCAAAAAATTAAAACATGAAAGTAAAAAAGGCAGAATTTATAATGAGCAATACCGATGTCAAAAAAGCGCCGCAAGAGCCTTTGCCTGAATATGCTTTCATTGGTAGAAGTAATGTTGGAAAATCATCTTTAATAAATATGCTAACCAATCAAAAAAAGTTAGCTAAAACTTCCGGAACCCCCGGTAAAACACAGTTAATAAATCACTTTAAGGTTAATGACAATTGGTTTTTGGTAGATTTACCGGGCTATGGTTATGCAAAAACCTCTAAATCTTCAAGAAAAAAATTTCAAAAACTCATTACAGATTATTTTTCAAAACGTCGTAATATGGTCAATGCCTTTGTTTTGGTAGATGCGCGTCATGAACCACAAAAGATAGACTTAGAATTTATGCGCTGGCTTGGTGAGCATGGCATTCCGTTTTCAATAGTTTTTACAAAAGCAGATAAACTCAGTAGTAATGAATTGGGTAAAAATTTAAGAAAATATAAAATGAAATTTTTACAAGAGTGGCAAAGTATGCCCAAAACCTTTGTAACTTCTGCCACTTCAAAACTCGGCAAAGATGAAATATTAAATTATATTGGACGTTTAAATGAAACCTTAAAAGATGAAATTCCAAAATGGATGGAAAAATCACCTGAAAATAATAACTTATGATTAAAAAAACTGCCTTATTTCTTTTATTGAGTTTTGCTTCTAATTTATCAGCCCAACGTCTCTTTGACAACAGCAAAGATTATGATATATTTCACCATTATACACGCTGGGGAATTCAATTAGACGGCCTAGCCTACTTTCCTGCCCAGATTACGCAAACCGATGCCTATTCTTTTAAAAGTCAATATGCTTTGGGATATAAATTTGGTTTGATTTATAATTTAAACATGAGTAATCATTTCGGATTCAAAATTGGTGCATTAGCAGGGCAAGTTCCTGCCATAAATACCTATTTTAAGTTAACGCCGACGCAAACAGGTCAAAGTCAAACTTATGAACATAAAACTAAGCCGGTTTATAGTCCTATTTTTAATTTTTCCTTTCCAATTCTATTAGAATACCGTAATTTCAGCTTTTACAGATATACATTAAGTTTTGCAGCCGGAATGCAGATAGAACGAACAACAGCCGCTAGTTTAACTGATTCTTATCAAAATTATTATTATACATCAGTTAGTAATCCGGGTAAATGGAATTTAGATTTCATTCTAAAAGCCGGTTGGTATTATCAATTTAAGCCTTTTATGCTGCAAACATCAGTTGTATATAAGCATCGATTCAAAGAGCAATATTCCGGAATTTTTCTATTTGAAAATTTACAAAACTTACCGGATGTCAGCGGTGAATATGTCTTAAATGGCGATTATATAGGATTAAGTTTTGACTTCTATTTCCGAAAAAAAGCTCGTGAAGTTGCCATGAGCTGTAGAGCCAACACTCAAAGTGCCCAAGTCAAAAAACGTCAAGAAAGAGCACGACGTGAAAAAGAAAAAGCAAAAAAACAGCAAGAAAAATTACGCAAGAAAAAAGAAAAAGAAATGCGAAAAAAAGCCAAAAAGAAATGGATATTTTGGTAAACTTATCGCTTCCAATAATGCAATAAAAGCATTTCTATCAACAAAAAGATGGACGCTAAACCTAAAAAGTATTTCCATAAACTTGTCTTTTCTTGCCACCTTTTTTGTGTTAAATTCCACGCTTTTACAGAATTTATACGCTTAATATTTTTAAAATCAGGAAGTTTCAAAAATTTTAACAAATTCTCCCGTCGATTATAATTAAAAGCTAACGAACTTAAAGTATCTGCATCATATACAGCCCGGTAGATACCGGCTTTATCCAATTTTTCATTTATATTAAAACGAATCTTATTATACAAATCTATTTGATACGGAATATAATCTAAATTACTGTTTACTAAATGTAATACTTCATCAGGTTTTGTCTTATGAAATAAATTTATACTATTCTTTTGTCCTAAAATATAATACAATGGTGCAGTTTTACGTTGAGATAAGCCTATTTGATAAAATAATGGCACTATCAAAGAAGCTGCTTCGGTAAAATTAGTATTGTTGATAGAAAGCGGTGTATTAATAACAAATATTTTGCCTCTATGCTTAAAAACTTGTGCAAAAGGCGAAACATCGCTCAATCGGTAAAGCCAAAATCCGGTTTGAGAAAATATAAAATGTTTCTTAATATATGGGTAAGCAAAATTATGAACTTCTTTGGTAAAAACATCCTTAAACAAAGGTGCTTTATAATTAATTTTATTCAAATAAACTTGATTAGTATCTAATTTAACAGCTGTCTGAACATTTAAATTTTTTAAAGTAGATTTAAAATCAGATGCTTTTTCGGGTGCCAAAACCAAAATGTTACCATAATTGGTTAAATATTCTTGTAATAATGGCGTATAGATATCGGGTAACGGCCGCCCGTCAAGAATAATCAGATCGTAATCAAATAGTGTTTGCTGAGTTATTTTATTTGGTGAAATATTTTTCAAAACAAAATCATCAGAAGTATATATTTTTCTTAAAAAAGAAGGAATTGTATCTCCAATCCATAAAATTTTAGGCTTTACTGGCTTTGGAAATACAAAAAATAAATGATTGTCCCACAAAAAACCGTTATCAACTATTTCAATACTGCCATTCAAATTATTATTTAAAGAAAGGTTAAATGATAATTTTTGCACCAAACTATCTTTGAAATCTAAAAAAGAACTCCATACGGTTTTATTATCAATTTTAACTTTAACAGGCGTTTTTAGAAAAGATTTATTAGCTGAAAACTGCACTTGAAAATTATTGCCGTCTTTCCATAGCGTATCAATACTTATATTGGATAAATCAGGCTCATTCTTAATAGAAAAATAATATTGTGCCAAGGTGTCAAACATAAGAGTTGAAAACTTTTCCTGATACACATTTTGCAAATCAGAATTATATAAAATAACATTTAAAACATCTGACTCTTGAGACAGCAAAAGTTTAATTTTTTGTAATATTTCACTATGTGTTGTTGGATATATAGAATTTTCAAGCCGCGATAACAGATTTTTTAAATGTTTACCGTCAATATTTTTATAAACTTGATTATTAGTCAAAAAGCTATATAATTGATTATCATGAATGTTTTGCTTTAAGTCCTGTATATATTTTTGCCATAATGTTGTTTGGCTTGTCATGGCTAATAGACTCAATGAATTATCAAGGTAAATAATTCTGTTAAGTTTCGGAGGATTATCGTGATAAGTATTTTTAGATAAATAAGGATTAGCAAATGCTAAGATCAGAAAAAATAATGCCAACAAACGCAGACTTAGTATTAACAATTCTTGTAGTCGACGACTTTTACGAGCTGAAAGTTCAATTTCTTGTAAAAAAGCCACATTCGTAAATAAGGCTTTGTTATAACGGCGCCATTTGATTAAATGAATAATAATAGGTATTAAAAGCAAAAAAAGAGCCCAAAACACCTGAGGGTATACAAATTTTATCATAAAATTACTCTATTAAACGGCCATCACGCATCATGAGTTTTCGATCGGACATACCGGCCAACTCATTATTATGTGTCACAATAACAAAAGTTTGATTAAAACGATCTCTTAAGTCAAAAAAAAGTCGATGTAGTTGCTGAGCATTTTCACTATCTAAGTTGCCACTAGGTTCATCAGCCATGACAACTGAAGGATTGTTAACTAAAGCTCGTGCCACAGCCACACGTTGTTGCTCTCCACCGGACAGTTTAGCAGGTTTGTGATATAATCGGTCTTTTAAACCCAGAAATTTTAAGAGTTCTATCGCTTTTTTATCAGCTTCTGGCTTATGAAGCCCTGCTATGTAAGCCGGTATAGCTACATTTTCTAGAGCAGTAAATTCCGGTAAAAGCTGGTGAAACTGAAAAATAAAACCTATTTCTTTATTTCTAAATTTTGATAAAGCTTTATCATTTAATTTTGTTAAATCTGTGCCGTTAATTTTTAAAGTATAATCTAGGTTTGAAGGTTTGTCAAGAGTGCCTATTAATTGTAACAAGGTTGTTTTTCCTGCACCTGATGGTCCCACAATACTTATAACTTCTCCCTTTTTTATGTGTAAAGAAACACCTTTAAGCACTTCTAGATCTCCATATTGTTTGCGTAGATTTTCTGCTACAATCATATATTTATACTGTATTGTTTAGTAAACAAATATACATTTTTTGTTTATAAAAAATAATTCAAAAGAAGATATAAAAAAGGCTGCCAAAAATGGCAGCCTTTAAAAATTATATAAAAAGTATCTTATTGTTTAACAAATCTTTGTGTCAATACTTTTTTATCGCTTTTAAATTTCACAAAGTAAACACCTGATTTCAAATTACTTACGTCAATATAAGTTTTATTAAATTCACCTTGTGCAACAGTTTGACCCAAAGTATTCATAATAGTATATGTATTCATATTTTGATCTTTTAAATATACCATCATGACATCTTTGACTGGGTTAGGATATATACTTATGTCTTCTAAGTTAGCATGTTCTCCTTGTTCTGACGATGCAAAACCGGTTGTCAAACAGAAGTCGGTACTTTCACTACTTTGGAATGATCCTCCTGAAGCTAATACTGTGCCATCACTATCTTTGGTGAATGTATAAGAACCATTACCGTAAGAACAGCATATACCATCACCATAAGCATCTTTCATTGTAAATGTATAACATGCAGGTTCAATACATAAATTGATTACTTTGGTAGATCCATCAGGTTCTGATCCGTAAGTACCGCCTGAATACACAACTGTACCGCTACCATCTGTTATTTCCCAACTGGTTTCTTCGGGATAATTGTCAAATGTAATAGTCAATGTAGCCGGAACACAAGCTGCCTGCGTACCTGCATCAAAATTGAAGGCATCTACGGCCATATCACCTTGCCATGTTGTACCTGTTATACCATTAAAACGTAAACTTACTGTTTTTCCTGCATAAGCACTTAAATCAACACTGGCAGTATACCAAGCATTTCCTTGATCGCCGGCTTTACTCCAAACGCTAGTCCATGTAGCACCGCTATCAGATGATACTTCTAAGGCTAAACTTCCCATATTAGTACCATCACCATACATATGATATTTAAATGTAACGGTTGCAAAACTTACTCCGGCCAAATCATAACAAGGGCTGGTTAAAATAGCTCGTTTATTTGAATAGTTAGGACTGGAAGATTCCATATAAACATAATAAGTTCCTTCGGCAGCAGCTGACGGTCCGGTATTACTTGATGGTGTAGATCCGGAATTTACTGTCCAATCAAAATCATCATCTGTAGATTGCGTCCAAGCGCCAATTGTATTTTCAAATCCTTCATAATAAGGGAAACTACTTATGGTTGTGGCACAACTTCCACCGGTGCTTTCAGGTAACGTAGTCACATCTATTGTATTACTGGCAGCTGAAACATTTCCGGCAGCATCTTTTGCTTTCACATAGAAAGAATAAGTTGTGTCAGCTGTTAAGTTAGTAACTTGAGCTGTGGTTCCTGTTACACTACCAAGTAATGTACCACTTTGGTAAACATCATATTCTGTCACACCAACATTGTCAGTTGAAGCTGTCCAAGATAAGTCAACAGAAGTTTGTGTTATATTACTGGCAGCTAAATTGGTTGGCGCACTAGGTGCTTGTGTATCAGCAGTTGCACCGGTTAAATTAACTGTATAGTCTTCTACTTCACCATAATCAAATGTTTCACAAGCTGTTGGAATGCCATTATATTTCATAGAAACACGTATACGTGTAGCAGTTTGCGCTGCATCAGATGGCACTGTAAAGCTACCGCTATTGGGTGTATCTTTTGAAGCTGCTTTACTCCAAACTAACTCACCTGCATCATCAAAGTCACCATCATTATTGTAATCAATAAATACAGCATAACCTTCAGAATAAACTGTGCCAGTCCATTTAGGAGTAATTGTAATTGTGTAAGTCTGACCCACAGCCAAATCAGTAGAAATAGAAGTAAAGTTAGAATAACCATTACCACCATCAGAGCTGTTGTCAATAGTATTTAATTGAACTCTCTGAATATACTCATCAGAAACACTATTTCCTTTAGAATCGCAATAAGCGATAACACCATAGGGAGCACCAACACCAACAGCATACCAAGCATTAGTTACAGCTTGTTCTTCGGCAGAACCTGCGCCATATAAATCTTTTGCAGCTTGAATAGTGTAATCTCTTGCATCAGCATAATTTGTACTTGAAGTCATATAAATACTTTCTGCACGGTAAACAATACTACCTGCTTTGTCTATACCAATACTTGAAACACTATAACTATCACCATTATCATTGGTTCCGCTACCACCTACAGAAATTAAATAGTACCAGTAATTAGCTACACCACTATTTGTATGTACACCGCCGTTATCAGATGTGCCTGAATACCAATTTACTCCTAAGTATGTATCTGGTTGACCTTCTGATTTTGGATCACTCATTGAACGCAAAGCTACGTGGTCGGCTCTTCTTTCAATATCTTCACCTATCAACCATGTTTGTTTATTAGGATCAGCAAAATATTCGATAGAAGCACCCCAAATATCAGACAATGCTTCATTTAAAGCACCTGATTCGTATGAATATGTCAAATCTGCAGTATTAGAACATACAGCATGACCAATCTCATGACCTGCCACATCTAAAGATGTTAAAGCATCAAAATAAGTATCGCTACCATCACCATAGGTCATAACACTACCATTCCAATAAGCATTATCATAAGCAACATCGTAGTGTACATAACTCTTAATAATGGCACCATTGTTGTCAAAACTGTTACGGTTATGTTTAGTCATCCAGTAATCATAAGTCATTTGTGCACCATAATGGGCATCTAATGCGGCGTTGTCTTTTGCCGAATTATCATATTCTGCTGCTGACCAATTATTATCATTATCAGTAAAATCAGTTGCGTTGTTATAATTGGTATCTGTATGCATGTTATAAGTTTCGATACCATTTCCGCGAGTATAATCTCTTAATCTGTAGCTGCCATTATAACTGTCTGTTTTAATAGTTTTTTGACCACTATAACGGGTATCAGCAATACCGTCAGCAGAGACATGATGTATAATAGCGTCTTTGTATAAAACTTGACCTGTTTGAGCATCAACATATACATATTCACGACTTACAGGTGCCGTTGCATAGATGTCAAATTTATAAGCTAATCGTGCTTGTCCTTGATTTTTTGAATTTTTATGTTGAAAATCCGGTAAAATCACCAATTCTCCTTCAGGTTTTTTATAGTTCATTAAAGCGGCTTCTTGGGGATTTTCCCACATATATTTTTGCGCTCCAATGGCACTAAGGGCAGATTGAAAAGCAGCCTCTTTTGATAGTTGAGGTGTTACATTCAATCCTTCGACATCAAAAAAGTCACCATTTAAAGACTTTACTTGATTACCCGCGGCATGAACATAAAAATGTGCAAATGTTACCGGAATACCTTTATAATATTCCTGGTATTTGACATGTTGCATACCAATTTGGTCGACGTCACGACGAATTTCAACAAAATTGACGTCTTGAGAGGTTTGATAAGTTTGTTGTAATAATGCCTCTGCATTATCTACGGTGAATTTTTGGGTGTGATCCAATGTTATTAGTTTTGGAAAAACCCTTTGTTGGGCAAATGATGAAAATCCTATCAACAATGCCAACAAAAACACGAATTTTGAGTAATAATTCTGCATAAAATTAAATGTTTAAATTGTTTGTTATTATAAGCTCCAAATCTACAAAAGAAGAAGTAAATTTAAAAACATCTATGCATTTTTATATCATTCTTAACAATATAGTAAAATCATTAAAAAAAACATAATTTAACTATTATGAAATTCATTTTGAATTTCTTATTCGCAATTATTTAATTAAATTATAAATAATATTTATCACAAAAAAAACGTCTTTTAAGTAAAAAGACGTCTATTAAAGCAATTTATGAAAAAAATCAGGTCAAAAATCTTAAAAAATACTTAAAAGACAGCCTTAAATAATAAATTGGCTGTAGCCGGATTTGTAGCTAATGGCACATTATGCACATCACATAGTCTCATAAGCATAGAAATATCCGGTTCGTGCGGATGCTTATCTAATGGATCTCGAAAAAAAACAACCATCTGGGTTTTTCCTTCGGCTACTCTCGCTCCTATTTGGGCATCACCACCTAAAGGGCCGGATAAAACTCTGGTTACCTTCAGACCTGTTTCTTCTATATATTTTCCAGTTGTACCTGTGGCAATAATATTGACATTTTTTTGAAGTAATTGGTCTTTATGTTCCATAATAAAGCGTACCATTTCAGGCTTTTTTCCATCATGTGAGATTAGTGCTATTTCCATTTGTTATATTTTTAATGCAAAATTAATATAAATATATGTAAACAAATTAAAGATAAGTTCAATTTCTTTTAAAATTAAATAAAGCTTTAAAAAATCCCCAACCATAACCTGCTAACATGACAAAAGAAGCAAGGGCTGACAAAACACCTATTTTTATATTTTTATATTGAAATACCGCAAAAACTACTAAGAAAATAAAATATATAATATATATG
>WGBX01000043.1 GCA_015494075.1 Flavobacteriaceae bacterium
ATAAGTGTAATATGGTATTGGTAAAAAAGTTAGGACATTTATAAAAAAGCTTTTTAAATACTTAAAGATTTTATTTATTTTTATACAAACAAACTTACCACCATGATAAAAGCTATCATTATAGATGATGAACGTCTTGCCATTGAAAGTCTGCAATGGGAAATTGAAAATTTTAGTCAAGAAGTTAAAGTCATAGAGACTTTTACCAAACCAAAAGAAGCTATTAGCGGTATTAATTATTTAAAACCCGATTTAGTTTTTTTAGATATTGAAATGCCTGAAATAGATGGTTTTCAACTTTTACAATTATTAGACTATAAAAATTTTGATCTAATTATTACAACAGCCTACAATCAATATGCTATTCAAGCTTTCAAAGCTAATGCTATTGATTATTTGCTCAAACCCATTGATCCGGATGATTTAACACAAGCCATTGAAAAAATTAAATCGCGCCGAATCAACCAAAATTCGACCAAAAATATTGAAACTATTCTGAATAAATTGGTTAAAAACAATTTGACCCGAACCAAAAAAATACCTTTAGGGCTCAGTAATAAAATTATATTAGTTAATTATGATGATATTATTTATTGTAAGTCCGACGGCAGCTATACGACTATTTTTATGCGCGATGGTGAAGAACATGTTGTATCTAAAAATATTAAACATATCGAAGAATTATTACCTGAAAATATTTTCTTGCGAATACACAAATCATATTTGGTTAACTTAAATGAAATTAAAGGTTTAATTAAACAAGGATCAGGTGAAATAATTTTAAGTAATGATAAAATCATACCGATTTCGCGTACACACCGAAAAAATATTTTGACAGCCTTAAATATTTCATAAGCAAAAAGGCTGCACATTAAAAGTGCAGCCTTTTTGTTTGTTTATAAGTATTTGCATTATTGCTGTTTAAAAGCTTTCAATTTTTCGATCAATTTTGGTACAACCTCAAAAGCATCACCTACTACACCATAATCTGCAGCCTTAAAAAAGGGCGCTTCAGGATCATTATTAATAACTAACATATTTTTAGAACCATTTACACCAGCCAAATGTTGAATAGCTCCGGAAATACCAACAGCAATATAAAGATTTGGTGCAACTTGCTTACCAGTTTGCCCCACGTGTTCTTGATGTGGACGCCATCCTAAATCGGCAACTGGTTTTGAACAAGCTGTTGCTGCTCCCAAAACATCAGCTAACTCTTCAATCATACCCCAATTTTCCGGACCTTTCATGCCACGACCTGCCGAAACGACTATATCTGCATCAGATAAAGAAATTTTTCCGGTGGCTTTTTCTACATTTACAACTTTATATACTTCGTAAACACTAAGATCTACATCCGGTTCAAAACTTTCGATAGTACCTTCTACTGCATTTTCAATTAATCCGAAAGAATTCTTTGCAATTCGTAATAATTTTTTATCCGTAAGTATTTCCGTATAAGCAATGCCTTTATTGGAAAATACTTTTCTTTTAACCACAAAAACATCCTTTTCTTCTGGCAATGAAATGACATGAGAGACATAGCCGGCTTCTAATAAATCGGCTAAAACGGGTCCCAAATAAACAGCATCATTACTAGAACTGATTAAAACTATTTTGGCCTCACTTGTTTTTGCGGCATCAGCAATCATTTGTGCATGTGCAAAAGCATTAAACTGCTTTAAAGACTCATTATTTACTTTCAAAACTTTGTTTACACCATATTTAAACAATTCGTCGGCATCATCCAGACCTGCACCGACAGCTACAACATCTTGACCGGTTTTATCAGCATAAGCTCTTGCATAAGAAGCCAATTCTTTGGCACTCTTCGCAACTTTTCCATTTTGTGATTCTACGTATATTAAGATAGACATAATAATATTTTTTTAGTTTAACATTGAATTAAATAACCTTGGCTTCGTTGTGTAATAAATCTATCAACTCATCCAAATTATCTTTATCGACTAACTTGATTGAACCTTTAGGTGCAGGTTTTTCAAATTTTTCGATTTTAGTACGAATAGATGCCTCAACAGGTGCTATTACTTCTAAAGGTTTTTTACGTGCCATCATAATACCACGCATATTAGGTATGCGCAATTCTTCTTCTTTTACCAAACCCTTTTGTCCACCTATAATTAGCGGTAAACTGGTTTGGATAACCTCTTTACCACCATCTATTTCACGAGCAACTTCAACAGTATTATCAGCTTTAAGTTCCAAACCTATGACAGCATTTATAAATTTCAAGCCAGTCATACGTGCTACCAATCCGTGAACCATACCACCATTATAATCTAATGATTCTTTTCCGGCAATAATTAAATCAAAATCGTTATGTTTTTTGATATAATCAGCTATCTGTACAGCTGTAAAATAAGAATCAGTTGGATCGACATCAATACGAACCGCTTTATCAGCACCAATGGCCAATACCTTTCGTATTACAGATTCTGTTTTAGCAGTTCCTACATTTAAAACCGTAATTTCGGCGCCATTTTTTTCTTTGATCTGTACGGCTTTTGTTAAACCGAATTCATCATGCGGATTAATGACATATTGAATTCCCGATTCATCAAATTTGGTGTCATTATCAGTAAAGTTAATTTTAGAAGTAGTGTCGGGCACACTACTCATTAGAAATAATATTTTCATATGCTTATTTTTTTGATTTATAAGGATAAACGCTAAATTATAATCGGTACGAATTTACAATTTTATTTTCAATTTATTATGCAC
>WGBX01000044.1 GCA_015494075.1 Flavobacteriaceae bacterium
CCTTAAAAAATATTAATCACCTGATAATCAGGCTATTGTATTTCAGGATTGTGATCTTTAATTTCTATTGGCGGACAATTTTCGCAACTTTTAACCCAACTTGACTTTTTTCTCGAATTTTGTTTTCAAAGGAAAAACAATCAAATTGTAAGTAACTGATTATCAGGCTATGTTTGAAAATTTAACATTTTTTAACAATTACGTAATTCCTTGAAAATGAGCGAGATAGTGTTTTCGAATACCGTTTGTAGTCCCCGAATTTTATTTTTTATTAAAAATAAAGTTGCATATTTGCAAAATGTTTATAAAGACAATTGTAAAAACGGATAAAAAGTCTGGAAAGCGATATGAGTATTATCGTTTGTGCCAAAGCTATCGAGTAAATGGGAAACCCAGACATAGGACTATAATTTCGTTAGGAAAATTAGAGAACCTGAAAACGAATGCAGAACGTAAGTTACTGGCAGACAGGATAGAAGATTTATTGACAGGGACAAATAAATTGTTTGTTACCGACGAAGAAGCTCATATAGAGCTCTATGCAAGAAAATTTTACGAAAAAATAGTAAGTCAAAAATTGTATGATGCCAAACCCATAAATACAGAAAACAGTGTAGAGCATATTGCTGATTATGAAGAAGTTGATATAAACACCTTAGAAACCGAAGAAGCTCAAGAAATAGGCTCGGAATGGCTTGTTTATCAGGCAATTGAACAGTTAGAGATATATCAGATGCTCGAAGAACAAGGATTTGATGAAAAAGAAATAAAGAGAGCGATAGCACATATTATTTCACGCTGCGTATATCCGGCATCGGAGCATAAAACAGCACAGTGGATTAACGAAAATTCCGGACTATTACAAATACCAGCCCTGTCGCATTTAAAAATCAATAAAAATCATTTATATTCAATAAGTAAGAAATTATATTCTATAAAAAACGAAACAGAAAAATATTTATCATCCAAAACAAACGAACTGTTTGATTTACAGGATACAGTTATTTTATATGATTTGACCAATACCTATTTTGAAGGAGTTAAAAGCAATAGTGAATATGCCCAATTCGGACGCAGTAAAGAAAAGCGAAACGATACACGTATAATAAGTTTAGCAGTGGTTATCAATGTCTTTGGATTTGTAAAATACTCAAAAATTTATTCGGGCAATATAAGCGACGGCAGCACCTTAGAAAAGACCATAGATGACCTGGAGTCTCGCAGAATAAACAAAACGGCAAAACCTATAATTGTAATGGATGCAGGATTTTCGAGCGAAGAAAATATAAAAATGCTAAAAGCCAAAGGCTACGATTATATAAGTATAAGAAAGCGAAAATTAAAAGATTATACATTGGAAAAAACAGATACAGAGCAAGTTGTAATTTATGACAAACGCAAAGGAAAGATAAAATTAAGCAAAGTAAAAACCGATGGAGATGAAACAATTTTGTATGTAAAAAGTGAAAATAAGACCAAAAAAGAAGACTCAATGGTGGACAAAATATCAGAGCGATTTGAACAAGGTTTAGAAGAAATTAGATTGGCTCTAAACAAAAAAGGCGGGACAAAAAAAGAGGAAAAAGTTCATCAGCGAATAGGCAGACTTCGTGAAAAATACCAATCTGTTCATTCTCAGTATAATATTGAAACTAAATCGGAAAAAGGAAAAGTTATAGAACTCAAATGGTATAAGAAAAAAGAAAAAAAAGAATTTTCGGGCATCTATTTTATCCGAACATCTTTGGAAGATACAGAAAAAAATTTATTTAAAATTTACAATACTTTAACCGAAGTCGAAGCAACTTTCAGGATTCTGAAAACAGATTTATCATTGCGTCCGGTTTATCATCAAACCGATGAAAATACACTTGCACACATAAATCTGGGAGTACTTGCATATCAGATAGTTGCAACGATTCGGTATCAATTAAAACAAAAAGGAATTACGCACGATTGGTCAAATATTATTAGGATAATGAACACACAAAAAGTAGTAACAAATTCAATGTTGAACAAGAAAAAACAAAAAATAATTGTCAGAACTTGTTCTATTCCCACAGTAAAAGCAAAAGAAATTTATGATGCACTGAAATATAAATATGCTCCATTTAGCAGATTAAAATCCGTGTTACCCGAATTATAAATCCAAAACGGCTAACTAATTGATAACCAAAATGATACGCCTTAGTAAAAGTCAAGTTGGGCTAAAAAATTCTATAATCTTTATTGCAGAAATAATCGCTCTCTCTGTAACTTCGGACAAACTCGCACCGTCGCAAGCCCAATACAAAACCTGCATTAACAAGGCAATGCGATGAATATAGGTGTTGAATTTTGTGTAAATACTACGCAGATTAGCAGAAATGCTCAAATCATTTAGTAAATCGGTGTTCTTTTTATCCCAATCCACAAAAATATTCAATGCCTTGTTGCTATAATGCAAAATATGACTGCTATTAGCGTCTGTGTAAGGTATTTCGTAAATTTTTCTGATAATCTTATTGTATGCTTCAATTTTGTAAGAAGGTAAATCTTGCCTGCTAAATGAAGGAATAATATGTTTATAAAAGTCAATTCCTCGACCTGTTTTTTCCAAAATTTTTTCCTTATCCGGCATCTCTCAAAATTTATTCTGCAATTATTTTCCTATGATTTTATCAATTCCTGATTTTTTTATTGCATCTTTTTGTTCATCGTTCAATTGATTGAACAAATCATTCAAGATTGTTTTTACGCTGTCAGCACTTGCTTTTTCATTGCTTTTAAAAAGCAGATAAGTCACAACCGCAGGCATAAAATCAAGTATAATATCC
>WGBX01000045.1 GCA_015494075.1 Flavobacteriaceae bacterium
CAATAAAACAAAACTAAAAATTGACTTCATGAATTTAATTTTTGAGATTTAAATAAAACAGTTTTCGGAAAACATTTTATATAAAAATGATTATATTTAATTTTTTAAAAATAAGAATTTTTTAGAATGGACCATGAAGAACTTTTTTATTTGTTGGCCTTGCAAAAGGTTAAAAATATAGGTGATATTTCTGCCAAGAAATTATTACGCCACTTTGGTTCGGCCAAAGCTATTTTTGAAGCATCTAAAAACAATAATATTGAAGTGCAAAATATTGGTTCGGTCATGATTCAAAGTTTGAAAAAATTTAATGACTGGCAACGTGTATCCAATGAAATTAAATATATTGAACAAAACCGGATTAAAGTTATTAGCATTTTTGACGATGACTATCCATACAAACTGCAACATGCCCCCGATAGTCCCATTTTATTTTTTTATAAAGGGCAAGTTTCATTAAATCATCCTAAAATAATCAGTATTGTAGGGACACGAAATATGACAAATTACGGCAAACGAATAATTGCCGAAATTATAGAAACTTTACAACCTTACAAGCCTTTAATTATAAGTGGCTTGGCTTACGGTGTAGATGTAGAAGCTCATATACAAGCTTTAAAACATAATTTGCCAACCGTAGCGGTTTTAGGGCATGGCTTTCAACGCATTTATCCGGCTATACATCAAAAAATTGCTGATAAAATGCTAAATAACGGAGGCCTTATTACTGAGTTTTGGCATAGCGACCCTGTTGACCGAAATAATTTCTTAAAACGCAATCGCATTGTCGCCGGATTAGCAGAAGCAACTATCATAATAGAATCGGCGGCTAAAGGCGGCTCTTTGGTAACCGCTGATATTGCCAACTCATACAATCGAGATGTGTTTGCACTGCCCGGACGCACATCAGATATTTATAGTCAAGGGTGCAACAACTTGATCAAACAAAATAAAGCAGCTTTGCTAACAGATGCACAAGATTTGATAGATACTTTACAATGGCAAACAAGCCTCACAAAACCCGGACCTAAACAACTAAATTTATTTATAGATACAACACCTGATGAACAAAAAATTATCGATTTTTTACAACAAACCGGTAGTGCTTTTTTAGATGATATTGCTTTGAATCTGTCTATGCCAATTTCAAAGACTTCACAAATCTTACTACAACTGGAACTTAAAAATATTTTAAATAGCCTCCCGGGCAAAAAATTTGAATTAATATAAATTTACAAAAACAACATATATCACTAATTTTTAACATTTTAACATTATTAATAGTTTAAATTATATTTTTTATTAAATTTGCCGCAAACAATATATTTTTTATTATATGAATAAAGAACTACTTTTGGATATCCGCAAAACGGCTACTGTCAAAATAAATTTAAATAATCGTATCGATTATGCCAACGATTATATTCTTGAACTTCTTGGATATAAATTGTTAGACTTTGTTACCCAGCCGCCAAAAATTATTTGTCATGACGACATGCCCGATTTAATTCATGATACTATTGGGGGCTTTATTATGAATTATCAAGAAGGTATTGCCGTATTAAAACATAAAACCATTAATAACGACTATTTTTGGGCTTTTACACATTATAAGCCTTCTTATAACAAAGACGGGAGCTTTGAAGCTTTTATTACCCGCCGTAAGCCTTTGCCTACCAAAAAATTAAATGGAACAATAGAAGATATGAGGCATCAAATTTCACAGTTATATCAGATCTTAAAAGGTATAGAAAACCATACCGGACAAAAACAAGCCGAAAAATATTTAGAAGGTTTTCTTGAATATAAAGGATATGATACACTTAAAGACTATTATATGAGCTTCTTTGATTTTAGCAAAGACGAACTTGAAGAATATTTTAGTATTGATGAACAAACATCCTCTAAAAAAATTAGAAGATATACAAATTTTATTGATATTTACAGCAACTGATAAATATATGGTGCTTATTTAAAACTATTAACGTGCCATTTCGATTGCACTCTCAAATAGCTCTGACAAACTCAAGCCGGCGGCCATAGCTTGCTGTGGAAAAATTGAAGCAGCTGTTAATCCCGGCACCATATTAATTTCTAAAAAATGCGGTTCATTATTAACAAGAATATATTCAGCTCTTGACACACCGTTTAAATCTAAAACTTCATACACACGTGCTGCTATTTGACGGGCATAACGGGCAATTTTTTCAGGAAGTTCTGCCGGTGTAATTTCCTGTGATTTTCCCAAATACTTTGCTTCATAATCAAAAAAATCATTTTCACTTATTATCTCGGTAATGGGTAATACTTTTATTTGCCCTTTATATTTAATAACACCTATTGATAATTCACGCCCTTCTAAAAAAGCCTCAATAATAATTTCTTTATCTTCATTAAAGGCTTTGTCAATGGCTGCTTTTAAATCATTTTTTTGGTATACTTTGCTAATGCCGTAACTCGAACCTGCACGGTTGGGTTTGACAAAACAAGGTAAACCTATTTGAGCAACAATTTTATCTAAATCAATAGCATCTTGTTGGTGTAAAAAAACAGATTTGGCTGTTGGGATGCCATAGCTACGCACGACAGCCAAAGTGTTCTTTTTATTAAATGTCAAAGCCATTTTATCAAAACTAGCGGAAGTATGCGGAATATTGAGCATTTCAAAATATGCCAAAATAGCACCATCTTCTCCGGGATGACCGTGAATAGCATTGAATATTACATCAAACTTTATTTTTTTTCCGTTTTGTATAAATGAAAAATCATTTTTATTAATAGGATACATCACATTATCCTTCACCACCACCCATTGTTCGGGCTTAATATGAACAGCATAAGTTTCATATTTGTCTTTTGGTAAATGGTCGATAACGGTTTGGCCACTTTTTAATGAAATTTCATATTCGGAAGAATAGCCTCCCATGATAACGGCAACTTTTTTCATTAAGATACTTTTTTAAAGATTATAAAAGAATTATTGAATTTTTAAATCGGTTTACGTTTGAAAATCTGTTGTAAGTTTTGACGTTCTAAAAGTACTACCATTAAGATATATAAAACCAATAAGCTTATTTTTACCGGATAATTATAATAAAAATAGCGAAAAATAATAAAACCTGTTAAAGCAGATGACAATACATAAAAAATAATTTTTAAACTTTTATATGGAACTCTATAATATTTTCGGCCTAAAATAAATGATAAAATAGTCATGCTGCCATAGGCTGCCAAAGTAGCCCAAGCTGATGCCATATAACCGATCTTGGGAATCATTGCTATATTAAATGTAATTGTAATCACGGCTCCCATAATAGATAACAACATGGCATAACGCGTACGGTCTGTTAATTTATACCATACCGATAAATTATTGTAAATACCAAATAACAAGTAAGCTGTCAAAATTACCGGAACAATATTCAAGGCTTTTAAATAAACCTCTTGGCCTATAAGCAAATGCACGATTATATCTAAAAATGCCATCACAGCTACCAAAAAAACTGCACCTAAAATGGTAAACCAAAGCAAAATTTGCGCATATTGTTCTTTGGCATTGCTAGCCTTATGCTGACTAAAAAAGTAAGGCTCTGCCCCTAAACGAAAAGCTGTAACATATAACGACATTAATACTCCAATTTTATACACTGCTGCATAAATACCCATCGTTTCTTTATCAATTAAACGTTCAAGTAATAATTTGTCAAGGTTTTCATTAGTAGCGTATGCCAAACCTGCAATCATGATAGGAATGCCATAAGCCAACATTTTCTTTAGTAATGTTTTATCAATACCAATTTTAAAACGTCGTAAAACCGGTAAAAACAGCATAAAAGTTAAAAAACTAGCAATCAAATTGGCAATAAATATATAAATAACTTTTGGGTGTTCAGTATACAGATCGATAATTTTTGAACTTAACCTGCCGG
Source organism: Flavobacteriaceae bacterium (assembly GCA_015494075.1). Classification (GTDB taxonomy): domain Bacteria; phylum Bacteroidota; class Bacteroidia; order Flavobacteriales; family Flavobacteriaceae; genus WGBX01. Next base: position 3,930 of record WGBX01000045.1, read on the forward strand.
TTGATATCAATTTGGGAAGCCACCATAAAAACAAAACATTTAAAATTGCATATACTGAAATATTGAACAACCGATAAAAGGCAAATTTGAAGGGTTGATGCGTTACCCGCAAATAAGCATACGGAATAACTACCAAAGTATCTAAAATTAAAATACTAATTAAAATTTTAAAA
>WGBX01000046.1 GCA_015494075.1 Flavobacteriaceae bacterium
AAATAAAAATTACATTATTAAAAAAATGTCATTTTGAGTTTATTTTAATTAAATAATTATAAATTAAATAATTAATTATAAAAAATAGATTAATTTGACAAATATGCAAAATAACTCTTGTTTCATTATTCATTATACATTACCTTTGTATTTATTTTAACTTAACACAAACAAATATTATGTGGGACATTTTTAACTGGTCTGGCGGTAAAAAAAAGAAACCAAAGAAAAAAATCAATAAATCTTACAAGAAAAATAAGCCGATAACTAAAAAAACAGCCGATTTATCTAAAACAAAATCACATACTACAGTATCAAACCATGAATTAGGAAAATCTAATCAAGAACAAAAATCATCTACTGAGATTTCTATTCAAAAATTACGAAAAGAATTTGAAGAAAAACAAAAAATAATTGATGCCTTAGAAAAAAAATTAAATAAAAAACCTTCTATTAAAGAACCTATCTCAAATGAGGCGCCATCAATCAGTGAGTCTTCTAAAAACATTGAAGACTTGGCTAATTCTTTTCATCAAAAATATAGAAATAAAACAGAAAATACAAAACCTAACATAGGTGAAGTTTCTCATTCAACACCCAATGTAACTTACAAAAATTTTGAACCGGTTTTTGAGTTGATTGATGAAGAAATGGAAGATGCTTTTTTAGGTGGATTAATAGTTGATAAAAATAACCACTTTATTATTTATACACATAATATTGAAGCTAATGATACATCTTTCTTAGCTTCTTTAATACAAAATATAGAAGAAACTTTAGAAAAATCTTCCTTTCCATCCCTTCATAAATTTTATATGATGGACTTGGAAAAGGATTTTTTAATGTTAAACCTTTTATTTGAAAATCATATATATTATCTTGTCTTTAATAAAAAAGAAACCAATTTAGGATTGGTTCTCAATATATTATATGACAAGCTACGCCAAAAACATTTAGAAATTATTAATCTATAAAATAACGACTATGAACGTAAAAAAATTAAAACAAGCAGTAGAAGTCTTAAAAGAAGACTTGGACGGAGCCTTATTAGGTTGCGATATTTGGCCTACAAACACAGGCACTTCAATAGCCGGATACAATCCTAACCCACAAGCAACAGCCTTATTTGAAAAAGTGACTGACTATATGTTTAAAGCTTTAAAAGGTGCCGGATTTCCTTCCTTAGACAAATATTATTTATTAGACTTAGAAGGTGGCAATTTAGTAGTTGTTTTACAATTTAAAGAAGGTTACCAATGGGGTATGCTAGTTGATAGTGATAAAGTACAATTGGGTTTATTACTCAATGTCGCTATTCCTAATGCAAGAAAAGCTTTGTTAGAAGCTTTAAATGACTAATTAATGATTAGCTAACCAAATTAAGATTTTTATGATATTGCTCGGACAAATGTTCGAGCATATCTTTTACCATTTCATCCAAATCGTATTGATGTTGCCAATGCCAGTCTTTAAAAGCCATTGTATCATCAATAGATTCGGGCCATGACTCAGCAATAGCTTGTCTAAAATCGGGTTTATAATCAATTTTAAAGTCCGGTAAATAAACTTGAATAGCATGAGCCAATTCCTTTGGTGTAAAACTGATACCGGCAATATTATAAGCACTGTCAATGTGTAATCTTTGAGGTTCAGCTTCCATTATATTAATGGTTGCTTCAATAGCATCCGGCATATACATCATAGGTAAACGAGTATTTTCGGCTAAAAATGAGGTATAGTGACCTTTTTTCAAAGCTTCATGAAAAATTTCGACAGCATAATCTGTCGTACCGCCACCGGGTAAAGTTTTCCAACTGATAATACCCGGATAACGCACACTGCGAACATCAACTTGGTAATGATTTTTATAATATTCGATCCAACGTTCACCGGCTAATTTACTAATACCATAGACTGTATTTGGGTCCATAATGGTATATTGCGGCGTTTGAACTCGAGGTGTATGCGGACCGAAAACAGCAATAGAACTCGGCCAAAATATTTTTTTTATCAGCCCCTCTTTGCCCAACTCTAAAACATTAAAAAGTACTTGCATATTGATATCCCAAGATTTCATAGGCATTTTCTCGGCATTTGCAGATAAAATTGCGGCCATAAGATAAACTTCATCTATTTGATGATCTTTTACAATTTGTCGTACTGCTGTGGCATCTGTTGCATCTAAATATACAAAATTAGAATCGGTTTTTTGAGGAGGGCGAATATCGGAAGCTAAGACTTGTTTATGTGAATATTTTTCACGTAATTTGGTTAATAGATCCGTACCGATTTGGCCATTTGAGCCAATTATTAATATATTTTTCATAAGGAGAAATATCAAAAATTTGCAAAGCAAATATAAGTTTTTTCTGTCTAAGAAAAGTCGAAAAAACTCATAAAATATTTAAAAATAGAAGAAAAAATTAAAAATACAATAAAAATGAAGCC
>WGBX01000047.1 GCA_015494075.1 Flavobacteriaceae bacterium
AATAAAAAACAGTGGCTAATAACTAAGCGTTCGTGTGGTCGGCACGACCCAACATGAACGCCCTGTTGCACTATTATGGGTTTTTCATAAAATTATGGATTTACAAGTGTGTATTTTTAAGCTGTTTTTTTAAAATTTGATTATCTAATGCTCAAATTCACTTCTTTATTTTAGCCATTTTATATTTTTAGCTTACCGATTTTTCCATTTCATAAAGGTTTCTGACTTATCGATAGGGTATTTTGATTTTTTTTTTATTTTTTAGCAATACAATATCTGGTCACAAAGGCAACTAATTGATATTCTGTTTATTATATTTTTTAATTCTATTTAGCCAGTTCTTGGGTGGACCTCTTGAATCAAATTGAAAAACAATTTGTAAACTATGATTCTTACACTTTGGACATTGGTGGTTTTTTGTTTGAATCGTTTGTGTCAATGGCGTAAAATCAAGACTAACCTGTAATTCTTTTAATTTTTCTCTTTTCCAATAACTACTCAGGATTCCATAATGCCTAATTCGCACAAATCTCTTTGGTAAAATATGAAGTGAAAAACGCCGGATAAACTCTTTTTGAGTTAAGGTCATTATTTTTTGCTTAGCTTTATGTCTGTAATCTTTGTAAGTGAAGGTTACGCTATCCTTTGATATATTCTTTATCCGGTGATTGCTTATGGCTATTTTATGGGTATACCTTCCCAAATATTCTATAACTTGCTTGGGACCGCCAAATGGACGTTTAGCATAAACAACCCATTTGTGATCGTATAGTTGGGGGTAAAATTCGTAAGGTATTTGTGGAATTTCTTTCCTTAATAAGGCAATAAATTTCCCTCTGAAAACTTTACTCATAGCTTTTACAGGAAACAATATTTTGGAAACTTTTCCTGATTTTAAAACTTTTGCTGTCTTCCACCTTCCCTGCTCTGTAACACCGCCACCAGGTACAATGCAATGCAAATGTGGATGTAAGGATAAATTCTGTCCCCATGTATGTAAAATACCAATCATACCCATCTTGGCACCTACCCATTGCTTGTCTTTACTAAACGCATCAATGGTTTGCCAAGAGGATTTGAATAATATGGAATACAGCTCTTTGGGATACTGCAAAGCATACGCATTGAGCGTATCGGGAATGGTAAAAACCACATGAAAATAGGCAACAGGTAATAGTTCTGAGTGTCTGGCTTGAACCCACTCTTCTGTCTTATGTCCTTGACACTTCGGGCAATGACGATTTCTACAACTATTATAACTTATTTGGATATACCCACAGGAACTACACGAATCAATATGTCCACCCAACTTAGCGGTTCTACAGCTTTTTATGGCACTCAAAGTGCGCAATTGCCATGTATTTAACTTTATCTCTTTATGCTCAATGCTAATCCAGTTATTTTGTAGAATCTCTGCCACTTCAAATCGTGGCTTCATGACTGTGGATTATAAAGGGTATCTAAGGGACTAAAAACCCGGTGCTTTTCTAATCTCGCTACATGTAAATAGACCATTGTAGTTTCTATAGTAGCGTGTCCTAATAAATCTTTGATACTCATGATGTCAAGACCATCTTCTAAAAGATGTGTCGCGTAGCTATGTCTGAAAACATGCGCAGTGATCTCTTTTAGTTGTCCTGTATTTTTTCGTGCCTGGCGTATAATCCACTGAACACCATTGTGTGAATAAGGGCTTGGTTTTCCTTCTTTGGTGGGATGACCATTGAATAACCATTTAACAGGATCTTCTGCCTTTATATAGTTTTTTAAGCCTCGTATGAGCATGTCAGCAAGGGGAACATAACGGTCTTTTCGACCTTTGCCACGGACAATATGAAGCATTTTTCTATCAAAATCTAAATCTTTTAATTCAATATTTAACAACTCAAATCGCCTCAATCCACAACCGTAAAGCATGCCCATTATCAAACGATGTTTTAAAAGTTTCGGACTCGATAGCATTTGCCTTACTTCTTCTTTACTCATCACTACAGGTAACTTCTTGGAAAATTCAATACTCGGCAGACTAATATGCTTATCTTTCATACCCAGCACCTTATAAACATAACGAAGACCGTAAACCGTATGCTTGAAAAAACTTTCTGATGGCGTTTTGTGTTCGAGTTTAATCTTATACAAATAGCTTTCTATTTGGTCGGCATCTAATAGCTCAGGTGAACAATCATAGTGCATGGCTATATGTGCCAAACAACGGGCATAATTGGTTAAAGTACTCGAACTTTTACCTGATAATTCTATCTTTATCTGTAGTGTTTTATACAAATTTTTAAATCCCGAAACTTTTTTACAGGCTTGTTCAACGTAAGTCGATTCTTTTTTTTAAATTTACTCATAATTTTTATGTTTTTATTGAACTCAAAATTATACATTTTTTCCGTTGCACTTGCTTCCCGCTAAAGCGGGATTAGTGCAACAAGGTATAACATTAATGCTTTAGGTCTGTGTTTAACCGAAGTTTCGGCTTGTCTAAAAATCCGCAAAATTTTCAATTTTGCGTTATTATTTCGATAA
>WGBX01000048.1 GCA_015494075.1 Flavobacteriaceae bacterium
ATACCTATGCTTTTTTAATTGTAATAGGATCGCTGGTGGCAGCCATATATACCAAATGGCGAGTAAATAAAGAATTAGGAATTGTCAATTTATCCAATAACTTTTTTTATTTTATTTTCATTGCCGGTTTTGTAGGAGGTAAATTATTCTACTATTTAGAAAGGCCTAAATACTTTTTTAATAACCCGCAAGCGATATTGCATAATTTTTCAGGTGGTTTTGTTTTTTACGGTTCATTTCTAACCATAGTTCCATTATTAATTTTGTATTTGAAGAAACAAAAAATTCCACTTTTACCGATGTTAGATATTTTGGCTATAACCACTTTGATAGTGCATGCTCTTGGGCGGTTGGGCTGTTTTTTTGGTGGCTGTTGTTATGGCAAACCTACCGATGCTGTTACGGGCATGGTTTTTCCATCGACTTATGGTAAAGCAGTTCATCCGACGCAGCTCTATGAAGTTTTGGTTTTATTAATTATTATGAGCATTTTGTTTTTTATAAAAAAAATACAGCAATTCAAAGGACAATTATTTATTATATACCTCATATTATATGCTATTGCAAGAAACATTTTAGAACTTTTTCGAGGCGACCAACGTGGATATATTATCAAAGATTATTTATCACACTCACAATTTATAGGTATTTTGATAATCATTAGTGGTTTTATGCTCTATCCAAAATTTAAAAAATATATTATTAACACCTAAAAACTACAAAAATGAAGAAACAAATTCTTAAAATTTTAATTCCAACAACTTTACTTATTGCAGCTTTATTTGTTATTGGTATTAGCTGTACACCGGGCAGCGATTGTGAATCACAACTATGGTATGCTGATAATGATGGTGATGGTTACGGTAATCCTGATAAAATGATAAGTAGTTGTGATCAACCGCAAAATTATGTTTTAGATAACACAGACTGTGATGATAACAATGCGTATGTGCATCCAAATGCAAGAGAAATTCTAGCTAACGATATAGATGATAATTGTAATGGACAGATAGATGAGGAATAAAATACCAATTATAAAAAGCGGTATATATTATTTATACCGCTTTTATGCAAAAAATTTTTGTAATATTAAAATTATCCGCATTTACTATAGCCACAGCTTTTGCAAACCAAGCACCCTTCTTCATATACCAATCCATTAGGATCATCACATTGCGGACATTTTTTGTCATCGGGTGTGATACCATCCGGGATATAACGTTTGAGTGCCCGAGCCACGCCATTTTTCCAAGTATTGATAAAGTCGTCATATAGATTTAGACCTTCTATTAATTTTACAACTTCATGCATGGGCATACCATGACGCAATACACCGGATATCAGTTTGGCATAATTCCAATATTCTTTGTCAAAGGAACGAGACAAGCCTTCTATTGTTATACGATAACCTTGTTTGTCTATAAATTGAAAATCATAGCGGCTTTTGCCTTTTTCATCTTTGTTTTTGATAACCCAACCTTTTTCTACCCAGTCAGGCAAGTTAAAAACATCTTCCATTTTACCGGTAAATATTTCATAAGGTTTTTCGTCAATTAGTCCTACAACTGCCAGCCATGGTTCATTTTTATTCATAAAACGCACCACATCAGCTTCTAATTTTTCAGGACGTTTAGAGGGAAAAATATGGCGACTTTCATCAGTTTTTTCATCGGTTTTTTCATCAGAAATTAAAATACCACTACGTGAGCCATCACGATAAACTGTAATTCCTTTTAGCCCTTTTTGCCAAGCTTGAATATAGATATCGCTAACTTTTTTGATACTGACATCTGATGGCAGGTTAATAGTTGAGCTGATAGAATGTGTGGTGTATTTTTGCACCAGCGCTTGCATATCAATTCGTTTTTTCCAATCAATTTCAGTTGCAGTAGCACCGGCATACGGGCTGTCTGAAATGTCTTTTTTGCCGGTAACTTTCATCCATTCTTTGAGTTTATGGTGATAAACCGTAAATTCTTCAAAAGCATCGCCCATATCATCTATAAAATCTATTTTAGCATTGGGGTCGCTGGCATTTACTTTTCTTCGGCGTTTGTAGCTCAACATAAAAACGGGCTCAATTCCGGAGGAAGTTTGTGCCAGCATACTCAAAGATCCGGTTGGTGCTACGGTACTGATAGAAATATTGCGTCGTCCATGTTGCATCATACGTTTATATAGTTCCGGAAATTCTTTTTCAAGCATTTGTACAAATTCCGATTGTTTCTCTATTTTAGGATCAAATATTTCAAATTTTCCACGTTCAATAGCCATATCGATACTACTGTCAAATTCGGCTTTTAATTTGGTGCGCATCATATTATCAACAGCTTGTAGGGCCGCATCTGTATCAAATTTAATACCCAAGGCCGCAACAGCATCAGCCAAGGCGGTAAATCCTAAGCCGGTGCGTCGTCCTATTTTGCCATTGTCACGTAATAGTTGCCATGTTTCACGTTCTATTTGCTTAATATGATTGGGTTCAGGGTCGTTATCAATTTTTTCTAAAATTCGATCGACGGCTTCCAATTCCAAATCTACCAAATCGTCCATTAGACGTTGTGTTTCATAAACTGTTTCATAAAATTTTTCTTGGTTAAAATAAGCATCCGGCGTAAAAGGATTTTCAACAAAACTATATAGATTAACGGCAATTAATCGACAACTGTCACCACCTTGCATGGCAATTTCGCTACACGGATTGGTTGAGACATTTTCAAATCCCGGATATAGTGATGAAGTGGAATATTTGTGTTGCCTGTCCCAATAAATAAGTCCGGGCTCGGCTGTATTATGAGCAGATTTTACAATGGTATTCCACAATTCTCTGGCTTCTATTTGTTTGATAACTTTTGGTTTTTCGGCATCTATGGGCCACCGTAAGGTGTAGGGTTTATTTTGTACGACAGCTTGCATAAACTCGTCTGACAAACGAACGGAAATATTAGCTCCGGTAACTTTGGTAAGGTCTTGTTTTACTGTTACAAAATCCAGAATGTCAGGATGTGCCACATCCATTGTTAGCATTAAAGCACCACGTCTGCCGTTTTGGGCAACTTCTCTTGTTGTAAATGAAAAACGGTGCATAAAACTGACGGCTCCTGTGGTTGTACGAGCTGCATTTGATACGTCGGCATCTTTGGGGCGTAGTTTTGATAAATCTGTTCCAACACCGCAACGTCTTTTAAAGAGTTGTACCAACTGTTGGTCAGTGTACATAATACCACCGTAAGAATCGAAAGGTGCCGGAATTACGACACAATTGGATAAGGAAGCAATTACTTGATTATTGCCCAATCCGAACATAATGCTACCTTGTGGAATGGTATATTTAAAGCGGTCAAACAAGTCAAAAATTCTTTGCTCGGTTAAACTCTCACGTTTTTGCCCATAGTCAGAAAGGGCTTTTGTTTTAACAATTGGATATTTTTGTTCTATTTTGGCAAACATTTTAGCCATTCGCCGATGCATATCAGCGGGTGTTTTTTCTAAAAAATGTCCTTGTGAGTCTTTTAATGCATATTTATTCATCCAAGTAGTTGCTGCCAATTCATCACCATTAAAATAGGATTTGGTGGCTTGAAAAACGTCGTCGAAATTAAATTTTTTTGTTGAGGATTGAAGTGAAGAAGCTGGAGAAACTGTTGTTATCATAATATTTATGGTTTGAATTTAAGGTTGAGTTTTGACCATAAATTTACGAGCTCTTTTGAAAAAACAAGACTATAAATATTATATCTTTTTAACATAATTTTGTTAAAAACTGCTTTTCCTTTTATTTTTAAGTAGGCGCACGAC
>WGBX01000049.1 GCA_015494075.1 Flavobacteriaceae bacterium
GTTGTTCAAATTCTTCTATTTTCTTTATCATAAGCTTTCCCTTTATAACGATTGGAGCCGGGATAAAAAAAGCCGTAGCATGGATTTTCGAAACACTACAATTTATCTGCCAAACGGAACTTACACAAACGGCAAAAGCCTTTTTTCGGCTGCCGCGACGGCTTAGCCCATATTGGCCAGGGCACTTAAAATTTGAGGTGCATTAATCTAATTAACAATAAACACATTACTTGTTAAAGTATCCGTGGCCGTATTGTAATCAACCGGAACAACAAAACGAAAGGTGTCTCTTGAAGAAACGTATAAAGTATCATACGTTTTAGAATAGGGAAGTAAGACTTTAGTTTCCATTGAATATATCGCCAAACAAGGCGATCCCCACCATCCACCGCGAAGCCATCTTCCATTCACTTTCCTTTCCGTGGCAAAAACCGTGGTTTCCCCGCATTTCCCATAATATGCTGTTGAGGCAGTAAAATTTTTTATAACAAAAGGAATTAAGGTGGTTCCGTTGCTATTGAATGAATAATAATCCGAAGTCGTTTCAAGCGAGATTTCATTAAAGGTAGAATCATGAGCAAGTGACAGAAATAATTCTTTTCTCTCAGGTTCTGTCAGGTTTATATTTAAGCTATCGGACAAATATCCGACTTTTGATGCGATCAGTAAATAGGCACCTTGTTCTATATTGGCAATAAAAAATTTACCCATGGAATCCGTATAAACATCCTGAGTTGCAGGCAAAGTTTGCACGTGAACCGAATCAATGGACTGTTTTGTGTTTTGATCGATAATGGTTCCGGATATTTCTGAAGTGATATTCTCATTTCCGGTAAACGCGTTATTTCCCAAATTACATTTCCATAAGAAAAACAAACAGGAGATAACGCCGACGATGATTTTAATGTGTTTCATTTAAAGTCTCTGCTTTAAAATTTAATTATATACAGACCGCTCATAGAAAGAAACGTCATCGATTTCTCTTTTTTACATTGTGGCTAACGTCTAAATCACCGGTAAAAAATCGCGCCGGGCCGTACGGCCCTTTTACCCGTTTAGTTCTTTCAGAACCAAACAGCACTTTTTCGTTTACACAAAAAGGCTTACACCTCCCAAATAACGTCAGACCACCTTTTTCGACAAATTTTTTAATTCTTTCTCTACTCTCTCTACTAAAAATACTTTTAACAATGATTGGTAAGGTATATCTTTTTTGTTGGCAAGAAGCTTTAACTCTTCGATTAACGATTCCGGGCCACTCATGACTCAACGGAATTCTCTTTCTCTGTCTTCTTCTTTATGTCTGGGGATTATGTCCTTTTCGTTTTTGCTCATTTCACGTGCTGAAACAATTCTTTTCTCATTTATTTAACAGATGTATTGATTTCAGAATATATTTTTCATCAATAAGCTTGTCATTGGCATATTTATGTAATATGCTCGATATTAGAGTCTGGTAGGGCAAACCCTCTTCCTGTGCTTTTCGTTTGATCAATTCCAAAGTCTGATTATTTAAACGAAGAGTTACCCGGTTTTTCTCATTGGCCCTGGAGATAATTGTTTTTATTTTTTGTTGTTCTTTACCGGATACTTTTACAAACCGGTCAGCATTATTTTCTATATCGGTTTCTTCTTTATCCAATTTTATAGTTGTCATGATTTTTCACCATACTTTTTGTTAAACTTTCTGCTGGGATAAGCTGTTTTTAAAATAATGTTATCATCATCATCAATTTTAAAGGGCACCACATAAATATAGTCCTTATAACGAACAATAAATATCTTTTGATCCTTCCGGTTTGGGTTTTCGAGAATGTCTAAATATTCTTCACGTAATATTATCCCTGAAATTTCATCAAACGAAATATTCCTTTCCCTTAACAATTTTTGATTTTTTTCATCATCCCAGTAAATCATGTTATATATTACGCCATAAGATGTACGTTGTCAACCTGATTGTATTTTTCAATATTTTATTGCATAATAATGGCATGATCCATATTCGATAACCTAAAGGCGATAGCTCTTCATGGTACTGTTCGCTTAAAACGACCGCTAAAGCCAATGGCCCACGTTCACCACACGCGCGTGGGGTCGGTGCTTATTTGTAAATACAACGCGTGGGTGACTCTCCGTATCGTCTGCCGGCGACGGATACATTGCCAGGAACCCTGGCAAATAGAAGTATGGATAAACGTTGTTGCTATTGAAAAAGCATCAAAACTGCTGATATATACACAGTTAACCGGAAGATATTGTTATAAAAGGTTAGTTGGTGACAATGGGTTTTTCTTTTAATTCAAAAATTGTATTTGCAACCAGAAAGATTTTAAGTTTTTTGGACAGACCAATTTCATTCAACTCTTTCTGGTAAATCTCAAACAGTTCCAGTACATCTTCATTATTCCAAAAAAACTCCGGTTGATATAATTGCAGCTTTAAATAATCATATTCATCCGTAAGCCTGAAAGCGGTATTTTCTTTCCAGTATAAATATTCATATTCTTCTAAACTATTCACTAAAAGCTTTATGTTCCCTTCTGTGATGGTATCATCATAATAGATGGTAAATTTATTCTTATCCTTA
>WGBX01000050.1 GCA_015494075.1 Flavobacteriaceae bacterium
AGTTCAATTCGGATAGTCTAATTCAATTTGACTAGTCTAATTTGCTTTGACTAGTCAACAAGGATAGACGTGTAGCATTTTCAAGCAGGTTTTTATCATTTTTTTATTTTTGATGTTGCAAAACTATATTTTTGATGTATAATACAAAATATGGTAATTTGATAAATCAAAAAGGTGTAAATGATGAGTGAATCCAATTTAAAAGAGTTAAAAGAGATAAAAAACCTGTTCGATGCCGGAGCACTGGAAAAAGCTGTAATCTTTGATAGGCGACATGATACCTGGAACACAATAACAATAGGATTTCTGATTAAAAAGCGAAGTATGGTATTTCTAAGAACCCAAAGAAGTAAAACCGATATTAAAGATTTTAAATCCCTGGAAGCGGCAGCAAATGCAATCCAGAAAATCGGATTTAAAGAATACCTGGTAAAAATATTTTAGGAATCCGGTAAATGTACCACGGTTTGCGAATCCTGCACTGTGTTTATTCTTTTTTCGCTCCACTCAAAAATAAATAAACACAGTGCAGAAAACGCTTAATCGCAGGCATATATATTAGGATTTTCTTTAAATGTATTTTTAATCACTAGGCAACATTAATATTAAGTCTCTCCACTTATAAGCCCAATTTTTGCCTTCATATTCTTTTAAATCTTCATATTTACAAGGAAAAGGTAACCCGTGTTTTTTGGCAACAAATACAGCAAAATTTTTAACTTTGCCACGCCATTCTTTTGAACCCTCAGAGACAAAAGAAAAACGTGTACTACCACTTCTAGCGTTTTTTGAATAAGACACCAAACGAACCCCCTTATCTTCTGGAATACGGGATTCAATATTTTTTGAAATGTATTTTCCAACATAGCGAGCAATACCCTCTGATGTTGTCCTAACAGGTAAAAGTTCAGTCCGGCCAAAACCATATTTTTTTGCTGTTTTTCTCCAAAATGACCACTCAGAACGAAGATAATCATTTGCAGATCTATAATCATGATTTTTAATAGCATCAAAATCGAACCCAGTGCGAATATCAGACCTTAAAACAACTAAAAGATGAAAATGTATTCTTCCAGATTTACAACGTTCAAAAACCCTTATATGGGCTAAATAACGATCTTTTAAAATATTTGTATTAAGTGAGTTAAGCCGTCTAGTTGCTTCTTTAGCGCAAGTGATAAATTCTTTAAAAGTCAAAGTAAGAAATCCTAATTTATCAATACCATATGTTTTTGCAATTTCCTGGACGGAATGAGCCAAAATAGAGGCAGATTTCTTATGTTGAGTAGATAATTTATTATTGCCCTCAAAACCCCCAAAATCCAAAGATAGCAAGGGGTCCAGTGCTATTTTAGAATCATTCTTTATTGAGTTGTTACTATATAGACAAGGAAGGGGTCCGGAAGAACCCTCAAGACTGGAGCTGTTGCACAAAATAGTGCTATGATCTGAATATGACATCGTTAAATACCTTTCCTATTTGATGATGTAAGAAAGCCTCGGGTGTTGTCGCACTTGGGGCTTTCGTTTTTTAATCTTACTTATTCATAATTTCTGAAAATTCTCACTTGAGTATCAATATTAACGGTTCGCAATAATTGCCGGAAGGCTCTTTTATTTCCTTCTGTTTTTTCGGCACCGTCCTCGCTTAATTTAAAAATTAAGTACGACAATCAAAGAATATCATTAAAAATAAAGAAAAGCGAACCCCCCCCAGCCCCCCAAGGGGGGGAGGATCTACGCTATCGCTATATCTATTAGTCATTTGTGATTAAGGGGATACGTACCATTGAAAGGCCAGGGTTTGCTGCAATGCAGCAAATCTCAGTCAAGCTGAGACTCAAATCGCCCTGGCGAGTTAATTTAAAGATGGGTTTCGGCTTTTTAAAAGAAGGTGATTTTGGGATAGGGGGAAATGAATCTTATCCACGGCCCGGACGGAAGGCCTTCAGGTTTACCTGGAGGCCGGGCGGTGAGTAAGTTCAATTCGGATAGTCTAATTCAATTTGACTAGTCTAATTTGCTTTGACTAGTCAACAAGGATAGACG
>WGBX01000051.1 GCA_015494075.1 Flavobacteriaceae bacterium
TTACTATTGTTGCCTATACTTTCTTTTGCACAAACCAAAGTGCAAGATACTATTAAAATGAATGAAGTTATTATAGATGCGGGAAAAACAAATTTAAAAGTTCAGAAAATTCCGGTGTCAGCAACTGCTGTTTCTGCTCGAGAAATAGAAATTTTAAAAATTGATAATTTAACCAATTTAAACGGGTTTATTCCTAACTTATTTATGCCTGAACACGGAACCCGGTTAAATACGGATATTTATATACGTGGCATTGGTGTTAGTAAAGGAGAGCCTTCGGTGGGCGTCTATGTCGATGATATTCCTTATTTTGATAGTGGTACGGTAAATTTTGAGTTGGCAGATATAAAAAAAATAGAGGTCTTACGCGGTCCGCAAGGAACATTGTATGGACGAAATACGATGGGTGGATTGATTAAGGTATATACGCCTGAACCTGGGCCAAAATTAGGTGGTAAACTCAAATTGGATTATGGAAATTATAATCAACAAAAGGCTGTCGGAAGCCTTAATTTGCCGGTGTCAGATCAATTTGCCGTGCTTTTAGATGGTGCTTATGCACATCAAGACGGCTTTTTTACAAATGAATATGATGGATCACATCCCGATCAGTCAGACACTTATAGTGGTCGTATAAAAATGGCTTATCGTATCAATGACAAGCTCCAATTAAGATGGGTTACCGGTTATGAAAAAAGCACACAAGACGGTTTTCCTTATGCAGTATATGATACTGAAACACAAACAACCAGTCCGATTAATTATAATGACCCAAGCTTGTATGACCGTGAATTTTTATCCAATGGTTTATTATTAAATTATGAGGCGACTCATTTTGATGTCCGTCTAACAGGAAGTTTTCAACAGTTAAAAGATTTATATCTGATAGATCAAGATTTTTTACCGGCAAGCATTTATTTTGTCGATGTGGCACGTGATAATAAAGCCTATGTGGAAGAACTTACTTTTAAAGCAAAAGCCGATAGTAAGGTGCAATGGATTGCTGGTTTGTTTTCATTTCAACGTCAATTGTTTAAAGATGTAACCTTTGATTTGACGAGCGCAAGCGGTATTATGAGTTTTTTGAAAACTTATGATCAAGATATTGACGGCGGTGCTATTTTTGGACAAGCGCGTTATCCAATCGGTAAATTTGCCTTAACTGGTGGATTGCGTTATGATATGGAGAAATCACGTATGGCATACAATTATGATTTGCTATATGCCGGAAGTAATATTCATAAAGATGATTTTATACATTTTTTGAGTTATGATCAGTTGCTACCAAAATTTAGTGTGGCTTATTATCCTAATGAAAATATAACTTTATATACGACTCTGTCAAAAGGTTACAAAGCAGGTGGGTTTAATGCTACTATTGAACGTCCGGAAGATGAAGTTTATAACCCCGAATATAGTTGGAATTATGAAGCGGGTATAAAATCTGTATGGTTAAATGACCGATTGACAGCAAACTTAAGTGTTTTTTATATTGATTGGCAAGACCAACAAGTGGTGCAATCTGTTCCTAGCGGTCATGGCATCATGATTAAGAATGCAGGACAATCGGAAAGTAAAGGTATTGAGTTTGAATCGCGTTACCGTTTTAATCGTAGTTTTAATTTGGCTGCTTCTTTTGGTTATACTGATGCACAGTTTATAGACTATAAAAAAGATGAAACTACAGATTACTCCGGAAATCTATTACCATTAGTCCCTGAATACACTTTAGGTGCTTTGGCAAATTATAAATATTTTGTTCAGAGTGATCTCATAAAATATATTTTATTTAATGTGAACTATAAATATTTCGGTAAATATTATTGGGACGTCGATAATATAGCTTATCAAGATCCGTATGGGTTATTAAATGCTAACATTTCAGTAGCTATGAAAAAGTTTACAGTTGGTTTATGGGGTAAAAATCTAACAGATGCAAATTATAACCGCTATTATTTTACTATTTCTACTTTAAATAAAGCCTATGCCGAACCGGCAAAGCCAACACAGTTGGGTCTATTTATTAAAATGAAATTTTAAAAGAATTTGAAAATATTAATCAAGAAACATAATTAAATAACATAAAAAGACCGGCTAAGTTTACTTAGCTGGTCTGATTTGTATAGAAAAATGATAAAATTAGCCCACGCATCATATCAAAAATATGCAACCTTATTGAGTTTGTACTTGGCACAATCTATTCCAATGACGTTTTTTTCAACGGTTATGCCAGTTATTATGCGGTTAGAACACTATTCATTAACAAGTATTGGTTTGTTGCATTTGGTAAAACTTCCTTGGATTTTGAAATTTTTATGGGCACCGCTAGTTGATAAGACCGGCGGTAATGTTACAAATTATAAAAAATGGATTTTCACATCTGAGTTGTTCTATGCTTTAGTAATTT
>WGBX01000052.1 GCA_015494075.1 Flavobacteriaceae bacterium
TAATATATTTGATCGCAACGCATAAATTCTTGCGACTAATCTGTAATTGACTATCTAAATTATTGAAACTAAAATAATATAACTAAAAAAAAAAGCTGCCCTGTTGTGGGCAGCTTTTAAGAATTAAATTATATTTTGGTTATTTGGATAAATGGCGCGTCATTTTAAATTGTATAAAAAACATTACAGGGACTATAATTAAGGTTAGAAAAGTTGCAAAACTTAATCCGTTAATTACAGATTTTGCAATTGGCCCCCAAAAGGCGACATTTTCACCTCCAACATAAATATCAGGGTTAAAATGCGTAAACAATCCTATAAAATCGATATTTAAACCAATTGCTAATGGAATTAATCCTAATATTGTTGTTATTGCAGTAAGCAAAACAGGCCTCAAACGGGTTTTGCCTGCTTCAACAAGACTTTCATAGACAATATTGGTTGGTGTAGGGATATCATCATCTATACCGGCTTCTAAGCGTCTTCTTTTTATTGTTAGTATTGTAAAATCTAATAAAACAATAGCATTATTGACAACAATTCCAGCCAATGAAATGATGCCAATCATAGTCATTACGACAATGAAATCTTGATGCATAATAATTAAGCCCAGAAATACCCCTATCATACTCAAAACTACTGTCATCAAAATAATAAATGGGGTTGTTAGGGAATTAAACTGAGTTACTAATATAAGAAAAATTAAAAAAACAGCAATTACCAAAGCTTTTAAAAGGAAATTTAAATTGCTTTTCATTTCCTTTTGTTCACCTTGAAATTCAAATTTGATATCATTTGGTAATGGGTGAGTCTGCATCAATTGATTTAATTTGGCAACAATTTCATTAGCATTATAACCTTCTAATACATTAGAAGTAATAGAAATGACTCTTTTTAGATCTTTTCTTTTTATAGCGCTAAACGTTGAAGCTGATTTCATATTTGCAACAGAAGATATAGGTACACTTACGACCATTCCTGTTTGTTGGTCACGATATACAATATGCTGATTTAATAAATGTTGTCTATCATAGCGGTATTTTTTATCAAGTCGAACATTAATCGGATAATCATCGTCACCCTCTTTAAAACGGTCTACTTCTTTCCCATAAATAGCAGTTCGTAAAGATAAACCTATTTGGGCGGTATTAATACCCAGACGTCCGGCTTTTTGACGGTCAATATAAACAGGCAGCTCAGGTTTGTTTTTATCTACATCAATTTGCAATTCTTCTATACCCGGAATATGAGCTTGGTCTAAGTGTTTTTTTACTTTAATAGCTTGGTCGAGCAAAATATCATAATCATCGCCTATTAATTCTAAGTCTATGGGTGCGCCGGTTGGCGGTTTGTGTTGATCTTTGTCTACTGATATTTTAATGCCAGCATAACCTGTTACCATTTGTCTGATATCATTTAAAATATTAGAGGTGTTTACACCTTTACGATATTTATAATCTACAAAATCAAGAGTTATTTTAGCCTTGTTAGGAGTATTTCCACCTTGGATTCCTTTGTTAGGATCGCCAGTGCCGGCTCCTACTTGTTCAATAATGGAGGTTAATAAATAATTGTATTTTTTTTCTTTAAAGTAATGTTCAATATTTTTAGTAATTTTTTTGGTAAACTTATCAACTACATCTATATCAGTTCCGATCGGGTGTTCAATAAATACATATATTTGATTGGGTTGGGTGTCTGAGAAAAAACTAGTTTTGGGTGGAAAAAGTTTTAATAAGAAAATTGAAATAAACAATAAAAAAACTGTTCCGAAAAAAAACAGATAGACATTTTTACCTTTTAATGCAAATCGTAATGTTTTTTCATAACCAACTTCTAACCAAGGCAAAAACGTATTTTGAAACCATTTGATAGCATCTACCAAAAAATAATTGTATAGAAGCACCCAGATGGCTAATAAGATTAGAATAAAGCCAATAGCATTTATAATACCTGAGTTATGAGTGCCGGTATTTTTTAAAACTAAAAATTTATACAGAAAGAATAAGATCCCTAGGGACAAATAGATCATAAATTTTTTTAAGACACTTTTCTTAGGTTGGGATTTTTCTTCCAGTGTCATATAATGCATAGTTAATACCGGATTGATAACCAAAGCTACAAATAATGAGGAGGATAAAACAATAATTAATGTTATAGGCAAATATTTCATAAACTCACCTATAATACCAGGCCAGAAAGCTAATGGTATAAATGCTGCCAAAGTTGTTGCAGTAGAAGCAATGATAGGCCATGCAACTTCTCCAATTGCATATTTGGCTGCTTCAAAAGGCTTATAACCTTCTTGTCTAAAACGATAAATATTTTCGACTATAACGATACCGTTATCAACGAGCATTCCTAACGCCAATACTAAGGCAAACAGAACCATTGTGTTGAGTGTAACGCCCATTAAATGAAGTAACAAAAAAGACATCAACATAGAAAGTGGAATAGCTATCCCTACAAATAAAGCATTACGAAAGCCCATAAAAAACATTAAAACGCCCACAACTAATATCATGCCTAAAATGATACTATTTTCTAAATCAGAAACTTGTGTACGGGTTTTATTGGACAGATCGTTTGTGATACTAATATGCACATTTTTAGGGAATATTTTAGCTTGAGCTTCTTTGGCAATTTCTTTAATTTTATCAGAAGCTTCTATTTGATTAGCACCGCTACGTTTGGTTATATCCAACATAACTACCGGTCTGCCAAATTCACGGGCATAACTTTCTGCCTCTTGTTGTTTATATCTGACTTCTGCTACATCTTTAAGATAAGTAACCAAATCCTTAGCTTTACGTATAACTATATTTTCGATTTGTTTAGGATTATCAAATTCGCCTATGACCCGCACATTCCTGCGCAGGCCATCTTCTTTAATATCTCCGGCGGAAATTGTCATATTTTCATTGCTAATAGCTTGTTCAATGCTGGCAAAATTAATGTTGCGACTTATCATTTGGTTTAAATCTACTGCGATTTCAACCTCCTTATCTTGTACACCTCTAATGTCTGCGGCAGAAATTTGCGGCAGTTGTTCTATTTTATCTTGCAAGTATTCGCCAAACTTTTTGAGTTTATCTGCAGGGTAATCTCCGGATATATTTACATTCATAATAGGCTTTAACTCAGAAATATCCAGTTTTATAGCTTTAGGATCTTGTGGTAAATCATTGGGCCATTCTTTATCGCCCATTGCGTCATCAATTTTATCTTTAACATCGGCAAGTGCTTTATCAGGATCGACGTCGAAAGTGAATTTCACATCAATACTAGAATAGCCGGCTTTAGAAGTAGATTTAATTTCATCAATACCTTTAATTTTTTTAAATTCTTTTTCGAGCGGTCTAGTAATCAAATTTTCAATATCTTCAGCAGAGTTTCCAGGATAAGGTGTTGATACGAAAACCTCAGGTGCTGCGACATCAGGGAAGGCTTCTCTGGGCATGCTTAAATAAGCATACAATCCACCTATTGTAAGAAGTGCAATAATTAATTTGACCGTATTGCTATTTTTTAAGGCTGTGGTGGACAGAGCAAATTCTTTATATATTTTTTTCATTGTATATTTCATTTAATAATGTAAAATCTAAGCATTCTGCATTATTGATTTACAATAATTTTATCTCCCGTTTTTATAGCAGAGCCGGTTAAATGGTTCCATTTTTTTAGCTGGGATACAGAAACATGATATTTTTGGCTAAGACTCTTCAAAGATTCTGTTTTTTTGACAGTATGATAAGCCGGCAATTTTGATGCATTAGATATAGATTGCTGCTGTTTTAGTATTTCGTTTAAGTTTTGAATATATACCTTATCGCCTGCTGTCAAGCCACGTCCTGCTAAGGTTGTTATAATTTCACCTGCTTTTAAACCTCCAACCACCATGGCTTGATCTTGATAAGTTTTGCCCAAGTTTACCAATCGTTTAACAACTTGGTAAACTTCGTTTTGATTAGAAACCGGAGATAAAACAAAGACAAAACTTCGTCCCTCGCGATCTTCTTGAATTAAAGAAAGCGGTAAAACAATTGCTTTGTCAACATAATAATCTTGTATTTTTATATTTCCTGTCAGGTTTGGTTTAAGTAAATTATCGGCATTTTTCAAATTGACACGTATTTTGAACGTTCGGTTATTAGGCTGAATAAAATTGCCTACATATGTTACCTTAGCATTGATATTTTTCCCAATTTCGGAAAAAGCTATGCGTACTGGTGTTCCTTTTTTAATTGTCGGCAAATATTTTTCAGAAACATCGGCCTGCATATATACCTGATTTAAATTGACTATACGCGCAACCGGTTTTTGAGGTCCAGCCATTTCGCCTACTTTAATCATCAAATCATCTAGAGTGCCGTTTATTGGTGACTTTACAAAAAACTTGTCTAATTGTGCTCTCAAAGTGCTTAGTTTACGAGCCAAACCTTCTTTTTTTGTTTTTGCTTCTAAATAAGTCATTTCAGAACCAATTTTTTGGTCCCATAATTTTTTTTGCCGGTCATAAGCTGTTTTGGCCAAATCATATTGTATTTTAACTTCATCGATTTGATTACGCAAAACTTCATCATCCAATACCAAAATAATTTGTCCTTTATAGACCAAATCACCTTCTTTTTTATATATATTTTTTACAGTACTCAAAACTTCAGGAACTACCAATACATTACCATCTGTATTTATACTACCTTGAATATCAATGTAATGTGTAAAAGATTGATAGTTTACTAGCATTGCTCTGATTGCCGGAACAGAAGAAGCACTATTTAAGTTTAATTTTTTATCTATATCGACCAAAATCTTTGTTAAACTATCAATTTGGGTTTCTATTTGTTTTTTTTGAA
Organism: Flavobacteriaceae bacterium; assembly: GCA_015494075.1. Classification (GTDB taxonomy): domain Bacteria; phylum Bacteroidota; class Bacteroidia; order Flavobacteriales; family Flavobacteriaceae; genus WGBX01. The sequence continues at coordinate 4,857 of WGBX01000052.1, forward strand.
TCTGTAAATCATTTGTATTTTTAGTTTTTTTTGGTGTTTGACAAGCATGTAATAAAATGCCTAAACTCAAAAATGCTATGTATTTTTTCATGAGAATTATATTTGTTTTGATAATGTTTTATAGCTTAAAGTCCCAAAATATTTTCCAGGGCTACTTTATTATTGATAATATCTATAATAGATTTTAGATATTGTTGTTGGGTTTGGTACAATTGCAATCGTGCTTGATTTAATTGAAAACTATTGCCTACTCCTTCTTTAAATTTAATTTCTTCTTTTCGGGCTATTCTTTCTGCTAATGTCATATTATGTTTAGCAATTTCGTAACTTTTAAAACTATGTTCAAATGCTGCTTTATTTTGATTATACTTTAATGTCAATTCTTTTTGTGTTGCCTCAAAGGTAAGACGCGCATTATTATAAGCCAATGTAGCTTGTTTGACTTTTGCTGAGCGAGCAAAGCTACTGAATATCGGTAAATTTATAGAAATGCCGAAAAGAGATTGTTCATACCATGCTTGATTGCCATCAAAAAAATTGAAACTACTACTGTAAGCATTCTTCCCGTAGTTCACAAAAGCAGAAATCGATGGAAGCGCTTTGCTTTTTTCATATTTAATTTGTAATTCTTTTGCTTTCTGTTGGTTTTTAGCAATCAAAAAATCTATATTTTTTTCAGGCTCAAAATCTTGTTTCAATAATGACAACGACATAGATTGTTCTTTAAGGCTCTCTAAGTTATCAGATAATTTTATTGTTTCATTTACAGGCCGTCCTAAAGTATAATTAAGCATCTCATAAGCAATCTTTTTCATACGTTTTAAGTAGTCATACTCATTTTTTAAATTTGCCAAAGTGATTTGCAATTGCTCAACATCAGTTTGCTCTACCAAACCATTTTGATACATTTGACTTACCTCAAAAAGATTTTTTTCAACTACCGAAATATTATTTTGCATTATGTGCAAACTTTCATCATTTAGCAAAGCGTTACCATAAGCACTAACAATAGCTTCTTTAATTTTTTGCCGGGTTTTAATCAATGAGTTTTCAGTAATACGCTTAAAGGTACGTGACGACTGCAAGCCTACCAAATAAGAACCATTAAAAATAAGTTGTTTTAAGGTTGCCTGCCATTTCATATTTTGATCTGTTCCAAATTGTACAGGTATATAGGTGTCATCGGGGGCTTGCGGATTAAAAATTTTAGCCGGCAATAACTGCACCGGTTGTTTAATAAAATTTTGATAATCAGCCGAAGCATCAATCTGCGGAAAACCCATTGCCGTAGTTTCCCACACTTTTTTTTGTGCGATCAGCAAATTATTTTGAGCTTGTTTTATTTGATTGTTATGAGTTAAACCATAATCAATAGCTTCTTGTAAACTAAAATGAGAGACTTCCTGTCCGGTTAATAAATTAAAAATTAAAAAGAAGAGAATTAAAAATTTATATTTCATAAAATTATTATTTATAATTATTCAATGTTTCTTTTAACTTTTTTCGACCTTTTTTGGTAGAAATCCCACTCAAAAACATATGTAAAAAAGTATCTGTTGTTTTCTGACGGTCAAATTCTTCTGGGGGAAACAATTCCGGATTATTAATATTTATGGTATTTAAATAATACATTCGTTTAACAAACTCTTTATCAAGATTTTCTTTATAATAGCCGGATTTTATACCCTTCTTTAAATTATGATCTAAACATTCCATAATACTTTTGAATTTGCGTTCTTCAAGATCTTTGGCTATATCAGGGTAGTATTTTTTTAATTGATATTGTGGTAATACATTTGATTTAGACAACATAGATTTGACTACATTTTTAACACTGATTATTTCTTCATATGGATTGAGTTTCATTAAACATATTTGATCTATTTTGGTTTGTATTTGATCAAAAATATAATCAACCGTATGACGAACCAAGTCATTTTTACTATTAAAATATTGATAAATAGTTTTTTTAGAAATCCCCAATTCCTTAGCTAATTGGTCCATTGTTACATTTTTAATACCAAATGTTAAATGTAATTCTGCTGCGTGATGAATAATTTTATTTTTCATAAATTTTAAATTTATGGCACAAATATACAAAAGAAACTTTAAATACTACAAAAGTTTATTTGGTGTAACTTAAAAAAG
>WGBX01000053.1 GCA_015494075.1 Flavobacteriaceae bacterium
GAACAGATTAAACCTTTACCGGTTTTGTGTGTCTTAAAAGTAACAAATCTCAAAAAAATAAAAAAATGAAAAAAATCAAGTTATTACTAATAGCTTTTATCAGCCTTATAGCTTTTCAAAGCTGTGAAAAAGATGATAGCACTCAAAGTGCGCAATTGACAGATGATGAAATTAATACCGTTGTAGAATCGGATGTTGCGACCGATGATTTATTGGATCTGGTAGACACTTATGCATTTGAAAGCACTTCAGAACGATCAGTATCGGATATTCCTTCTTGTGTGACGCAAACTATTACTTTGTCAGGTAATTTGATGACTATTACTTGGCAATTTGATGCAAATGGCTGTACTATGCCTAATGGAAATACATACAAAGGTACTGTGATTATAACTCGTGAAAAAGATTTAACAACGCGTGCCATTTCCGGCAATATTACATTTGACAATTTTTATGTTAACGATATTCAAATTGAGGGCAGTGCAGATTTTATACGTGAAATTAATGCTGATGGTAATCCGCAAACTATTCACAACTATGACTTTACTATTACATTACCCAATGGAGATACTACCGAACGTGCAGGTACACGCACTCGTGTTTGGGCAGAAGGTTACGGAACAGTTTCTCGTACGGATGATGTTTTTCTTATCACCGGAAGTTCGCATATCAAACAATTTGACGGCGATATTTTGGATATGGAGATAATACAAGCTTTACGTCGTGAAATTCCTTGTCGTTTTTTTGTTAGCGGAACGATTAAAATTATTAAAAATGGTAGCGAAGCTTTGTTAGATTATGGTGACGGTACGTGTGATGCGGAAGCAACATTGACTTTGCCTGATGGTACAATAAAAATTATACACTTATAATTGTGTTTTAAAAAGCCTCTGAATTTTTTCAGAGGCTTTTTAAAAAATTTATAACCGTTGTCGTATTGCTTCGTATAAAATAATACCACAAGCTACAGAAACATTTAAAGAATCTATTTTTGAAGACATAGGCAATTTAGCTTTTTCATCACTTATTTGAAGTAATGACCGGTTGATGCCTTTTCCTTCACTTCCCATAATCAAACCAAAACTGGGCTTTAAATCGGTATCATAGATCAAATTATCTGTTTTTTCAGTAGCGGCTAAAATTCTAATATTATATGCTTTCAACAAAAATATAGCATCTTTTAAATGTTTTACTTTGATAAGCGGAATTTTAAAAATGCCACCGGCAGAAGTTTTTACCGTATCTTCATTAACAGGTGCGCTATTATTTTCAGGAATAATAATGCCATTGGCCGAAACTGCTACAGCCGTACGAATAATGGCCCCAAAGTTTCTAGGGTCAGTAATGCCGTCTAACAGTACAAATGTTTGTGGTTTTTCAGAAGGTTTTGCTAAAATTTCTTCTAAACTATAAAAACTTACAGGACTGGTAAAAGCTACGACACCTTGATGATTTTCACGGGTTAATTTATTTAGTTTTTCAATTGGCACAGATTTATAACTGAGTTTTTCTTTATTTAATAAAGTTATAAGTTCTTGTGATGCGGCGCCTTTAAGGTTTTTTTGAATAAAAATTTTATCAATTTGTTTACCGGATTTGATAGCTTCCATTACCGGATGCAATCCGTATATTATATTATTTTTCATAGGACAAAATTACAATAATATTTGGTAACAAAATACACCATATATTTTTTTCTAAAACCCAAAATCGCCTGACAAGTATGCCAGGCGATTATTAAAAGTCTAAAAAGTTTTTAAAATTTTACATTTAAACCGGCTAGCATATTAAATCCGGCTTGAGGAAAATAATAAGGTGTATCGCCCCACATATAGCCATTAGAAGCATATTTTTGATCAAAAATATTATTGAGTTTTAAATTTAAAGAAGCATTTTTAAACCATTGACTTTTTAAATGGTAAGCTATCAAAATGTTTTCGACCCAATAGGCTGGTAATTTTGATGCTGCGATATTACGGTTATCCATATATTGTTCTCCTACATATTTAGTTATAGCTTCTATTTTTAAATTATTTAGAGGTTCAGATGTTAATATAGCAGCTCCGACAATTGCAGGTGAGTAAGCTATTTGTGTATTATTATAGGTAACAAATTGGCCATTTTCTTTAGCAACATATTCATCGTTTCGGTTATCACTTAAAGTCAAATTTCCTTGTAAACTCCAATATTTATTTGGACGAAATCCGGTCTGTAATTCTATACCTATTCTATAACTTTTACCTACATTTTCTCTAATAGGATCACCTACACTGGTAATTTGACCTGTTAATACCAGTTGGTCTTTATAAAACATTCCGTATAAATTTGCTTCTGCTTTAAAATTAGATTGTTTATATTTCCAACCGGCTTCTATGTCATTTAAAGTTTCGGGTTTTGGTAAGCCATTTGTTGCATTTTGATAATCGTCGCGATTGGGCTCTCTATTAGTTTGCGCTATTGAAAAATAGAATTGATTTTGTTGATTTAAACTATAATACAAACCTATTTTTGGATTGATAAAAAATAATTGATCCTCAAGTTTCCAAGGTGTTTGCCAATCAACAGTTCCGTTTACATTATAATCCAGGCGTCTAAATTGTATGTCTGTAAATAATTTTAATTGCGGACTTATTTTATAAACAGATTTGGCAAAACCATTAATAGCTTTTTTAATACCGGTATTTCGATAATATTCTTGCCTAATTTGTGCATCAGAAGCGTATTGAGCCCAAATAATACGCCCAAAATGTCTACCATCATATTCATTGGCAGACAAACCAATAATATAATGGCCTATATCCGAACGATAATCAAAAGAAGCAATGGCACCATAAAAGTCATTATCTAACCACTTTCGTCTGATTAAATCTGTATGATCTATAGTTTGACCATTGATAACAATAGGTGTTAGACCATAATCAGAAAAATTTTGATCTTGTTTATATTGCTCATAATAACCGCGTCCATAAGTGTAATGTGTAGCGACATTAAAACTTACCCGGTCATTAAAACGGTGGTTAAAATGTAGTTGATAATGGTCTTGCTGATAATTATCGACTTGATTATCATAAAAACCGGTAATATTCCAGTTGTTATCATAAATAGCCCCGGCATAATTAAATGTGGGATTGGTATCAAATGTCTCTTTATCGACACCATACCAAGCTTGATAGGTAATTTCATGACCGCCGAAAGCTATGGCTTTTAAGGTATTATTATTGTCTTGATAAGTCCCGGAGACATAATAGGACTTTAAATCGGCGCTCGCCCGGTCAATATAGCCATCTGAGGTGGTTTTTGAATAATGACCACTAAATGAAAAATGGTTATTTAGTAATCCGGTACCGCCTTGAACTCCATATTTTAAGGTATTAAAACTACCGGCAGTTGTTTGTATAGCGGCAAAAGCTTTAGGATTAGAACTATCGGTTTCTAAATTTATGCTGGCTCCGAAAGCTCCGGTGCCAAAAGTAGAGGTTCCTACACCACGTTGTATTTGTATACTTTGTGTGTTAGCAGCTATATTTGGAATATCGACCCAATATACACTTTGAGATTCAGGATCGTTAAAGGGTATACCATTTAAGGTTACATTTATTTGTTGTGTACTAATACCACGTATGCGTATTCCTGTATATCCAATACCTGTACCGGCATCTGAGGTGACTACTATACTTGGCAATGATTCGAGTAAAAAAGGCACGTCTTGCCCTAAATTTTGAGCTTCAATATCGTTCTTTTTTACATTAGTTTGGGCTACAGGCATATCAGGTGTAGCTTTAATGGCATTTATAACAACTTCATCTAATTGCTCTGTTTTAGGTTGTAGTTGAATATTCAGATAGACATCTTTTTTGACTTTAATCAGAATATTTTGAGTTTGAAAGTTACTTTTTGAAACGATCAAGGTATATATACCATTATTTACATCAAATTGAAAAGAACCGGTTTTATCTGTCAATTCTGAAGTGGAAAATTCTTTCAAAATTACTTTTACACCACTTATCGGATTTAGATTTTCATCCGTTACTTTTCCTGATATTTTTAAAGTTTGTGACCAAGTAGTACTTAGACTAAACAGTAAAGTTAGTAAGATTAATTTTTTCATTTGTTTTGCTTTTTACATTTATTTATTTTTTTATAATCTGTAAAAAACAAGGGAAATATAAATCAAATGTTAGCTTCCTTAACAGCATTACCTGTTCAGGTTCTAAGGGTATGATCTCAGCTCGATATTTGGAGCACCCCTGTTTTTCAATGGCAAATATACTACATATTGGCTAATATATATATCTTTTTTATTTTATTCTATGTATTTTATTTCTCAATGTATGGCGTATAATATTGACTTGTGACGCTTTGGTGATATTAACGTATTTTTTAAAGACATATTAGCTATTTTTTTGTATTTTTATATCAAAAATAAAACATGGAAGACATAAATAGTTATTTATTAAAAAATAAACAACAACTTTTAAATGAGTTATTTGATTTACTGCGGATCCCATCAGTAAGTGCTGATCCGGCTTTTGCTACTGATGTGGTGGGGGCGGCAGATTTTATAAAAAATAAAATGGAAAAAATGGGTTTGGATAATGTTTCTATTGAGGAAACTCCGGGATACCCGATTGTATATGGTGAAAAAATCATTAATCCGGATCTGCCGACAGTTTTAGTTTATGGTCATTATGATGTACAACCTGCTGATCCTATTGAATTATGGGAATCAGATCCTTTTGAACCGGTGATTAAAAAAACATCTACTCATCCGGATGGTGCAATTTTTGCACGTGGTGCCTCAGATGATAAAGGGCAAATGTATATGCATTTAATAGCAGTCGAATATTTATTAAACCATAAAGCTTTACCGGTAAACGTAAAGTTTATGATTGAAGGAGAAGAAGAAATCGGCTCACCAAGTTTAGCTTGGTATGTAGCACGCAATCACGAAAAATTAAAAAATGATGTAATTATTATATCTGATACAGGTATGGTTGCTAATGATGTTCCCGCCATAACTACCGGTTTACGAGGGCTAGCATATTTAGAAGTAGAAGTAACCGGACCAAATCGTGATTTGCATTCAGGTTTGTATGGTGGCGCTGTGGCTAATCCGATTAATATCTTAACAAAAATGATTGCTCAATTAACCGATGAACAAAATCACATAACTATTCCGGGTTTTTATGACAATGTTAAAGAGTTGTCTTCTGATGAAAGGGCAGAAATTGCCAAAACGCCTTTTGATTTAGAACAATATAAAAAGGATTTGGGTATTGATGAAGTATATGGAGAAGCCGGTTATACGACTTTAGAGCGTCAAAGCATCAGACCTACTTTAGATGTAAATGGTATTTGGGGTGGTTATATAGGTGAAGGGGCCAAAACAATTATTCCATCAAAGGCTTACGCTAAAATTAGTATGCGTTTAGTGCCGGATCAAGACCCTGATGAAGTACCTAAAATATTTGAAGAATATTTTACCCAATTGGCACCAAAGGCTGTAAAAGTAAAAGTACGTAATTTACATGGTGGTTATCCATATGTGACACCAACGGATAGTCCGGGATATAAAGCAGCAGCAAAAGCCATGAAAAGAGCTTTTGGCAAAGAGCCTTTACCTATCTATTCGGGGGGGAGTATTCCTATCGTTCCTTTATTTGAAAAAGAATTGGGTTCCAAATCTATTTTGATGGGATTTGGACTTAATTCTGACGCCATTCACTCGCCGAATGAGCATTATGGAATATTTAATTATCTGAAAGGTATTGAAACTATTTCGTATTTTTACGACTTTTATAATCAACAAAATAAATAACTATGGGAATTATAGACGCATATGAAAATGCTGAATTCAGAAATAAAATTTCTGTTTTAGCTACTTTGATTAAACTGTCACTGGTAGATGGTGTATTGGATGAAAATGAGATGAAAATCATAGCAAAAGTAGCACGTAAATATGGCTTGCTAGATCCTGATGATTTAACTTATATTCTAAAAAATTATGAAAAATACAGTTTAGAGCCAACATACAATTATGATGAGAGAATTGAACAATTATATTATTTAGCTAAAATAATTTATGCTGATGGTCATATTGATCAAAACGAATTAAAAATTTTAAAAAATACTATAATTGCATTAGGTTTTCCACCTCAAAATGTTAATATAATTTATGAAAGAGCAGTTGGCTTAATAGTTGACGATGTTGATTTAGATGATTTTATAAAAGAAATCAAAAAAGTT
>WGBX01000054.1 GCA_015494075.1 Flavobacteriaceae bacterium
AAGCTAGACAATACTCAAAAAACAAATCTAAAAAAATAGCTAATGCAAATAATATTGTAAAGATAGAAGCCATAACAGGCAAGCCTATCCAATGAAATACACAAATCATAATACAAAATAATAAACCGACTTGTGCTGCAATTTTTTTACTGGCAGCATTAATTAAAACCGGCTTTAAAGGCGTAATTTTTAAGCTAGCCGTCAAAAAATTACATAACGGACTATATTTAATACCGGCAAAAACACGAATTAAAAAATCTAAACTAATCAAATACATAGCCCAATGCTTACCTGTCGCAAATGTGTAAATTAATATAATAAATACAATACTACTATAGGCTTTTATCAAATTTTTGTTGACCTGTTCAAAAGAAGTTGGGCATGCCTTAACTTTGTGATGTAAATAATGATGCTCTTTAAAAGAAAATGGTTGTTTCATAATTTTATTTATTTGTCGGTAATTAATCAATAAAACAGACTTGTTTTTTTATGTAATTTTTGTTACAAAAATAAACAATTTTTTAATAACAACTAATTAATTTCTATCTTTGTGCCAATTATTTTCTCATGAAAGAAGAACAAGTCATTTTAGTTAATACACAAGACGAAGTAATAGGTTATGCCCCTAAAATGGCAGCGCATAAACAAGCCCTTTTACACAGAGCTTTTTCAGTATTCATTTTTAATAATTATGGCGAATTGCTTATGCAGCAAAGAGCTTCTCACAAATACCATTCTCCAAAATTATGGACCAATACAGTATGTAGCCATCAACGTAAAGGCGAATCAAATTTAGCAGCTGGTAAACGGCGCCTGAAGGAAGAAATGGGATTAAGCGCAAACCTACAAGAACTCTTTCATTTTATTTACAAAGCGCCCTTTGATAATGGTCTAACTGAACATGAATTAGACCATGTGATGATAGGATTTAGTAATATGCAACCTCAAATTAATCCGGAAGAAGTCATGGATTTTCGATGGATGAGTTTATCTCAAATAGCTCAAGAAATAGCAGAAAAACCTGATAATTATACTGAATGGTTTAAAATAATTTTTAAAAATTCTTTACAAAAATTAACCGATGTGTTAGATCTCAAATATTTAACTGAGCCTTTAAAATTCAGTCCTGTTTTCAAAGAAAAACCTTGGGGTGGTCAAAAACTGAAACATATTCTTAATAAAGATATTCCTTCTGACAAAACAGGCGAAAGTTGGGAAATATCAACTGTTTCAAAAAATTATTCCATCATAAAAAAAGGTTATTTTGAAGGAAAAACATTACCCGAGCTAATTCAAAAATATCCAATAGAAATTTTAGGCCAAAACGTTTATCAAAAATATGGTTACGATTTCCCTTTATTAATAAAATATATTGATGCAGCAGATGATTTATCCATTCAAGTACATCCGGATGATAAAATGGCCCAAAAGGACCACCAATCTTTTGGTAAAAACGAACTTTGGCATATCATACAAGCTGATTCTGATAGTCTTATTTATGTCGGCTTCAAAACAGGTATTGATCAAAATACCTATTTATCGGCCCTTAAAGAAGGACGTTTAAATGAATTAATGCAACAAATAAAAGTAAAAGCAGGTGATACTATTTACATTCCAGCCGGAACAGTACACGCCATTGGTAAAGGTATCCTTTTAGCCGAAATACAACAAACCTCGGATATCACTTACCGTATTTTTGATTGGAATCGTACCGGCTTAGATGGTAAACCTCGAGCTTTGCATACAAAACAAGCAATGAAAGCCATCAAATTTGAAAAACGTCCTGTATTAGAAACCGGAAAACAGATTAAGACACCTTATTTTACTTTTGAAAAAATGCCTATTGAAAAAAATATGAATTTAGATTTATCAAACTTAGACAGTTTTGTCATTTTAATGAATCCTTCAGGAAGTTACAAAATAAACGGTCATGAGTTTCAAAAAGGCGATACGCTACTGCTACCGGCAATCATAGATAAGATTGCCATCGAAGTTTTAGAAAAAGGATATATCTTAAAAATTAATTTATAAAATGAATAAAGGAAAAGTTGTAGTCGGTTTATCCGGCGGTGTAGATTCGAGTGTAGCAGCCAAATTATTATTAGAAGAAGGCTATGAAGTAATCGGAGCTTTTATGCTTAACTGGGACGATACTCGCTACACAATTACAGATGAAATGCAGTGGATTAAAGATAGTGACGATGCCCGAAAAGTTGCCGAAAATTTAGGAATTCCCTTTCATATTTTTGACTTTAAAAAGAAATACTTTAAACGAGTGGTAGATTATATGTTTAGAGAATATGCACGGGGGCGCACACCAAATCCGGATATTTTATGCAACCGTGAAATAAAGTTTGACTTATTTTGGGAGGAAGCTCAAAAATTCGGGGCTGACTTTGTGGCCACAGGACACTATGCAAGAAAAGGAGAAATTAATAAAAATGGGCAGACTTATTACCAACTTTTGTCGGGATTAGATCCTAAAAAAGATCAAAGTTATTTTCTAGCTCAACTCAACCAAAAGCAACTTCAACACGCACTTTTTCCAATAGGTGAACTTGAAAAAACTGAAGTGCGCCGCTTAGCCAAAGAAGCTGGCTTTGTAACAGCCGACAAACGTGATAGTCAAGGTTTATGTTTTGTGGGAAAAGTCAATTTACCTGATTTTTTACGACAACAACTAGCACCCAAAAAAGGTGACATAATTGTTATTCCGCGCGAGTATTACAAACAATTTAATACCCCCGAATACTTTGAAAATGAACGTCAACGTTTAGAATATTTAGGCCGATCCTATACCTATAAACCTACTGATGGTAAAGTTGTTGGCCAACACCAAGGGGCTCATTATTTTACTAAAGGACAAAGAAAAGGTTTGAACATAGGAGGCTTTAAACAACGAACTTTTGTTATTGATACTGATGTTAAAAATAATATAGTTTATATTGGAGAACATTATACCCATCCGGGCTTGTACCGAAATGCTTTAAAAATTAACAATGACGAACTACATTGGGTACGACCTGATCTTGCTCTAAAAACAGGCGAAACCATGGATGTAGAGATACGATATAGACACTTACAACCACTGCGTAAAGGCCGTTTACATCAGTTTGAAGATGTACTTTGGATTGAATTTTTTGAACCCCAACAAGCTATTGCCGAAGGACAATTTGCAGCTTGGTATTTAAATGACGAATTGATTGGGTCAGGGGTTATCGGTTAAAAAACGATGCAACAAGTTTATGCTTGATGTTTTTTTTGTTCATCTAATAATTGACGTTTGAGTAATTGTTCCCGTTCTAAGGCTCCGGTACGAAATAAATTATATTCCTCTTCCAATTTATCCAAATTATAGCGAGCTAACTTCGTAGCTTGAATACTATTTTTAAACATAAAAACAAAATAGCCTAAACCTAAAATTAAAAAGACTATAATAGACCATACCAACCATTGGTATTTAGTTTTATTGACAGACATACCAACAAATGATATTTGGTCTTTTTGCGATTCTAAATCATTAATTTTGTTTTGATTTTTATGCAATTGTTCATTCAAATCGTTAATTTTCTGCTGTAAATCCAAAATGTTTTTTTGCGCATCACGGTAAGCCGTTTTTTGTGCTTGCAAAGTATCTAAAACTTGCTTTTTTAGTTGTCGCAACAGATATTGTTTAACCACTTTATACTCCTTATAATTACCGGATTTGTTATAAATAGTCTCAAATTTATTTTTTATAGAACCTTGGCTGAGGTCTATATTAGATTGGCTCTGTGCCCATAAAAAGTTATTTAAAAAAATGAAAAGTATCCAAAGTTTAGGTTTCATAACTGTTTTTTTGCAAATATAAAGAATATCGGTGTGCTTTAATAACGAAAATTGTTAAAGAAAATTATATATTTGTTTAAACATTTATTATGAAAAAATATATAGTCTTTTTAAGTTTCATTTTCACCTTAATTTCTTGGGGGCAAGATACTATTGAAGATGCTTGGGTTTATTTTAAAGACAAACCTGAAGCAGATACCTTTTTAGCACAACCCTTAACAATGTTGTCTCAAAGAGCTTTAGATCGCAGGCAAAGGCTCCAAATATCTTTGGACAATAAAGACGTTCCCGTAGATAGCACTTATCTCAATGAGGTTTATAATGCAAATGGCATTACTTATAAGGCTAAATCTAAATGGTTAAATGCTGTTCATGTGCAAGGCATAGAAGCAGACATACGAGCATTAATAGATTTTAATTTTGTAGATCATATCGAATTTGCTAATAAAAATATCGGAGTTATTTTACCACCACAAGCGACCGAATTTACACCTTCACCAATTGTTAGCAATCGTGCTAGTTTTGATTACGGTGCTGCGGCCGGTCAAATCGACATGTTGCAAGGTGCCTTATTACATCAAAATAATTATACCGGTCAAAATGTATTGGTTGCTATCATCGACGCAGGTTTTCAACAAGTTAATACCAGTGCATTTTTTCAACATCTTTATACTGACCAAAAATTAATTGATGTTTATAATTTTGTTGGAAATGATCAAAATGTTTATCAATATCATTACCATGGAACAGAAGTTTTATCTACCATTGCCGGAAACAGTAATGGTATATATGTAGGCACAGCACCAGATGCTTCTGTTGCATTATATGTATCTGAGGATGTTTCACAAGAGTCTCCTCTTGAAGAAAGTTATTGGGCCGAAGCTGCCGAACGAGCAGATAGTATCGGTGTTGATGTTATTAATACATCATTAGGCTATAATGTCTTTGATCGTGCAGATTATAATTATAGTTTGGAAGATTTGGATGGTCAAACAGCCTTTATAAGCCGTGCTGCCGAAATAGCAGTTTCACGAGGTATCAATGTAGTTGTTTCTGCCGGTAATTCAGGGCAAGATGCCAGTTGGCCAAAAATTAGTTTTCCGGCAGATGCTGCCGGCGTAATTACAGTTGGCGCAGTTGACAACAACAGAGTACGTGCCAGTTTTAGTTCGACAGGTCCAACTGCCGATAATCGTATCAAACCGGATGTAATGGCACAAGGCGTCTCAGCTGCCGTATATTATAATGATCAAGTTTTACAAAATAGTGGCACCTCATTCTCTTCGCCTATTATTGCAGGAATGGTAGCATGTATGGTACAAGCACTACCCCAAAAACGTCCTGCTGAAATAAAACAAGATTTAATAAGTATAGCTGACCGTTTTCAAAACCCTGATAATTATTATGGGTATGGCATTCCTGATTTTAGCAAATCGGCTTTAAATATCAATTATCAAAAAAATAAAACATGGATTTATCCCAATCCGGCGAAAAACTATGTTTTTATCAAACAAGAATCCGGACAATCTATTCAAATTTTTTCTATTGATGGTAAATTAATTATGGATCTGCCGAATTTTCAAAGTCCGGTAAATATAAGTTCTCTTCCAACGGGAATTTATTATATCAAAACAGACCAATTTAAACAGCCTCTTATCATTCAATAATTTATAAAAGAAATTATATGAAACTTACAAAATTGTTTGGTATTAAATATCCGTTAATTCAAGGAGGTATGATTTGGGTAAGCGGTTGGCGACTCGCAGTTGCTGTTAGTAATGCAGGTGGTCTGGGATTAATTGGTGCCGGAAGTATGTATCCTTCGGTATTACGCGAACATATAAAAAAAGCGCAAAAGGCAACTCAAAAACCTTTCGGTGTAAATGTACCCTTATTGTATGCCGATATTGAAGAAATTATGCAAATAATAGTTTCTGAACAAGTTCCTATTGTTTTTACATCGGCCGGAAATCCAAAAAAATGGACGACTTTTTTAAAAGATCATGGTATTAAAGTTGTGCATGTTGTCAGCAGTGTGAAGTTTGCCAAAAAAGCTGCCGACGCAGGTGTTGATGCTGTTGTAGCCGAAGGTTTTGAAGCCGGTGGTCATAATGGACGAGAAGAAACAACAACCCTAACCTTAATTCCAGCAGTCAAAAAAGCTCTAAATATTCCGGTTATTGCCGCAGGTGGTATTGCAACCGGTAAACAAATGTTGGCCGCCATGATTATTGGTGCTGATGGTGTCCAAATCGGCAGTCGATTTGTAGCCTCAGAAGAGTCATCAGCTCATCAAAATTTTAAAAATGCTGTTTTAAAAACCGGCGATGGCGATACTATTTTAACTTTAAAAGAGCTCGCACCTGTTCGATTGATTAAAAATGAATTTTATCAACAGTTAGCTGCCTTATATCAAACCTGTCCGACTACTGAACAATTAAAAAAACTGCTAGGCCGTGCCAGAGCAAAAAAAGGAATGTTTGAAGGAGATTTGACTGATGGTGAATTAGAAATAGGACAAGTAGCAAGTATCATTAACGACATTAAACCAGCTGGAGAGATTGTCAATGAAATAATACATGAATAC
>WGBX01000055.1 GCA_015494075.1 Flavobacteriaceae bacterium
TATAAATTCTTCAGCTCGTAATACTGGTAATGGTATAGCTATTTCTTGAATAGCTAAGATATATAAAGCATTTATCAATACTGTTAATGCTTCATCTTTTTTATCTTCATCTAATAATTTTGCAGCAATTTTCATGGCATCCGGATAAGTGGCCAATGGTAAAAATGATATTTTAATAACATACTCACTGCTCAAAGTATTTAATACTTTTTTTGCAGCTTGATAATAACCGGATTCAAATTCTTTTTTAGCTTTGTCAATTAGAGTGTTTGCTGTTTCAATATCAACTACTGCATCACGTAATTCATAATTTACATTTACAGGTATTAACGATATTTTCGGATTTTTAGTTATTAATATTTCTAATTCGCCTATTAATTTAGCTAGCTTTTTTTTAGCTTCCTCTTTTTCATTTTTAGATATTTCGTCAATTACTTCTTGAGTTTGTTTCAAAATATCTAATGCCTTTTGTGTATCTTCATCAATTTTGACCTTAAAATCTTTGGTCATTGTATCATTGATGTTATTTTGCATTTCTTGATCAGTAATTTTGGTTTTTTCGGGCTTTTTCATTGTTTTAAAATTTTAATTATTCTATCTTTTAGTTCATAATTTACATACCAAATTGTATTCCAGATAGTTAATTACTGTAATTTTGACAATGATAATGACATTTTGTCTATATAAAAAGTTATAGCCGGACATTTGCCCGGCTATTTTCATAACGATGTTTTTTAAAATCTAAAAATTTTATTTTTTATCGGTTTGTTTTTCATTTTTTTTGTAGAATAATCTTTCTTTGAAGTTTTTAATTTTTTCAGACAATTTTTCAAATTTACCTTTAGTTTCTTTATTGTCTTTTATCAATTGTTTCAAATCTTTAATAGCATCAGATAATTCTTTATACTCTTTGTCCTTTTTACCATAACCCATAGCTTGTGCCAATTCTAATTGATAATCAGCATTATCCAAATAAAGTAAGGCAATATCTTTTTTATCTTTTTCATCGCCTAACATGGTAATTGCTGACATTTTAATAAATTCTTCAGCTCTAAGTATAGGCAATGGTAAATCTACTTGTTGTACTACCAAAGTGTTTAATGCTTTGATTAATATTGCAGCTGATTCTTCTTTTTTTCCTTCATCTAATAAAGCAGCTGCCAATCGCATTGCATCAGGATAGGTTGCCAATGGCAAATAGGTAGTTTTAACATTTAATTCACTCGTCAAATCTGCCATTAATTTTTTAGCCAATTGATAATATCCATCATCCATTGCTTTTTTTGCAGCTGAAGTTATTTCATATACAGTAGGTATGTCAACAACTACATCATTAACTTCATAGGCTACATTTACCGGAATTAAAGCTAAATTAGGATCTTTGGTAATTAAAATTTCCAATTCACCGATAAGTTTAGCCAATTCTTCCTTGGCTTTTTTGTCTTTGTCTTTAGCTATATAGTTCAAAACATTATTTGTTTCACCCAAAATAGCCAAAGCTTGCTTAGTATCATCAGTAGTTTTAACCTCAAAATCTTTTTGTGCTGTTTGCGCAATATTATTTTGAATTTGAGCATCTGTAGCTTTTACATGAGCCGGTTTTTTAATGGCTTCTTTTTTAGTTTCTTTTTTTGTTGAAACTTGATCGGTTTTGTCTTGTGCACAACTTGTAAAGACAATTGCTAAGGTTGATAGTGCTAGAATTGTTTTTTTCATTTTTTCTTTTTTTTTGATTTCTATTACTAGCTTAACAAATTGCAGACCAGATATATAGCCTTAGACTTTTTGTCACTATTTATACAACTTTTGTCATAGTTAATGAAAAAATTTCAGGTTTTTATTTCTTTAGTCAGGATAAAATTTTACAATATTGCATATTTAATGTTACTTGTACTTTACTTAACTATGAAGCATGCCTTTAGTATATTAAAGCAATTTTTCAAAGGTTTAAATACCTTATTACTATGAGTTATTTTTCTGATTGCTATAAAGTATTACTTTAAACTTTATTTATCTGGTATGATATACACTTTTGGGTCATCACGTTTCCATTCCGGCTGGATATATGTATGATTGATTTGAAATTGCTTTAATAATAATTTTTCAATTCGTTCGCAAATTTCATCAAATTCCGATAATCTGATATCTTTGTTAAATTCTATATGAGCTTCCAATCTTAAGTCATTATCATTGAGTCGCCATAGGTGCACGTGATGCATATTTTTAACAGACGGTAAAGCCGAAATAGCTCTTTCTACTTCATAAATGTCAATATCTTTTGGAGCAAATTGCATAATGATTTGCATAGATTCTTTTAAAATATCCCAACTGACATATAATAAATATCCGGCTATAATTATGGAAAGCAACGGGTCAATAAAATACCAATGATAATATTTGATAAACAAGCCGCCGATTAATACAATAATTGATGTAAATACGTCACTCAGCAAATTTACATAGGTCGATTTGATATTTAAATTATTCTCAGCGCCCGATTTTAATAACATCACACTTAAAATATTTAAAACTATACTTAGTATAGATAAATATATAATCCAATTGCCTCTAATAATTTTTGGATGATTAAATCTATAAAAAGCTTCATAAATCATTACAAAAGATAAAACAATCAAAATCGTAGCATTTATAAGTGCTGCTACTATTTCTGCACGTTTGTAGCCAAATGTTTTATCTATTGTTTGCTTTTTTTCTGTCGATAATTTGTTTGCAATATAACTTATTATCAATGAAATAACATCTGAAAAATTATGCATGGCATCGGAGAGTAAGGCCATACTACCGGATATAATACCACCAATTACTTGAGAAATAGTAATAATAATATTTAATAAAATAGTTAAGAGCAGCCTTTTTTGCATATTTTAGATATTATTTGGCAAAATTAGGAAATCTTTTTGGTATAAAATGATGATTTGTTTAGCATTTTACTCATTAATAGAATGAGATAATCTGAAAATAATTTAAATGATATTTTGTAAAATCAATTTTTATTTTCATATTTGCACTATAATACGATAAGAAAGCACTAATGTTTTTGAATTATTCTAATAATAACAATAATAATTACTACCCACGCCGGTAGCAAAAACTTGTGCTTATTAATAACTGTCCGCCGGGTTTTTGCCCGGCGGTTTTTTTATGATTTTATTTAAACCTGATAGGTTTTAAATAATCAAGACCTGCTAGGTTTCTAAAACCTAGTAGGTCTATTAAGCTGGAAATTAAAAACAATAATAACCAATAAATTATGTGTGGAATAGTCTGTAGTTTCGAACCTAAACAAGCGGTAGAACAATTAAGACCGCAAATTTTAAACATGTCCAAAAAACTGCGTCATCGCGGACCGGATTGGAGTGGAATTTTTACGCATCCTAATACGATAATGGCGCATGAACGCTTGGCAATTATCGATCCGACTTCCGGTAAACAACCTTTGTATTCGGCTGACGGCAAATTGGTATTGGCAGTCAATGGCGAAATCTATAATCATCAACAAATACGCAAGCGCTACCAAGATTCGTATCAATTTTTAACTAAAAGTGATTCGGAAGTCATTTTGCCTCTGTATCGTGACAAAGGTGTTGATTTTCTCGAAGATTTAAACGGTATTTTTGCCTTTGCTTTGTATGATGTTGAGAAAGATGAATATCTGATTGCCCGTGACCATATGGGCATTATTCCTTTGTATATGGGTTGGGATAAAAACGGCACCTTTTATGTAGCGTCCGAACTCAAGGCATTGGAAGGCGTTTGTAATAAAATTGAAAGCTTTCCCCCAGGACATTATTATCATAGTAAAGATCAAAAATTAGTGCGTTGGTATCAGCGCGATTGGGAAGATTATGATAATGTCAAAGATAATGTTAGCGATATCAAGGCGCTTCGTAAAGCTTTAGAAGATGCTGTACACCGGCAGTTGATGAGTGATGTGCCTTACGGGGTTTTGTTATCCGGCGGACTGGATTCGTCTATTACATCGGCTATCGCTAAAATCTATGCTGTCAAACGTATTGAATCCGGCGACACCGAAGCCGCTTGGTGGCCTCGCCTGCATTCTTTTGCTACGGGTTTGGAAGGTTCACCAGATTTGGCAGCGGCACGTAAGGTCGCCGAACACCTTGATACGGTACATCATGAGATTATTTTTACCATTCAAGAAGGACTTGATGCGATTAGCGATGTTATTTATCATTTGGAAACTTATGATGTGACCACCATCCGCGCTGCTACACCCATGTATCTTATGGCACGCGCCATAAAAGCCATGGGTATTAAAATGGTATTGTCCGGTGAAGGAAGCGACGAAATTTTTGGCGGATATCTGTATTTTCATAAGGCACCATCGGCAAAAGAATTTCATGAAGAAACTGTCCGAAAGCTTAAAAAATTACATTTATATGACAATTTACGCGCCAATAAATCTTTGGCAGCTTGGGGTATTGAAGGACGCGTGCCTTTTCTCGATAAAGAATTTTTAGATGTAGCCATGCGGCTTAACCCAAAAGATAAAATGATAGACCATAATAGTGATGACAAACGCAAGATGGAAAAATGGATATTACGTAAAGCTTTTGAAGATATTTTACCGGAATCAGTTGCTTGGCGGCAAAAGGAACAATTTAGTGATGGTGTTGGTTACTCTTGGATCGATACGCTTAAAGAAGTAGTTGAAAAAGAGGTATCCGACGAGCAATTGACAAACGCTCAATATCGTTTTGCGATCAATACGCCCGATACCAAAGAAGCTTTTTATTACCGTAGTATTTTTGAACAACATTTCCCGAGTGATACCGCAGCCCTAACGGTACCTTTTGAAGCTTCGGTGGCGTGTAGCACTTCCGTTGCTTTGGAATGGGACGAAAGTTTTAAAAATCTTAACGAACCCAGCGGACGTGCCGTATTACATGTGCATCAACAGGCGTATAAAAAATGATTTCAGACCTACGAGGTTTTCAAAACCTCGTAGGTCTCTTATTTGCATTACAATCATTGTAAGACCTAGTAGGTTTTCCAAACCTGCTAGGTCTAAATTAACAAAAACATTTATATAATTATGCCCATTTTTATTGTATGAAATAGCACTCATCATCAAAGAAGCTAATAAAATTTGAAGCACTCTGTCATTTCGACAGAATCACGACCACAAGTCGGGATGACGAGAAATCTTATACCCCCCGCACTTCGCACTTTCTACTAGGCATTTTTCACTTACTTACTCAACTTCTCAACAGCGCTTTCAATCCGTTTTAATGTCTCATTTTTTCCAAGCATTTCCAATATCACAAACAAATCCGGTCCTTTTAAATCTCCAACCAATGATAATCGTAACGGTTGCATCACTTTACCGAAACCGATTTCTTTGGTATTGATCCAATCAGATAATTTTTCTTTGATGCTTGCAGCTTCCCACGGCTCAATATCTTTTAATAATTCAATGACTTCTTGCATCAAATCCGACGTTTGCGTCTTCCACTGTTTTTTAACGGCTTTGGGTGCATAATCTGTTGGGGCTGTAAAGAAGAAAGCGCCTTGTTCCCAAAAATCTTTGACAAAAGTAGCGCGGTCTTTTAGCAGTTCGATAACCTTTTTGCTGTAATCTCTAATAGCCTTCCCTTCTATTGTATATCCGAGTTGTGCTTGCAAAACCGGTACAAATAAATCGACCAATTCTTCGATAGATTTCTTTTGTAAATGCTGATGTTGAAACCATTTGGCTTTTTCAGGGTCAAATTTGGCGCCGGATTTATTCACGCGGGATAAGTCAAACAATTCAATCAATTCGTCCATTGTAAAAATTTCTTGCTCTGTTCCCGGATTCCAACCTAACAATGCCAAAAGATTGACAAAACTTTCCGGAAAATAGCCGTCTTCTTTATATCCGGCATAAATTTCGCCGGTTTTTGGGTCTTGCCATTGCAAGGGAAAAACCGGAAAGCCCATTTTGGCGCCGTCTCGTTTACTGAGTTTGCCTTTTCCAACAGGTTTCATTATCAATGGTAAGTGGGCAAATTGCGGTTTGTTCCAGCCGAAAGCTTCGTAAAGTAAGTAGTGCAACGGCAAGGACGGTAACCATTCTTCGCCGCGAATCACATGGCTGATTTGCATCAAATGGTCATCTACAATATTTGCCAAATGGTAGGTCGGTAAACCGTCACTTTTCATCAGCACTTTATCGTCCAAAGTATTGGAATTGACCAGCACTTCACCGCGAACCAAATCATACATAGCGATTTCTTGATTTTCGGGTATTTTAAACCGGATAACATACGGATCGCCTTTTGCTAACCGCTCCTCTACTTCATTTGATGTCATGCTCAGGGAATTATCCATTTGGTTCCGTGTTGCAAAATTATACATAAATCGCTCGCCTTTAGTTTCATATTCTTTGCGAATTTCTTCTAGATTTTCTGGTGTATCAAAGGCATAATATGCCTTACCGCTGTCAAGTAATTCTCTGATATATTTTTGATAAATGTCTTTTCGTTCGCTTTGTTTATATGGACCAAAATCCCCTTTACCATCTATACCTTCATCAAATTTAATACCTGTCCACGCCAAACTTTCTTTTATATAAGCTTCGGCACCCGGCACTAAACGAGTTTGGTCGGTATCTTCGATACGTAAAATCATTTTACCGCCGTTTTGTTTGGCAAGCAAATAGTTAAATAAGGCAGTACGTACACCGCCCATATGTAAAGGTCCAGTCGGACTTGGGGCAAATCTTACTCTAACGTCTTTCATTTGATCTTATTTTTTTGCAAAAATACGATTTTATCATTTACTTCCATCTGTCACTTTGATAACCCTAGATTGATATCGATACACTGTACTTCAAGGCATTTCTGTTATTTCGACAGAATGTTTTTGACGCAGGATAAAAACATGAGGAGAGATCTCAATAAAGTAAGAGATGCCTCTTTGCTGCATACTGACTACCGCTTCGCACTTTCAACTTTCCCACGCTACTTTCTACTATTGTTCACATCTCTTTCATTTTATTGTATATTTGTATTCCATTTAGCTACAAATGTCCGATTTCAATCTAATACAACATCAAATACGAAAATTCGTTAAAAAATATTATCTCAACGAATTGTTTAAAGGATTGATATTGTTTCTTTTATTTGGGTTTTTATTATTATTAATTACTGCTTTAATCGAATATTTTTTATGGCTGCCACCGGCTACCAGACGTTTGTTGTTTTACGCACAATGGTTAGTTTTAGCTTTGTTTTTTGTAATTTTTTTAGGGCGCTCATTATTAAATATTGTTGGCTTTCGAAATGATTTATCCGATGAAAAAGCCGCACAAATTATTGGTAAATTTTTTCCTGATATAAATGATAAATTACTAAATACTATACAATTATATCATTCCAATGATGCCTCTGAATTATTATTGGCAGGTATATCTCAAAAGACGCAACAATTAAAATCTTATAAATTTTCTAAGGCCATAGATTTTAAGCATAATTTTAAGTATTTACCTTTATTATTCATTCCCTTATTCTTGGTTTTGTTTTTAAGACTATTACATTACGATTTGGCAATTAAACAAAGTTACCAGCGCGTATTAAGTTATCAAGAAAATTTTGCACCGCCTCTTCCCTATTCTTTTGAAATACTTGACAGTTTAAAAGTAATTTCAGGTCAAGATTATAAACTGCGCGTCGGTGTTTCCGGAGAAGTTTTACCTCAAAATTTATATCTTAAGATTGATAACAAACAATTATTATTTGAAAAAAAAAATGACAGCTTATTTCAATTTCATTTTCCTGTTGTTTATGATGATTTACAGTTTTCTTTATCTGATGGTAAATATAATTTAGGTTATTTTAGTTTAGATGTATTAGTACCACCTGTTTTAAAGCAGGTTCAAATCAAAGTCATTTATCCCAAATATTTGCATAAAAAACCGGTTATTTATAACCGGCTGACTAATTTAACAGTACCTCAATCTTCAAAAATTATATGGCAATTACATACCTCAGATACTGATAGTATTCATTTCGGATTTAATCAACATTTCACTTCTTTTCCTTTACAGAATAACGAATTTATTTTAGATACAATTGCTCAGCATGATTTCAGCTACCAAGTTCAAATTGTGAATAATAAAGTATACAATACCGATTTACTAAATTTTGATGTACATGTAATAAAAGACAAATTTCCTACTTTGAAGGTTGTTGAAAAAAAAGATTCCCTAAAGCGACAAAATTATTACCGTATTACAGCAGCGGATGATTATGGCATTACTCGTCTAAGGGTGGTATATACAAATGAGTCTGACCATTCTATAAAAAAATTAAATATTCCGGTTGAATCCTCCGAATTGGCACAAACTATTTTTGTCTTTCCCGGTTCACTAACACTACAACAGGGTACAACATATACTTATTATTTTGAGGTTTTCGATAATGATGCGTTTCATGGATACAAATCCGTAACATCCCGTTCTTTTTATTACAATATGTTTACTAAAAAACAAATTGCAGTAAAAAATTTAGAGCAACAGGCTCAAAATATTGATGAATTTAAACGTCTTAAAGAAAAAATGTTTGCTCAGAATCTAACTTTAAACAAATTGTCAGACAAATTAATGTCACAAAAGCAACAGGATTGGCAAAGCCGGAAGATGCTTCAAAACGCCATTCAACAATCTGAGCAGCAAGAACAATTTTTTAAACAAAGTATTCAAAAATTTAAGGATTTATTACAGCAAATACCTGAAAAACAACCTGATAAAACAAAAAAAGATTTAGAAAAACGTTTGGAGGAATTGGCACAAATGAAAAAGAAAGAAAAGTTGTTAGACGAGCTTAAAAAATTAGCTGATAAACTCAATAAGGAAGATCTGATTAAAAAGCTCAAAGACCTCGAAAATTATTCAGAACATCAAGAAAAATCTTTGGAGCGCATACTTGAACTCACTAAAAAATATTATTTACAACAGAAAATCCAAAAAATGAGTGAGAATTTAAATGACCTATCAAAAAAACAAGATAGTTTGGCGCGCATATCACAAGATAGGAAACAACAGCAAGATTCACTCAATGCCCAATTAAACGCCATGCAGAAGCAATCGGATTCTTTACAAAAGATGAACCAATCGCTTAAAAGACCTATGGCTATTCCAGATTTGAAAACAGACATGGATGAGATCAAACAAGAAATGCAAAAGGCATCGAAGCTATTGCAAGAGAATCAGTCAAAACAAGCTAATCAATCACAAAGTAAAGCAGCACAAAAAATGAAAAAATTAGCTAATAAAATGCAAATGTCGATGCTAGGTGGAGGAGCTTCTCAAAATGAAGAGGATGTAAAAACGCTGCAAGCGATTTTAAAAAGTTTGTTGCATTTTTCGTTTAAAGAAGAGCAAATGCTTACAGATTTATATACGGACAAATCCCATAAACATTTGACGCAACAGTTGCTCGGTCAAAATCACTTAAAAGTGTATTTTAAGCACATAAACGATTCACTTTATACGCTTGCATTACGTAATCCTAAAATTTCTCAAATGATTTTGGATGAAGCTTTTGAAATAGTACAAAATTTGGAAAAATCTTTGTCTTATCTTTCAGAAAATCAATTGTATCAAACGCAAAATGCAACCCAATATATTTTAAAATCATCTAATACACTTGCCAATTTTTTAAGTAATGCACTTGATCAAATGAAAAACGCGTCGCCATCTATGGGGCAGGGGCAAGGCCAAAAGGGAAAAGGTTTCTCATTACCCGATATTATAAAAAAACAGGCCGAAGCATTATCTAATGCACAAGCAGGCCTTAAAAAGAAGCAAGGTAAAGGGGAGAAGGCTATGAAAAATGGCAAGCAAAAAAATCAAGGTGATGAGGGCGCAGCCAAACGCCAATACGAACTTTATAAAATGCAACAACAAGTTAAAGAAAATTTGAACCAATTAAGCGACAAATTTTCAGATCAAGCAACCAAGCAAAAAATTAAACAACTCAATAAAGAAATGACTGATTTACAAAAGCGTATTTTAAAAGAAGGCATCACCCAATCCGTTGTAAATAAAATGATAGCTTTACAGCACGAATTACTCAAACTCAAAAATGCCACATTTAATCAACATGAAGACAACAAACGACAAAGTCGTACCAATTTATTGCAATATCAAGGTATTGATTCTTTATTTTTACGTGAGAATTTTAAATTTTTACTCCAAAACGAACTTTTAAAACGCTTGCAAATTCCTGTAAATGAGCAGGTTAAAGAAAAAATACAACAATATTTAAACTGATATTTATGATTAACCTTTATACAGAGACGAATTTTTGCCACGATTTTGAGCTACAATTTATCAATTGGATTGAAAATTGCATCAAAAATAAAGATTTTAAGTTTGACGAAATAAACTATATTTTTGTCGATGATATTTATTTGCATAAAATGAATATGGAATATCTGCAACACGACACATATACTGACATCATTACTTTTGACTATTCGGTCGGCAAAAACCTCTCAGCAGATATTTACATATCAGTAGACCGCATCAAAGAAAATTCTGAGAAATTTAAAACCGATTTTTATAACGAATTAGCACGCGTCATGATACACGGCGTATTACATTTAATGAAACACAACGATCATACAGACGAAGAAAAGAAACAAATGCGCGCTCTAGAAGATGCTTGTTTAAAAGAATTAAAATATTAAAACGTTCCACGTGGAACATTTCTAAACAATTTAATTTAGTGTTCCACGTGGAACAAAACATCGGTCATTTCGGTACACTTTTGTTCGTGCCTCACAAAATCACTCGGTGACCTACTGTAGATAAAATAATTATATTTGTAAAAACAAAAATATTTTTCATTGCGCAAATAGATGGCTGAGTGTTCCGAACGCAGTGAGGAATGTGCCGAAGCCACCGTCATCGAAGCAGAAGTATAGGTCGCTGAGTGGCGCGACGAAGGAGTGGTGTATCGAAGCGCCGGTCATCAAAACATCGGTCATTTCGGTACACTTTTGTTCGTGCCTCACAAAATCACTCAATGACCTGCCTTGTAGAATCAAAGGTGGCTGAGTGTTCCGGGTGAGCGAGGAACGTGCCGAAATGCCGGTATTATGAAACACCGGTAACAAAAAACAAACTTCATTTTAATTTATTTTCAAATTTCTTATATTTGTTATCAAATAATTACGTTATTAAATGCTATAACTACATTACTAACATACGGCACCTCTAGGGATAAAAATATTAAAAAGTAATAGTTATGTTTATATAGATTACACGGAGAAAATAATATAAACTTGTAATAATTAAAAACATATAGCTATGAAAAACTACAAATTTAAAACATTGTTTATAACAGTAGTATTGCTACTTAGTACAATTACACAAGCGCAAAACACCGAACTTTTGGGGGTGACTTTTCTAGGCGGTAATTATAATTCGGGTACAATATTTAAGACCGATTCTGATGGAAATAATCAGAGTGTGGTATATTCTTTTTATCGAAGAAATATAGGAGGTTTTCCTTATCAAAATCTTTGTGAAGCAAGTAACGGCAAACTCTATGGTATGACTTATGAAGAAGGTGTAAATGGTTATGGTGTTCTATTTGAATATGATCCTACTACCAATACCTATACCAAGAAGTTTGACTTTGACGGTAGTGCAACGGGTGCGTATCCTTTTGGGTCTTTGCTAGAAGCCGGTAACGGTAAACTCTATGGAATGACTGCTTTTGGCGGTGTAAATGGTTATGGTGTTCTATTTGAATACGATCTTACTACCAATACCTATACCAAGAAGTTTGACTTTGACGGTAGTGCAACGGGTGCACATCCTTATGGTTCCTTGCTAGAAGCCGGTAACGGTAAACTTTAT
>WGBX01000056.1 GCA_015494075.1 Flavobacteriaceae bacterium
TGATAAAGGCGTCAAAGAATATCTTGAAAGTAAAGCTTTTTATATATTGATTTTACCGCAATATCAGATAAACTATCATTACAATTAAAATAAAATTAAATGAAAAAAGCAATATTGACTATATCATTATTAATTTTATCAAACACTTTTATGACATTGGCTTGGTATGGTCATTTAAAGTTTTCTGAATGGAAATGGTTTAGCAAATTAGGCTTAATAGCAATTATCCTGATAAGTTGGGGCATCGCTTTATTCGAATATATCTTTCAAGTTCCTGCTAATAGAATTGGTTTTAATGGCAATGGCGGTCCCTTTTCTCTTGTACAATTAAAAGTCATCCAAGAAGTTATAACATTAGTAGTATTTAGCCTTTTTACAATATTTATTTTTAAAAATCAAACTATCAAATGGAATCACATTGTGGCTTTCATATTTATTATATTCGCTGTTTATTTTATGTTTAGAGATTAGCATCATAAGTGAAATCCATTATCAGCAAAACCAACCATCAATTCTATCCAAATTAATCCGCCCAAATATATTATATTTAATTAGAAAAATGATAAAATGAAATCAACCATCATAACATTTTACCTCTTTTTTTTAGTAGGCTCTTTATATACACTGACCGCTCAATTTCCTGATGACTACACACCTTACCAAAGTATTTTGCCACCTGAAACACCTGTATTGCCCGCATATGGTGCCTCTATTATTGACAATTCGGTGCCAAACTCCATACAAATTACAAGAATAACCCAAGTATATGACTATGTAGATGCCAATGGCAATCCGCAAGTTTGGTATCCAACACATGAATATTCCAAAACACAGGTATGGAATGCCGATCAAACATTATATAAAATACGATCTTGGAAAATTTACGATGCACAAACTTACCAAGAAATACAAGATATTGATGGAAGCGCCATGTATCCATGTTACTGGTCTAATACAAATCCGGATTTAATTTGGAGTTTTAATGAAAATGGAACCATAAAGAAGCATATCATTTCAACCAATACAACACAAATTGTAGGAACCGTAACAAATGCAGCCGGTAATACATATGACTATGTAAAATTAGGGCCCGGTGAAGGTAATATTGACAAAAATGACCGCTATGTCGCTTTGGTCGGTAAAGATGGATTAGATTTAGATGTCATTATTTACGATTTGCAAAATTCACAAAGTGTTTACATCAAAAAATTTGTAAACTGCTGGCAAAACAATAATGATGGATTTCCTTATTATATCGATTGGGTATCAATATCTCAATCTGGCGATTACGTCGTTATTATGTGGAACCATAATACAACTTCACAAGACAGTCCGTATATTGAAAACGGTCAAAGTCATTATGGTGTAGAAGTATACAGAAGTGATAACATGCAATATCTGCACCGTCTTATTAACTATGGTAATCATGGTGATTTAGGCTACGATGCGGAAGGCAATGAAGTATTAGTACAATTTTACGGTGTTCAGCAAAATGGCTTATACATGTATAAACTTGATGGAAGCGGCGCTGTAACTATTTTACAAAATCCGGATTTTGGTGTCGATGGACATGTTTCTTGCCGAAATATTAACCGGCCCGGATGGGCATATATAACCCATTCGGATGCTGCACAATCAGGACAAATAATAGCAGTAAAGTTAGACAACACAGAGACTGTTGAGTATTTTGGTCATCATTTTAGTAGTAATACTAGTTATGAACAATCTCCTATGGCAGTAGTTTCACCAAACGGTGATTTAATATGCTTTAAATCCGATTTTGGCACAGGTCCAAATACAAACCCATCTGTTGTATATAGTTTTATTGCAAATTTGAATACACCGGCTTCAATTGATGAAAATAAATATTCTGAAATTCAGCTATACCCCAATCCCGTCGAAAATTATATTCAAGTTTATACCAATAAAAATATAAAAGCAATTGATATTTATAATGTAACCGGTCAATTAATTAAAAAAATAAAGACATTAGACGCCCAATCAACTACCATTGATGT
>WGBX01000057.1 GCA_015494075.1 Flavobacteriaceae bacterium
GTATAATACGTTTTGCTTTTTTTTCGCCGTACAGAAGTGGTATCGTGGGTTTTCCTTGTGCCAGATCACCTTTTAGTTTAATGAAATCTTTAAGTAAATTTTTAATCAACAAAATTAAAAACAAAAAAACGGCATGCCAAAAAATAAAGATGTCAAAACTTTTGAAATACAAAAAGATGCTGAAAAATGGGAAAATACTTAAAACGGTTAACCAAAGATTGTTTATAACAGGAACCTTTTGAATTTTATGAGAATAAAACCAGATTAAAAAAATATAAAATCCAAAAAATGCTGCTGCTCGCCATGAAATTAAAAGTGCAGCAGCAACAGACAAAAAGTTTAAAGTAAAATAGAGATAAAGTCTTTTTGTTTGAGGTAATTGCTGTTCTAAAATAGTTTTTTGTGGACGGTTTATCAAGTCTTTTGAGACATCATAAAAAGCATTGATAATATAGCCTCCTGCAATACTAAATATGGTAGCCAACAATAAAGCTACAAATTCAGTATCAGTAAGTAGTTGTAAAAGACTGCGTTGTGGAACAAAGAAATATTTGGCAGTTAAAATAAAAGCGATAATCAGTAAAACAATATTTTGAACCCGGACTAAGGCAAAAAATGACCATATTTGCATTGAAATTCCGGTGTTTGTTTTCATAATAAAAATGCCTTAAAACCGGTACACTACTTGTAGTTTATAATCTTTGAGTTGTTGTTTGGTTTTTTCAAAGTCTTCAGTAAAGCCTAAAATATATCCACCTCCACCGGAGCCGCAAAGTTTTAAGTAATAATCATCATTGTCAATCCCTTTTTTCCAAACATCCATCATATGGGTTGGGATCATAGGCTTAAAATTATGATAAACAGTAGTCGAAAGTTGTTTCAAATTACCAAATAAAGAGGTAATATTACCTTGCAAAAAGTCATGAACACATGCGTCAGTATATTTAATAAATTCATTTTTTAAAGTTTTGCGAAACCCTTCTTGTTTCATTTTTTCCATAAAGATACTAACCATATCTCCGGTTTCGCCGATTTGCTCAGAATCTATCAAAAAAACGGCACCTCTGCCTTCTTTTTGAGAGGGAATGCCTGCCGGTTCAATGTTTTCTTTTGATTGAATCAAGATTGGAATACTCAAATAACTGTTTAAAGGATCTAATCCCGAACTTTTACCGTGAAAATAACTTTCCATTAAAGCAAATGTTTCTTTTAATTTTAAAAGTTTTTCGCGAGTCAGGTTTTCTAATACAGTAATTTTATTTTGCGCATAACGTTCATAAATAGCAGCCACTACAGCACCAGAGCTGCCAACACCATAACCTTCGGGAATGTTTGAATTAAAATACAGACCATTGTTTAAGTCTTGCTCAAACTGATTTAAATCTAAATTTAATAAATCTGGATAGTGTGTTTGTTTTTGTTTTAAATAGTCAAAAAAAAGCCACAATTTTTGGTTAGAGTCTTTAATTTTGTCTTGATTTAAATCACCTAAAAATAAACCACCTTGGTAATGGTTATAAGGAATAGCTAAGCCTTTTGAATCTTTAATAATGCCATATTCTCCAAATAATAAAATTTTGGCATAAAAAAGCGGTCCTTTTCTCATTTAAAAACAGATTTTATATAAAACAAAGGTAAGAATTTTTTTTAACAATTAATCGCCAACTATTTGAATCAGCAATTACAATACTTTTTTTTGTATATTTGATTATCAGATTATTAGTAGTATAATTATGGAAAATGAAAAATTTTGTTTAGAATGCGGTGAAAAAATTTTAGGGCGTGCCGACAAAAAGTTTTGTTCAGATTACTGTCGTAATGTTTATCATAATCGTCAAAATAAAGGTGCAAGTAATTTAATTAGAAACACCAACAATAGATTGAAAAAAAACTGGCGTATTCTACAAAAGCTTAACACAAAAGGAAAAACTAAAGTGCATAAACGTTTATTAGACCAAGCCGGTTTTGACTTTAATTTATGTACTAGTGTATATACTACAAAAAAACAAGCGGTCTATTATTTTATATATGATGAAGGCTATTTGCCAATAGGTAATGACTATTATATGCTTGTAAAAAAAGAGATATAAAAAAAAGCTTGTCAGATCCTGACAAGCTTTTTTTAAGCTCCTCCAGCTGGACTTGAACCAGCGACACCCTGATTAACAGTCAGGTGCTCTAACCAACTGAGCTATGGAGGAATTTTGCGTTTGCGAGTGCAAATATAAAACGAAATCTATTAATTACAAATAAAATTTTGTTTTTTTTGACGCTTTTTTTATTATAAGCTGAAAATCAATTTATAACATTTTTAAGAAATCTACTTCTTTTTTGGTTAAATGCCGCCAGTGACCGCGTTTTAAATCTTTTTTGGTTAAACCGGCAAACAAAACCCGGTCTAGTTTTATCACATCATAGCCTAAATGTTCAAATATACGGCGTACAATACGATTTCTTCCCGAATGTATTTTAATGCCTACTTCATTATGTGGTGTGCCTTTAATAAATGAAATATCATCAACTTGAATAAAACCATCGTCTAATTTTAAGCCATATTTGATTTTTTCCATGTCCGAAGGCTTTAAGTTTTTATCCAATTTAACATGATATATTTTCTCAACTTGGTGTTTAGGATGGGTTAATTTTTTAGCCAAATCACCATCATTTGTAAACAATAAGACACCTGTGGTATTCCGGTCTAAGCGTCCAACAGGATAGATCCGTACCGGAGCTGATTTTTCAACCAATTCCATTACTGTTTTTCGTCCTTTATCATCTTCGGTAGTAGTGATAAAATTTTTAGGTTTGTTTAATAAAACATATACTTTTTTTTCAGGCTTTATGGTTTCTCCGTTAAATTGAACTTTATCGCCGGGCTTGACTTTATACCCCATTTCTGTAACAATGTCACCATTGACGCTAACAGCACCTATTTTGATTAATTCATCAGCTTCTCGACGTGATGCAATACCAGCGTGCGCTAAGTATTTGTTTAAACGCATGCTACCATCATTAGAAGGTAATTTTTCAGTTTTATTTTTAGACCCTTTAAATTTCGGTTTATATTTTGATTTAGAATAATCTTTTTTCTGAGGCGTTTTTTTACTTCCTTTTTTATTCATAGTTATTATATTTTACTTACATATCACAATAAGTATTCCTTTGCAAAGATATGACAATTTGACATAACGGCAGACTTTAGCATCATAAATAAACCTATGGCATATTTATTGTAAATTCGTGGGTGAAAATTATTGATTTATGGAGTTTAAAAAAGTACGGAAATATTCAGATATTACGTCAGATAATGATTTAAAAAAATTTATTTTAATTTATAAAAGTGGTACACCAAATTCTGATTGTGCCTATGATGCCTTAAAGCAAGTGAAAGGCGGCAAAGTATATACTGTAGATGTTAATGAAGTTAGAGATGTACACCGGCATTTTGAGGTAAATAGTGTGCCGTCATTAGTGGTTTTTAATCAAGGTGTTGTTGAAAATATTATAAAAGGATGTCAAACACCTAATTATTTTTCGCAAATTATACATGAAAAAAAAGTTCAATCTAAAAATACTGCAAAAACTTCCAATCAAAAACGAGTTACAGTATATTCTACGCCAAGTTGTCCTTATTGTCACAAATTAAAAGCTTATCTGGACAAGCATCAAATCAAATATACTGACATTAATGTTGCTAGTAATCAGCAAGCGGCTATGGAAATGGTTAGAAAGAGTGGACAACGCGGTGTCCCTCAGACTGATATTAACGGACAAATGATAATTGGATTTGATACAAGTAAAATAAGTCGAATATTAAATATACCAACAGAATAAATAACTAAAAAACCAACTAGATATGAGAGAATTACAACCCTTAAATGAAAATGTATTGTTAGAATTAACAGACGAATTTACCGAAGAAAAAACACCATCAGGGATTATCATTCCTGATACTGCCAAAGAAAAACCATCTTTAGGTCGTGTTTTGGCCTTAGGTAATATTGCAGATGCTGCTATTCAACCCGGTGATGTAGTAATGTATAAAAAGTTTGCCGGTAACAAAGTTGAATTAGACGGTAAGGAATTTTTAATATTGCCTTATGCTGATATTTTGGCTAAAATCAGTGAAGTGGACACTATTTAAGTAAAATATGTTTTCTAAGCATTATAAAAACCCGTTTGTGAACTTTTTCTGCAAACGGGTTTTTTTATGCTAATCACAAAAAGTCTTTTAATTTTTACTTCCTAATAATAAAATTTCATTGACCAAAATTTCAGTAATATAACGTTTTTGCCCATCTTTAGTTTCATAGCTACGGTTGGTTAATTTACCTTCAATTGCTACTTCTTTACCTTTATCGACATAGTTTTCTATAATCTCGGCCGTTTTTCCCCAAGCAACTAAATTATGCCAAAAAGTTTGCGTAATGCGTTCGCCTGCTTTGTTGGTATAGTTCTCATTTGTAGCAATTGAAAAATGGGCTACTTTTTTACCGTTTTCAAAGGTTTTAATTTCAGGAACTTGTCCTACATTTCCGATTAATTTTACACTGTTTTTTAAAGTACTCATCATAAAAAAATTTAAGGTTTATAAAAAATTAAATTCAAATTTCTCGTGCTTCGATTGATTTGATGGTACAAAGGTATAGGGTTTATTATCAAAAGTCGTCTATTAAGCAATTACTTACGTTTAAGGTCGTTTGTAAACGTTTGTAAATGGATATAAACTTGAAAATAAACACATTACGATTTTGTTTAAATTAAGGTGTTAAGCGGTTTTCTATTAAACGATTTTGATATTGTTGAATAAATGCTTTAAGGTGATTAAGCATAAAAGTCGTGTCAATTACAGTTTTATGAATTAAATTATGCTTTAAAAGCCGATCGGATTTATAATTATATAAACCAATTATTTTATTGTCTCTGAATTGCATAAAATAAGGATCTTGAAGATATTCCCAAGTGCCGTTATTATAATTTACGACAAAGGGATATTTACTATTTTCAGGGTCATTGCCAAAACTTAAAAATTGCCCCGAATAATTTAATTTTCTTAGCAAACGTGGCATAATGTCTATTTGTTGTGTCAGAGTACTATCTAATTTTATATGTTTTTGATTGCTGGGATCATAAAAAATAATAGGAATAGCATGTCTGCCCAAAGTAGTGTTATACTCGGGCAAATAACTTTGGTTGCAATGGTCAGCAGTAATGATAAAAATGGTTTGTTTAAACCAAGACATTTTTGAAACCTTCTCAAAAAAATGTTTTAAAGAGTAGTCCATATACTGAATTACTTTATGAATTGGTAGTGGACCTCCTTTAAATTTACCTTTAAATTCGGAAGGCAACTTAAAGGGGTGATGTGAAGAAAGTGTGAAAACAGTACTGACAAAAGGTTGTTTGAAAGTATCCATGCTTTTAGCCATATATTGCAAAAACTTATCGTCTGGAATCCCCCAATAACCATCAAAATCTGCTTTGTTATTATATTCATCCATGCCGTAATATTCGTCAAATCCGGCAAGGTTTACAAAGGCATCAAATCCCATTGAGCCATTTGGGGCACCATGAAAAAAAGCTGTTTTATAGCCTTCTTTTTTTAGTATTTTACCGATACCTAAAAGCTTATTAGTGGCATAAGGTGATAATACATAAGGTTGTATCAATGAAGGAATGGAAGTCAGAATAGATGGCATGGCATCAATAGATTTGCGACCATTGGCATATGCGTTGGTAAAAGTATGACTTTGCTGCATCAAACTGTCTAAAAAAGGTGTATATCCTTTATAGTCGGTAAGTTCTTTATTTAATAAACCGCTATATTCTTTGGCAAAACTTTCTACGATAATAATGACCACATTTTTTTTGATCATGCTGCTATCTGCTTTAAAATTTTTGACCGGATTAAAAATCTGTTCAACTTTTTTATTATTAAAGTAATGCACGGGTTTTAAAGCTTGCTTATTTAAAGTGCGTAAAATAGTAAAAGGTGTGTTTAAAACAATAGCCATTTCTAATGGTTTATTGATATAAGCGCCGGCATTATTTAAACTGATTGGTCGTGTGTCTCGCTTAAACCCGCCCCTGATACCTATAATAGCGAAATAAAGAGTTACTAACAAAATACCAAAACCTATTGCACGAACTTTATAACTGTATTTTTGATTGCATACAGGATCTTTAAATAATTTATACCATTTATATATCAAATAAATTAATGATACAAAAAGCAAAAAACCCCACCAAAAGTCTATGACAAATTGCCAAATTAATAAGCCTATGTTTTCTTCGCCTGCAAACATAAATATTTCAACGGTACTGCGTTTTAAGGTATAATTAAAATAGAAAATATCACCAATATTAAAAGCAATACCCAAACTGTTTGTGAGCATAAAAATTTCAAATAAAATTTTGCGATAAATAGGCCGTTCTGCAAATTTAAAAGGTAACAAATATAAAATAATATATAGTAAGTTTAAATATAACAAAGCGGTTAAATCAAACCGTAATCCACCTTTCATCATTCTATATAAATCGGTTACTTGCACCTCCTGAAAATGATGTTTGTTATAAAGAAAAAAAACTATTCGTAAAAATTGATATATAACAAATAAAATGCTGAGTCGTTTTAAGACGACCCATAGTCGTTTTAAAAATATTATCATTTAAGTTTTGTCTATTAAAGTTGGGTAATAAGCGGAATTATTTCTTTGGGGACCAAACTCGAAATATCGCCGCCGTTATGATAAATATCGCGAACAATACTACTGCTGATAAATGAAGTTTCCGGACCGGTTAATAAAAATACGGTTTCAACATCTCCTAATTTTCTGTTAGTTTGTGCTATGGCTTTTTCAAATTCAAAATCTGCAGGATTTCGTAAACCTCTTAGTATAAAATTTAAACCATGGTCGTGACAAAAATCAACAGTTAACCCTTTATATTGAGCGACTTTAATTTTGGGTTCATTTTTATAAACCAGCTTAATCATTTGCATGCGTGCTTTTGTGTCAAACATATATTTTTTATCTACATTAACACCTATGGCAATAATCAATTGGTCAAATAATGGCAATGCCCGGTCGATAATATCTTTGTGCCCCAGTGTGATAGGGTCAAACGAACCGGGAAATACTGCTGCTTTCATAAATTTTTTTTTAATGATGTAAAGGTATAAAAAACCCTATAATTTTTCAGAGATATTTCGCAACTTAGTATAAGTTATGTGTGTTTTTCTTAAAACATTCTTAAAGCAAATGTTTTTTTGCGTATATTTCCATACCTTCGTAAAAAAACTTATTATCTATGAAATTATATCCTATTTCACATGGTGATTTTAAATTGGATGGCGGAGCTATGTTTGGGGTTGTGCCTAAAAGTATTTGGCAACGGACAAATCCTGCGGATGAAAATAATCTCATTGAAATGACTACCCGAAGCCTTTTAATAGAAGACGGCAATCGTTTGACCTTAATCGATACCGGTATGGGCAATAAACAATCAGAAAAATTCTTTAGTTATTATAAGCCCAGTAAGCAAAACTTATTTGATCAGACTTTAAAAAAATATGGTTTTCACAGAGATGATATTACAGATGTTTTTATGACACATTTGCATTTTGATCACTGTGGCGGCTCTATCGTTAGAAATAACAAAAATTATTACGAGCCGGCTTTCAAAAATGCTAAGTTTTGGACTAATGAAAAACATTGGCAATGGGCTATTGAACCCAATGGACGAGAAAAAGCCAGTTTTTTGCCAGAAAATATCCAACCTCTGCTTGAAAGCGGTCAACTTGATTTTATAGATACCCCCGATATAGGTCGTTTGAGTTTCCCAAAAGAACTTAATTTTGAAGTACTTTTTGTAGATGGACATACAGAAAAACAAATGCTGCCGGTTTTAAATTATAAAGGCCATAAGATTGTCTATTTGGCTGATTTATTACCCACGGTAGGACATATACCTTTGCCTTATATAATGGGATATGATACCCGTCCTTTATTAACTTTGGATGAACGAAAAGAAATTTTTAGTCAGGCAGCTGATGAAAAATGGCTCTTGTTTTTAGAACATGATGCAGCTCATGAACTATGCACCTTAAAACATTCCGAAAAAGGAGTACGCTTAGATAAAATTTATAAATTTGACGAAATTTTTAACTAACAAAAATAATATACTATGAATAAATTCAGATTTTTAGGTCTGTCACTATTGACCGGTTTGACTTTGGCAAGCTGTGGCACGACAAAAAAAACAGTAGCTACTACAAAAACAGCTACACCTTCAATTGAGACACCTCAGCCTTTACCGCAAAAATTTAAAACGGTTTATAAGGATAAAGATTTAAAAAATTGGCAACATACTAATCCTTTTGATAGCCACATGCCCGGTATGAGTACCGAAAAAGCTTATCAAGAACTTTTAAAAGATAAGCCCGCAGATACTGTTATTGTGGCCGTTGTAGACGCCGGTATGGATATTAATCATCCTGATTTAAAACCGATAATATGGACCAATAAAGGTGAAATTCCTAACAATGGTATTGATGATGATCATAATGGTTATGTTGATGATGTTCATGGATGGAATTTTTTAGGTTCAAAAGATGGAAAAATGGCCGGCCCCGAGCAATTGGAAGTAACCAGAATTGTTGTTAAATATCGCCCTTTATGGAAGGATAAAACCATAGCGGAAATAGCGCCTGAAGATCAACCTATGTTTGAAATGTATCAACGGGCAGAAAAAGACCTAGCCAAAAGATTAGAACATTTGCAAGCCTTACGAGCACGTTTTAATCGTGTAATGACTATGGCTCAAAATGCTGAAAAAACTTTGAAAGAAGCTTTAAAAACCGATCAATTAACCGAACAAGCTGTAAAAGATCTAAAATCAACTGACCCTAGTGTTTTACAGGCAAAAGAAATGTACTTAGGTGGTTTAAATACTAAAGCTTTGGAAGGCTTTAAAAACTATGTTGAAGCACAAGAAAAATATAATTTGAATATTAATTTTAATGGACGCATACAAGGTGATAACCCTGACGATTTTAACGATCGTAATTACGGTAATAATAATGTAATACCTCCAAAAGCAGACGAACTTCATGCCACTCATGTTGCCGGTATTATAGCACAATTAAGACACAATGGAATAGGTGGCGATGGTGTTGCTGATCATGTTTTAATAATGCCCATACGAGCTGTACCTGATGGTGATGAATATGATAAAGATGTTGCATTAGCATTTCGTTATGCTGTTGATAACGGTGCTAAAGTTATTAATACAAGTTTTGGTAAATATTACAGCCCACATAAAGATTGGGTTTGGGATGCTATAAAATATGCTGCCGATCATGACGTGTTAATAGTAAATGCTGCTGGTAATGACGGTAAAGATATGGATCAATTTGGTAGCAAAATGTCTTATCCTAATGACGGAGATGTCCAGGGACAAGAAATAACCGATAACTTTTTAAATGTAGGAGCCATTGGTCCTAATTTTGGAGCTGATATGGTTGCCCCTTTTAGTAATTATGGAAAAGAAACAGTAGATATTTTTTCTCCGGGACAAAAAATTTATGCGACTGTGCCTTTTGGAAAATATAAATTTTTACAAGGTACTTCTATGGCATCACCGGATGTAGCTGGTGTAGCTGCCTTAATTCGTTCTCGTTATCCTAATTTATCAGCTTCCGAAGTGAAGCATATTATTATGGATTCGGGCTTATCTCCGCAAATTTTAGTCATCAAGCCGCAAGAAGATGATTATAAAGGAGAGCCTCAATTGGTGCCTTTTAATTCTTTGAGTAAATCCGGAAAAATGGTTAATGTTTATAATGCGATTTTGTTAGCAGACCAAATTTCAAAATCAAAGAAATAGTTTAGAAACAAACAAAAAATAAAAGCTGGTAAGTCAAAACTTATCAGCTTTTATTTTTATATGTTGTTTATAGTTAAGGTCTTAATAATCAGTTTGTTTTATTATATATTTGCTGTTGCTTATATGTGAAGAAAGCTTTGTAATTTATTTTATATTTTATCGCTCTCTTTATTCCGGCTTTTATTTTAGCAATATTATTGACGCATTTTTTTAAAAAAACTTTGAAGGAGTTTGGTGCTTTCGTCAGCTAATACACCGCCGGTAACCTTTGTTTTAGGATGAACTTTACATTGCCAATGTTGATAGCCTCTTTGCTTATCTTCGGCTCCGTAAACGATTCGTCCAATTTGAGACCAGAAAGCCGCACCGGCACACATTTGGCAAGGTTCAAGTGTAACATATAAGGTGCAATCTTTTAAATACTTACTTCCTAAATAATTGGTAGCTGCTGTAAAAGCTAACATTTCGGCATGAGCTGTTGCATCATTTAAAGTTTCTACTTGGTTACGACCTTTGGCAACAATTTGATTCTGACAGACAATAACAGCACCAACAGGAACTTCTCCTTCAAACAACGCTATCTCAGCTTCTTGTAGTGCTTTTCGCATAAAATATTTATCATCAAAAGGCTGAATCATTAATTTAATTTTTCTGAAAGTTTAATAAATTCTGTTTTAGGTTGAGCATTTTGATAAAGTATATTATAGACTGCCTCAATAATGGGAATTTTAGCTTTATTTTCTCCACGTTCCATATTAATTTTGTAAGCTGATTGTACGGCGTAATAACCTTCGGCAATCATTCGCATTTCCGCAATAGCACTTTTTACGGTGTAACCTTTACCAACCATACTCCCAAAGGTGCGGTTTCGGCTGAAAATAGAATATGCTGTAACTAACAAATCTCCTAAATAAGCTGAGTTATCAATATTTCTTTTTCTTTTATCTACATTTTTTTTGATAAATTTTTTCATTTCTCTAATCGCATTGGAAATGAGTACTGCTTGAAAATTATCACCATACCCCAGCCCATGAGCTATACCTGCAGCTATGGCATATACATTTTTTAATACAGCAGCCCATTCTATGCCAAATACATCTTTTGAATATGTTGTTTTGAGGTACCAGCTATTTAAATAACCCGACATTTTTTTTGCGACAGATTTTCGTTTGGCAGCTATTGTTAAATATGATAAACGTTCCATAGCGACCTCTTCAGCATGACATGGACCGGCAATGACGCCTAAATTTTTTTCCGGAATATGTTTATATTTTTTTAAATGTTCACCAAGTATTAGTAATGTTTCAGGAACAATGCCTTTTACAGCTGAAAAAACAATTTTATCTTTCAAATTTACCGTAATTTTATCCAACTCTGCTTTTACAAAAGCTGATGGAATTGCTATAATAATTGTATCAGCTTGTTCAACTATTTTATTTATATCCGTACTGATTTTAATTTGATCTAAGTTAAACAAGACTTGCTGTAAATATTTTGGGTTATGCCTGTGTAATTTTAAGTGTTCCATGGTATAGGTGCTCCGTACATACCAAGCTACTTGCTCCATGTTTTCTGTAAGCATTTTGACAATGGCTGTTGCCCAGCTACCACTTCCTAAAACGGCAATTTTATGTTTGTTTGCAGTCATTTAAGCATAATTTTATACTAACAAAGATACAAATTTATGTTTGTTGTATCTTGTATCATAATCGTTTTTTGATTGTTACCTATACAAATAACCTGAAATTATTTCCTAAAAAAATACTTAGAATAATAATAATAGAGCCAAATACACATGTATGGCCCATATTTACCTTATACTGAACAGCCTCCTCCTTCACAACTATCATAGTCATCAATATCCAATTCGAGTTGTGCAAAATTAAATTTATGTTTTTCTTCCGGTTGTTGTTTGATTTTGGCCAATTCATTACCAGAATTGTCATTAATATTCATATAGTATAAAGTTTTTAAACCGTATTTATATGCAATACCATCATGCCGAATCAAATCTTTTACAGGGACTTTATTTTGCTTGTATTTTGAAATGTCATAATATTGATTTGTACTAATACTTTGATCGATGAATTTTTGAAAAATAGCAATAAACTTTAAGTATTCTTCATTGTCTATTTCCCATGCTAATGTATAGTTTTTTTCATATTGTCCAAATCCCGGAACAAGTTGTTTTAATGCACCATATTTACTCATTTTGGCTATTAATAATTTACGAACCGGATCTATTCCCGGTGTCGAATTAGAGACGACACTACTACTGGCTGCGGGAGGAATGGCACTTAATGCAGAATTGCGTAAGCCATATTTTTGTACCTCTTTGCGCAGATCTTCCCAGTTCATAACCAATTCATTAGGTATTATTTCATCAACAGCTTCCGCATAGGTGTCAATAGGCATTATACCATCGGCATATTTAGTTCGCTCAAAAAGCTCGCAGGCACCTTTTTCTTTAGCTAGTATGTTAGAGGCTTTAATTAAGCCGTATTGAAATCGTTCCATATAGCGATGTATTACGTGTCGTCCTTCTGCCGTGTCATATCTTAGGTTATTTTTTGCAAGAAAATGAAAGACATCAGAAATACCTATACCCAAACTACGTCTTGCTTTGGTTGATTTAGCAGCTGCTACTACCGGATAATCTTGATAATCTATCAACTCATCTAAAAATCGCACTAACAGTTCTGTTAATTTATCCAGCTCTTCGATATTTTCTATTTTTCCTAAATTAATATTACTTAAGATACACATGGCTATTTCGCCACCTGTTTTGTTGACATCTTCAATTGGTTTGGTTGGTAAGGTTATTTCTTGACACAAATTAGACATGTAAATATGATCTTTAAAAGAGCTGTGTTCATTAACGTGATCAGCATTTAATATATAAATACGGCCGGTTTCATAGCGTTCTTTTAAGATATCTAAATAAAGTTGCCGTGCTTTTACTTTCTTTTTTCTTATTCGATTATTTTTTTCATACATTTCATAAAGCATCTTAAATTTTTCGTAGTCATTACCATAAAATGCTTCATACAAATCTTGAACTTCTTCCGATGAAAATAAAGTAATGTCTTCATTTAGCCGTACCCTTTCTCTAAACAATTTATTTACCGCTATTGAATAGTCCATTCTTCTTACACGGTTTTCATCATTTCCTTTATTGTTTTTAAGTTGAATAAAGCTTTCTATTTCCCAGTGAAAAAAACTAAGTGTCGAGGTGGAACTCCCACCCCTTATAGCATTTTGAGTAAAGCCTTTTGTTGTAGCCTCAAACATTTTTAAAAATGGCACTAATCCAGTATGTATTACTTCTCCATTTCGTATGTTTGCGCCTAGTCCGCGGATTCTTCCAAAATTAAGGCCTATACCTGCGCGGCTGGCTATATAATATCCCACAGCTGTATTTGATTGTAGTATTGATTGCAGCGAATCTCCAACATCTATAAGACAACACGAACTAAATTGCCGCAGCGGTGTTCTGACTCCTGACATTATAGGTGTAGGTAAACTTATTTTAAATGTCGAAACCGCTTCATACAAATCTAAGACATATTTTTTTCGTTTATTACCTTTATAGTTTTTAAACATAAACATTGCAATTAGCATAAAAGCTTCTTGCGGTGTCTCATATAACTCAAAATTATTGCGATCTTGCAGCAAGTATTTATCTACCATTTGCCGTAAACCGGCATAAGTAAATAGTTGATCTCTTTCGTGTTTAATTTGTTTGCCAAAATATACCAACTCACTTTGTGTATAAGCTTCCAGTATTGATGCATCATAAACACCACGAAAAACGTTGTTACGCACAAAATACTCAAATGGAATTGGTTGGTCTTGTTTAAAAACCTTTTTATACAAATCACTTAAAAGAAGACGTGCGGCTACATACTGATAATCCGGATTTTCTTCTGATATTAAATCAGCTGCTGATTTAATCATTATTTTTTGAATTTCAGAAGTTGTTATCCCATCATAAAACTGAATTTTAGAATTGATTTCTATATCAGAAACCGATACGTTTTCATAGCCGTTACAAGCCCATTCGACCATATCATGAATCATTTTTAAATCTAATGGGGCAGAAGTGCCATCCCTTTTAATGACATTTATAGTTTGCATAAAATATACTTTTAAGTGACTTTTTTCGATAAGATAGTAGCAACAAAATTAAACTTACTTATTAACAGATTTTAATTTGTAAATAAAAGTTATCAACAAGTTATCATAAATTTATTTCATTTAGACTATAACAATTTAATATTTAAATATTTAACATTTTTAACGCCTGATTTTTTTTACAATACATAACTAATAAAGCT
The DNA here is from genome assembly GCA_015494075.1 of Flavobacteriaceae bacterium. Lineage (GTDB taxonomy): Bacteria > Bacteroidota > Bacteroidia > Flavobacteriales > Flavobacteriaceae > WGBX01. The sequence continues at coordinate 14,223 of WGBX01000057.1, forward strand.
GTTTTATCGCTAAATTTAGTTTACATCAGTGTTTAAAAAAACATAAACATTTTTAAATGAAAAAATTAACAAAAGCGAAGGAACAGATCAATCAAATCTTATGGGCTACGGATAAACGTTGGTTTAAAAGATATTAGCCGATTTATCCAACCCAAAACCTGTTATAACTACAGGATCAACATTTATGCGCATTTTACAGACGAAAAATTTTGTCTCACACCACAAAAAAGGCTTATGTATGTTTATTTTCCTATTATTATGAGGTAATAGTATGCACGTCACAGTTTGTCAACTTTATTATTTACTTTGGAGGGTACATAAGAAATTTTCGTTTCTTTCTTCACAAATTATAACGATGTTGACGTCAAGGAATTGGAAGAAACCATTAATGACTTAAAAATAAACAATAGTTAGGCTTTTGGCATAAATTACATTTTTCCTATATGTGTTTTAATAGCTTATTATTAGCCAATTTTCGTTTTTAAAATCTTACATTTCAAATAAGAGATCTAAACCTTCACAACTTATAAAACCCTATGTTAATGCATAAATAACGATTTGATATAACAGTATCTATTATTAAATATATTTTTTTATTTAACAGCTTTCTTTTAGTATTTTTTATTAAAGCCTGCAAAGTTAACACTAGTGAACAAATATCGACAATTATACCACAACTTGATAATAACTTTTTACAATCGGATATAAGTATGCCTTCTCAAAGTAGATTAATTTTTTCGCAACCATTTTTGGTATGGTTAAAGCTTCTTGTGATCTTATTATTTGCACTACCAAATTTTGGATTTTATCTTATAAAAGGTATTTTACAATGTTGTTTTTAGGTATGCAA
>WGBX01000058.1 GCA_015494075.1 Flavobacteriaceae bacterium
AAAATATCCTGCTTGTAAAATAGCTTATCATGGGCAAGATCATCACGATGATATTACGGAAAATGATCCGGATGGCTGGATTTTTAAGGCTATCGCCGAACAACACAAAAACGGCTATGTTTTAAGCCGTTTTATTCCTGAAGAAAAAAGCAAAACAAATCAAAATTTTTATGTTATTTTTTCTCCGGACAAAGCCAAAAAAGAAAATCAAGATAAACTGGACCTGTTAATCAACAACCACTGAGCTTCAAAAAACATTTTTAAAAATTGACTGATATTTTTATCTTCCACAAGAAAAGCCGAATATCTGTTTTTATTCAAAATAACAGCGCAAATCATATTTTTGTAAATAAAAAATTCTCCGCCGGCAAAATCAAATTTCATTTTTTGTAAATCAACCAGCATTGTTTTACGCAAAGACTTTTTATCATCTTTTTGCAATTTTAAAGATTCCCTGCTTTTAATCGCGATTACTCTGGTAAACACTTTTGTTTGAATTCTTTTTTTAATAAAAGCGGTAAAAGCCGTATTAACATCTTTGACAAATTCTTTGGGTAAAACTTTTACAAAAGAAAGTATCTCGGTTTTTTCTGTAAAATTATCTGAAATTATTTTTAAGGCCTTTTTAATTTCATTTTTCCCTTCAAAATATCTCACTCCGGGCTGACCGGAAACCAAATTAAAACCGGAAACAATATCCGGCAAATTGGATTCCAAAGCGTTTTTGGCGCTTTGAATTGCTTTTTCTTTTGCTAAAACATAATCGCGTAATTTTTCCGGGTGTAAGGGGTTAAAAATTGTTTTTTTATTCTTCTTTTTTTCCGCAATAAGCCCCTTTTTTATTAAATCATTCAAAACATTGTAAACCACCCCGCGTTTAAGAGGGGTTTTTTTAATGATTTCCCCGGCGGAAACGGCTCCGTGTTGCAAAAGAAAATCATAAACGATTGCCTCGTTTTTATTAAAACCTATTTGTTTAAAAATATCTTGATACATATTTATATTTTATCTTAAAAAATATTTTTAGACAAATAAAAAAAATGATTAAACATATAAATTTTATATAAATCCTGTAATTTACAGTAATCGTAAAATAATATTTAGTGTTATTTAGCGACCGTCAAAGCAGTGTTGACAAAATTTCCAAAATAACATATAATTAAGGTATCTAATTCCCCTAATTTATATTAAATTTATGGAAAATACTCAATTTCTAACTAGAACTATTCAAAAAAATATTGAAAATAAACTTTTTAAGGAAAAAGTGATTATTATTTATGGAGCTAGACAAGCTGGAAAAACCACTTTAGTGAAACAAATCTTGCAAAATTATCGCCATAAAAAAAGTCTTTATCTAAATTGTGACGAACCGGATGATCGTTTCGCTTTAACCAATAAAACATCTACCGAATTAAAAAGTTTTATGGGTAATAATGAAATTGTTGTCATTGATGAAGCGCAACGAGTAGAAAATATCGGGCTTACCTTAAAATTACTAATTGACAATTATCCCCATATTCAGATTATTGCCACCGGTTCATCGTCATTTGATTTAGCCAATAAAATCAATGAACCATTAACTGGTCGGAAATACACTTTCAAATTGTATCCATTTTCTCTCCAAGAATTAATCCAAAAGTTTAACCCAAGAGAAATTAATCGCACTTTAGAAAATTATTTACGTTTCGGTTTGTATCCGGAAATTATCAATAATCCCAATGAAGCGGAAGACAATTTAAAAGAATTGGCTAATAGTTATTTGTATAAAGATGTTCTACAGTTTTTAGGAATCAAGAAATCAGACATTATCTATAAACTGCTCCAAGCCATTGCCCTGCAAAACGGAAATGAAGTCAGTTATAATGAATTAGCTAATACTTTACAAATTGACAAAAAAACCGTTTATCATTACATCCTAATTTTAGAACAAGCTTTTATTATTTTTCGCCTCACCCCTTTTAGCAAAAACCTACGAACCGAATTAAAAAAACTGCGCAAAATTTATTTTTATGATGTAGGAATTAGAAACGCCTTGATCAATAATTTTAATCCCTTAAATATTCGTAACGATGTCGGTGCTTTATGGGAAAACTTTTTGATTAGTGAAAGAATTAAGTTTTTGGAAAATAATTCTCATTCGGTCAGAAATTACTTCTGGCGTACTCATCAACAACAAGAAATTGACTACCTAGAAGAACGAAATCAAAAACTTTCCGCCTTTGAATTCAAATGGAATCCTAGAAAGATTAAAAAACAAGCACCTAAACCTTTTCGCGAAGCTTATCCTAATACCCCTTTTCAATCTATTACTCCGGAGAATTATCAAGAATTTGTGGGGTTGGGGTAGATTTTCAAAGAACAAATTTCTTCTTTCTTTTCTGCGTATTTCTGCGTTTATTCTGCGCAAAGTCCGCGACCGCGAAGCAGTATCTGCGTTGTTCTGCGACCGCCAAAGGCGGTTAGTATTGACAGACTTTTAGATGATGCTAAACTACCAATAGTAAAAAAGTATAACTTTTAAACTATTTATATTTTTATGTTAATCAAACGAGATTTACATTTTCAAATTGAGCGATTTATCAAATCACCGGAAGCTATCATTGTTACCGGAATGCGTCGAGTGGGCAAAACGACTATGCTTAAAATGATTTTTGACGAAATAAAATCGGACAACAAGCTTTTTTTTGACTTGGACAACCCTCGTCAACAAATTGTTTTTGACGCCTTTGATTACGATACCATTCCCGCCAAACTGGAAGAATACGGAATTAATCCCAACAAACAAATCTATTTGTTTTTGGATGAAATTCAATCAATGCCCAATATACCTTCTGTTGTAAAATACCTTATCGATCATTATCAAATAAAATTCTTTCTCAGCGGCTCCGCCAGTTATTATATCCGCAATATGTTCACCGAAAGTTTGGCCGGCCGCAAATATATCTTTGAATTATATCCTTTTAATTTCAATGAATTTCTGCGCGCTAAAAATCTTAAAAAATCAAAAGCCGATTTGCCGATTAATCAATCACTTTATTTACATTACGCTCCCTATTTCGCAGAATATCTGAAATATGGAGGTTTCCCGGCGGTTGTTTTGGAGGACAACAAGCAAGAAAAAGAAAACAAACTTGATGACGTGTTTTCCGCTTATTGGTCTTTGGAAGTGGAAAAATTGAGTGATTTTCGCAAAAAAGACAAAGTTCGTAATTTCATTTTTCTTCTCATGGAGCGAGTGGGGAGCAAAATTGATATTACCAAATTATCCAGAGAATTGGGTGTGGCCAAAGATACGATTGAATCGTATCTGGAATTTTTCCGCGATACTTATCTTGTCTCCACCATCCCGCCATATTCCACCAATCGCGATGTGGAAATTCGCGGCGCCAAAAAATTGTATTTCATTGATACCGGCTTGCTTAATCAATTCTCCCGTTTGGACAGAGGATCAATTTTTGAAAATTGTATTTTCAATCTTCTGCGTCATCATGGAGAAGTAAAATACTGGCAACAAAAAGACGGGCAAGAAATTGACTTTGTCGTTAATGATAAAATCGCTTACGAAGTCAAACTTCACGCTACTGAACAAGATTTAAAAACTTTGACTCGCCGCGCCAAAAAAATCGGTTTGAAAAAACATTATCTTGTCAGTCAAGAATACACCGATACTCCTCAGACAACTTATGGGTTTTTGTTGTGATTTTTCAAAGAACAATTAAATATTTTCCGTGACAATCTGCGTTTGTTCCGCGTCAGTCCGCGTTCCGCGTAAAGTACGCGTCCTTCCATGACTGCGTAGCGGTAGGGCAAAGCGCCCTGTTTGGAAATTTTATTAATCTAAAACTTCCAAACAGAGCATTTTTGATATTAAATTTTCCGTGCCAGTCCGCGTAAAGTCCGCCTTTTTCCGCGACCGCAAAGCGGTATTCCGCGATTCTCAGCGACTGCCAAGCAGTAACCATTGGTTCAAAAACATACTTTTCAAAGTATTAAAAATTTCCTTGCTTTCAATAATAATCCCGTGAGGATTGTGTTCTGATAAATTTAGGAAAGCAACTTTATTGTCGTAAACATTTACTTTCATATTGGACGGATAATTTTTATGATCGCTGAATTTTATTTTGGTAAAACCGTCTTTTTTCTTTTCAGCAATTTTTTGATTTGCTTGTTTGTTTAAAGTGATAATTCTTTTTTTGATTTTTAATTTTTTTCTTTTTTCTTGATAATCTATTTTGTGAAAATTATTGATATGATTGGCATATTTTTCCATATCAAGAAAAGAAAAAATTTCTTTGCTTGAATTGTTAATTAAAGAATCATCCAAAACTTTTTTTACTCCGTTTAAACCGTTGTAACGATATATTTTAGGTGAATCAGCAAAATGTAAAGCATTAAAATTGCTTAATTGGGAGTTTAAATTCTCGCGCGCTTGACGTAATTTTTTTTCTTTTCTTTTTATTTTCTCAATCATTCTTTGCGGATTTTTCACAAAGAAAACATAAACTTGCCCTGATTTTTCTTTAAAAATCAAATCTTTTTCTTCTAAGTCATTTAAAATTTTATAAGTCAAAGCTCTGCCCAAACCGCTTAAAACCGAAATTTCCCCACCCAAAAGACCGCCCCTTTCCAAAAGGACTTGATAAACTTTGGCTTGATTTTCATTTAAACCCGCTTGGGTTAGGTGTTTGGTAAGCATACTTTAATTTAATTTTATTTAACCATCTATTTGAAACCGCAAAATGTTTTACCATTTTCCGATCTCAAGAAATGGTGGGAGCAGAGGTTGTGATTTCCCGGAAACTCCAATCGCCAATTGGAGATTTTTTTATAAACTCAGTGGCTAGCTGAGCAGGTGGCGGGCTACCACCTCCACCACCTTATCGGTGGAGAGGCGGGAGCTTACCCCTTGCGGGGAGCCCCCAATGGTGGGCGAACCACCCCAGCCCTCCTCGAGCTGGTTAAGCTCTTGGAGGGCTTTCCGCAAATCCACATAGCCTGCCGAGAATTGGCAGACCGTAAACTTGCGGTGGGGCTCCCCGCCCTGAAACCTGAACTCCGGATTCAGGGCGACTACTACCGGGACCAGGTGATAGCCCACGGCAGTGGCGGCACGGTGGGTGGACTCCACCACCGCGATCCGCCCATCCGCCTCTGTCCGGACATTGATGGCGCCACTTTGAAGGGCGGCCACCATCTCGGCCCGCTCTCGCTCAACGCGGTCACGGTACTCCTCTGGCTCTTCGCCGGTGAGTAACCATTTCCGCATCGCTTCTACCCTCTCGGATAGAGGACGACGAAAGTCCGCCACACACGCCGCGATGGCAGCCAGGAGCTTCTCCGCAGGGGAGTCGCCCTAGGGATCCTCAGGTGTCGGCAAGGGGCGCGGCCCCTGCCATTCCTCGGTTTTGGATTTATCGGCGGCCGCAACCGCCGCGATCCTCAGGGACAGTTCTTCGTCCCCAAGAATTTCATCCTCGAGGAACATAGTAATCTGTCCCTCGGCACGCATGGCGAGGACCGCCATGGCGCCGACCGAATCCAGATCCGCCCGCACGGTGGCGAGCATCGCCCCTTCGGGCGGGAGGGGCCATTCTAGCGCCACCTCAATGGCGGCAGTGGAGGTGTCCCCTCCGGTGTGTTGGGGGTCAATGTTCCCCAGCTCGCACCGCTGGGCGAGCACCGGGACGGTGACCTCAATACCCAGGACGGGGCCCTGGGCGAAAATCTGGTCGTTAGTCGCGATGGCGGCGGGGACCGGACGAGGATCAAAGAGTTTGAAATTATACATAATTTCCTCCTAAGGAATTTTGCCCTCGGCTTTCGCCTCAGGCAGAGCAGTTGGTCCGGGGATGCTCAGCCCCTAAATGTTTGGTCCTCAAACGAACCTTGCTAAAAACGAAAATAATTTTCCTTTTCATTAAGGTTCGTTTGAGAGGTTTTAAAGAACTATCCTTTCGCGTCTGTTTGTGTCCATTCTGCGTCAGTCTGCGTAAGTTCTGCGCCTGTCCGCGACCGCTCCAGCGGTATCTGCGTCTGTCTGCGTTTGTTCTGCGTTTTTCTGCGACCGCCGAAGACGATAAGAGCTCTATCTCCCGCCGATTTTGAAAATCAGCGAGAAAATGGAATTCTTGACAGATATTTTCTTTGTTGTATAATTAAATTATGGTATTTTGTATGTATAATATACAAAATATATCTATATTTAAACTATCAAATAATCACTATGCTAAAAAACAGAAAAATATTTCCAAAAATTTGGCAAGAAATTGATTCTCATCACATTATTCTTCTCAATGGTGCCAGACAAGTTGGCAAAACCACTCTAATGAAAATGGTTAGAGAGAAATTAATTTCCGAAAAAAATATCTCTGAAAACCAAATTCTTTGGTTTGATTTAGAACAAACAGATGATCTGGAGCAATGGAAAACCCAAAGAGACGCTCTGAATACACTTCCATTAAAAGATACCTCTCAAAAATACTATCTTTTTATTGACGAATTTCAAAGATCTCCGGAAATTGGTTCCACTCTGAAAGTAATTCATGATCATTATCCGCATATCAAACCGATTATTACCGGCTCGGCTTCTTGGTATCTCAATATTGATGAATCAATGGCGGGGCGCAAAATCGTTATCCCGATTTGGCCGCTTGATTTTGAGGAATTCATTAACTGGGAAAACGAAGAAAAAACGAGGCAGTTTGTTTCCCTTTTGCAAGACTCCGGCCAATTACCCACCGGGCTGATTAAATCCGTTAATCAAAAACTCGTTTCCTTTCTCACTTTCGGCGGTTATCCGGAAGTCAACAATCTGAACGGTACGGAAGAAAAAATATCAACTTTGAAAGAATTGGTAAACTCTTATTTAACTCGCGACATTAAAATCTGGAACTACAAAGCCAATTCTTTGCAAGTTAAGAAATTGCTGGCGCTTTTATCTTCTCTTATCGGAAATTTGCTGGAGAAACAAAAACTCTCCGTCAATTCCGAACTTAATCGGGTTGCTTTGGAAAATCGCTTGGAACTTCTGCAAAATACATTTATCCTTCACTTGCTCCATCCTTTTTCCACCAACAAAATCAAAGAATTAACTCGCAACCCCAAAGTTTATCTGATTGACTGCGGATTGAGAAATTATCTCTTGGATAATTTTTCGGTGTTGCCGAAGACAACCGACTTCGGCGCGCTGGCGGAAAACTTTGTGGTAACGGAACTGTTGAAAAATTTGAGTGTCTGGGGACAAGTCTATTATTGGCGTACTCGTCAAGGTCAAGAAGTAGACATCATTCTCAAGCGAGAAAATCAATTGATTCCCATCGAAGTCAAAGGTGGAAACCAAACTACCATTCCTTCCGGATTAAAATCTTTTATTCGCAACTATAAACCAAAAGAAGCTTATGTTCTCAATTGGTCAATTGTTAAAGACGAGCAATACCAAAACTGCTCCGTCAAATTCCGACCGATTTGGTTTGTGAGTAGTATTTGATTTTTTCAAAGAACGTAGGGGGCAAGATAGTTTTACACTTGCCCCCCCCGTTTTGTTTGCCAAATTTTACTGGGCATAATCCCAGTGTTCCGAAGGGATTTCTAAACCTCCTTTAATCTTCCCTCCGGAAGCGGTTTTAACAACGGCTTTAACAACTAAATCGCCGTTGTCTTTAACCTCTCCCCAAGCTTCCACATCTCCTGAGCCGGTCATTTGGGAAAAGATTTCCAGATTGAGAATAAACTCTGTGATAGCCGCACTGGCTGGCTGGCTAAACATCAAGCTCTCCAATTCAATCTTTTTTCTTCCCATTAATCTTCCTCCTTTCTCTCGGCTTCTGGGCCGAGATCATCAAATTCCATAACCAGTCGACGAACACGCCGAAACCGTTTGAAACGATAAAGACGGTTTTTGACTCGCCAATCCGCTAATTCCGGATCTTGAACAATTTCCGCCTCTGACCAAAGTGGCCGCAAGCCAAGATCAACCATTCGCGTTAAAACCGAATATGGCGCCACAACGATAATATCATCATAATCGCCTTTTCGGTATCTACGAACAATCGCCTCGGCTCCATCAAACGGCCGGGTGTCCTCCTCAACTACAACATCTTCACCAAACATCCTCCGCAAAGCGCCCATTTGAACACCATGCATTGGATGCCGGCTAATCCACAAAATTTTCTTCGCCATCTCTTTTTCCTCCTTTTTTTATTTTTTGACAAACAAAAAGCCCGAATACGAATATAGATAAATTTCAAAAATAGACTTTGAAAATATCTAATTCGTATTCGGGCACTTTGGGCAACCTTTTGGTTACCGAAAAAATAAAGCGGTTATCCAAAAGCCAACTTCATTTTTCCGGCAACCAAAGCCCAAAGATTTTTTAGTTGATTTTTTTTAAAATTTCCCTCCTCTGAAACCACGATTAATATTTATGTCATCCTGAATCTTGTGCCGAGAATTCGGTATTATTTCAGGATCTAAAATCATGGTTTCGGAGAAGAAGCGAAAGGTACCACCTTTCGCTTCAAAAAACCATGGAGTTTGGTTAAATAGTTGCTTATAGCACTCCTTGACTATAAGCAACCCGCTTTCACCTTTTGGTCCGAGATCATCCGCTCTTTCCAAAGGCTACTCACGATGTGGATTTTTGCCATTTAAATACAAGAGATTAGCGTTCCTGCCCGCCACATTCAGACAGTCGGGCCTCTCTTGGGTAATTTTTGAGCTGTTCATTTTAGTTCACCCTTAAAGGGTATCTCCTCAAAGGAGATGCTATACCAGGTCGCGCTAACTCACCCGTATAGCTGCCATACTTGTCTCGGTGTATGGCTACCTATCCGCTTGTGTTAAGGGCTCACTCGCGCCGAAACCCCTACTTCAATAAAGAAGCCACTCGGATATAACAGCTCTTTACCGTCATTGAAAACGACGGATGCTTGATTTCGGCCAGTCCTCATTAACTTCGGGACCTTCAATGCCTACCTTCAAGCTCGAGCCTAGACAGAACCACCAAACTGCCTAGACAAGTCATGGTGAGGATTTTGTTTAAGCGGTTCCTCTAACCGCTTCCAATATCGGGGCTTGGGTTACTTGTTTATATTTACGGGCCATGCCTCCGTAAATAAAACAAATAACCTGCGGGGAATGTTTATTTTAGGCCGCCATTTCCCGCTTCAACCCAAACGGCCTGCCAAAACAAATTTATTTCTCACTTTCTCCTCCTTTTTATGGTTTCGGCTTTTGGCTGGGGCTTGCCTAGCAGTTGCCCTTGATCTTTTTAACCAGGAGAACCGTGTCACCGTCGGTCAGTTCCGCTTCTAGGTCAGTCGGTGCGCCGTTAACCCGAACTTCGTAACCTTCAGGGTCAAGCGCAGAAACCTCAAGAGCATCAGCTACAACAGACCCAGACTCAAGCGCCAATTCCTCAATCCGTCCTGGTAATCTTCCGATTCTTACTGTAATCATAGTCATTCTCCTTTCATGTTCTTGGAATTTTTTACACAATGACCGCCTGTGCGAAGCGCCCCGGAGCTGCCCCGGAGTATTACAGCCCCAGTTTAACGTCATAGGGTTGGACGGTTAAATGTTAATTAAAATTTCCGGGTGATGGTCGCCATCGGCCTAAGAGAGAATATTATTTCATTATCAAGGTCATCTTCCTCTCCTTGCTCAATGGCGAACCACCGTATTAATTGCCATACAGCTATACCTGAAATAACCTCAGCAGTAGGCCCCACGCTAACACTCGCACCACAAGCTGAAATTTCCGCTTCCGCATCATCGTACAACGTCCTTTCCCATTCCCGGATATGTCCGGGTTTATTGGGATTTAACGCATACACTCTACCATTATCCGCGCCCATGCGAGTCTCAACTACCAACTGAGTGCGCAACTTGAACTTAAGCGCCCTGGTCCAAATCTGCTTGCGGGATTCCATTGTATCCGTTAGTAAAAAAACAACCTCGCCCAGAGACTGAGAACCATCCACTTTTTCCGCGTGAACTTGAATTTCAGCTCCAGTGTCGCGTTTCACAACTTCCGCAAGAGCCTCCACTTTCAACTTTCCGATGTCGCCGATTCCAAAAATCTGATTAGCCACATTATGTTCCTCAACCACATCAAAATCCCAGCAATGGATATTCTGAATTCCAAGTTTCGCAAGAGATGGCACTACGCGGGAACCAGTAGCGCCTGCACCAACAACGTCCACCCGGCGCGAGCCAAATTTACTGGGAGAAAATACTGAAAGATGTCGGAGGGGATCAACTCTGTTCATCTCTTCCCTCCTTTCCTTTTTCGGCTCTTGCGAGAACAGGAGCGAGAATTTCCACCAACAATACCGGCGTAATTATCCTCCCAATTTCTATTATAATAGGGGGCAAAACCAACATGGCGAGTTGGCGGGGGAACATACTTTTCCTTCACCTTAGCTTCAATCTCCGTCTTCCATCGCTCGCGCCTGCTTTCGTCAACTGGTTCATACAGCTCCCACTCAACATCGCTTATCTTTATTCCAACATCATACAGAAACAGCGTGAACTCCATCCGGCCCTGTTTGTTCAAAATGCCGCGGATAAAATAGTTACATCCGTTTTCAACAAACACTGTCATTTGACTCTCGTCTTGGCCAGAAGGACTCGTTCCCATATTTACATGGGAATGCCCCCAAAAACGCAATGAATTTACAACTTCCATTCCATCAGGACGGGAAGCCATAATTTCTTGCGCCCACTCAGCCAAACCGTCAGCCGTAATTTCGCAGGTGGCCACATGTGTTTCCTGTTCAAGGAGAAAAATTTCCTTTATCAAAAAATCACTGCCTGCTCGTTCTACTGTTCCGATCCAGCCAACCTCCTTATTTACCTCATCTACGAGGATATACATATCCTCATAGGCTTGGCGGGTGATCAGAATCCTCGGAATATTAGTCAACTCTACCCTGTTTTGGAAACTGTGCGGCAAAAATTTTTTTGCCGCAGTTCTCCAGCTGTTTTTCAACATTATTAACCTCCTATATCGTAAAATAATTTTTCAGAACTTCCCGAACCTGCCCCTCGCTAACCTCTAGGAGCTTAGCCAGCTGCGACGTCTTTACGCCATTACTCCCTGTGAAGCACCAGCAATCACCACAATTGCGGATACGAGATCCGGGTTCCATCTTTCGAGCAATCTGCACGAACTTGAGATCAGACTCTACGTTGTGAAACGGATTTTGTCCGCGAAGTTTCTCAACTCGCCTCAGCTCCTCCTGAATTTCTGACGGCTGTAGTTCAATAGGGGCCAGCGGCCATCTATCAATATACTTTCCAGCTGCATCATCAGTGTTAACCGATTCTACGAACTGGATGGCCACCATAGTCAAAGCTGCAAACTCGTAATTCGCCACGAGCTCAGGGACAATTTCTGTCATTGTCCCCAAACAAGCTTTACCCTTGCCATTGATGTGCGGAGCCTGGCTCTTTCCCCAATCATACCCATCAACTTGACGGGTGAGATTATACCAACGAATGTCGCCATTGTCGGTATAAATCTCAATAAGAAATGCGCCGATCTCGTGGAGCCTACCAGAGCGAGGATCAGTACAATACAAGGTGTCCGTGAACACCTTGATTACCCCGGATGCAACCTGCACGTCGCGAACTTTCGGTACCTCCAGAAGCTTGTCGAACTCCTTTCCATACCGTTCTAATTCTCCGCTCTGACAAGATGTAAGCTGCTCTAATTTTCGCCGCGCGCCCGCCAGCTCGCGAATTCGACGGACAAGTTGCCTCTGGAGCTCCTCAACCTCGCGTTCGCCGTCAGCAATTTTTTTCCGCGTTCCCTCTAGCGTCTTTTTTAGACGCTTTGAACACTCCTGAATATACTGCTCCCGCGAACGCCGCCGGCGCTCCTCCGCCAACTTCCGTTGTCGCTCCGCTTTTTCTTCTGGAGAAAGCGTTAATTCAACAACTACCTCCTTAAGAAGTAGACGGAAAATCTCTACCTCTGATTTTTTGCCACTGTGGCAGGCATCATGGTGAATATATAGATTATTCTTTACCAACTCGGCAACCGCCCATCCGGTTTCGATATCCACGATAGCAACACCTTTACCAGTAGGTTTGAATCCGGCATCACGACAAGCAACATCATAACCCCAAATTTTTTGAGGAGCCTTAAAGTCATTTTTTTTTCCAGCCCCAGACCAAATCCTGATATAAAATTTATCACCAGAAACAGGATTTACTTGGCTTCCATGTGGCACAGACAAAATAATATCTGTCTGCACAACTGGGACAAGTATGTCTGAAACAAGTTTTTTAAACTCATCTTTTTGATAGCCATTCCAGCTTTCCACCTCAACCTTACCTCGTGATTCAGCAGATTGAGATAAAATCTCTGTTTCAATTGATCGCAGTTCAACTTTGACAATCCCCTCCAAGGTGGTTCCCGTCTCAGCTACCACGACCATGCCAATGGCCTGTAATGCCGGGTTGATATTTTCTTCATCAACGACCACACCGGCATGGCCGTCAATGTTCAGGTCGCAAAATTCTACTTCCGTTTCCTGGATTTTATTTTTTTGATCCTCGTTGAGGACTAAGAAATAGTTTTTCATGTTTCCTCCTTTCCCCTTTCCCGGATCATCTGCCGGGTTGGGAAAAAATTTTTTTGAATTGCCTCCCTGAAACGGCGAATAACCGCCTCGGGCAAGGCAATCCAATTAGAAAGGAGAAAATATCTAAAAACGCGAAATTGCGTATTATTTCAGATTAATTTGTATTTTTAGAATTAATATTAAATACCAATTCATTATCAAAAAATATCATCAACTCAAATGCTCCGATTTTATCCGAGCGAACGCCACCAATAACAAGTAGCGCTATTTCATTAAAAATATTTTTGATTTATTCAGTTGTCAACGAACAAAAAGCTTTCCTTTTTAGGAAAGCTTTTTGCAGGACTTTTGCTAAAAGTATTCTAAACACTACTAAAAAATACTTTTAGAAAAGCCTTGCAAGAAACTTTCCTGGGTGTAGTGTTTAGAATATGAAATTGTCAATAACATTGACTGAAATGAGGAAAAATTTATTTTAAGGCAAATTTTTCCTCACAATCACTCAATATTATAAGGGACTGGGGAAGGTTGGCGAGCTTTGCCCCGGTTTTTCCGGAACAGGAGCTACACTTCCGCTCATCGGGTGGTTAAGTCCGATGCCTTAGCTTGGGAGTGATGCCAAGCCAGTTGCAATCCCGATTTATTGAATAAAAGAACTTTAGTACCCCTTCTTAATAGAAAGGGGGTTGCAAATATGCTATAATTTAAACAAGGACAAATTAGATATTACTTTCGGGTCCTGTTTAAATTTTGGGGATTTTAATCCTTTTTATCCATGGTTAGGAATAAAAAAGATTTTATGAGTTTATCGCAAATCCCTTTTTCATATTTGCGAACCTCTTTTTATTATGTAGGGTACGTCTCATCTTCTTGTGATAAGAAGAGGTTTCACCTCCTTTCGACAAGCATTTGAAAGGAAGTGAACTTCACTGCTTACCACTTGCTTGATTTTCTTTCGGGTTGAACAAGTATCGCGTTTCCGCAATTTCTTGTTACTCTAATCCTCAAGAAACAAGTGCTTGGAAGTTTTCTTTATTTTTTTTATTAATGTGCTTTTTTGATTTTGACATTACACTATAGCATATTATTAAAAACTTGTCAAGGGTTTGTGACAGATATTTGAGGTATATATAAAATATTTGGCTAAAATAAGCTAAATATCTTTGTTATAAGGTATTAAAAATACTGTCATAAATTTATGACAGTGATTACCATCCTCTATGTCATGCTGAATCTTGTGCTGATTTATTTGGTATTATTTCAGCATCTCGCCCCCCCCATGTCATGCTGAATTTATTTCAGCATCTTTCTCTTCCCATGTCATGCTGAATCTTGTGCTGAATTTATTCGGTATTATTTCAGCATCTCGCCCTTCCCATGTCATGCTGAATTTATTTCAGCATCTCGGAGGAAAGAGTAAAACCTTAAAAAACACGAGATTCTGAAATGTTTAGAATGACAGTAGAATTGACACGAGATTCTGAAATGTTCAGAATGACAGTGAAACTACCCTGTCATGCTGAATCTTGTGCTGAATTTATTCGGTATTATTTCAGCATCTCGGAGGAAAGAGTGAAACCTTAAAAAACACGAGATCCTGAAACAAGTTCAGGATGACATATATTTACCCGAGATTCTGAAATGTTCAGGATGACAGTGGATTTGACATGAGACCCTGAAATATTCAGGGCGACAGTGAAAACATGAGACCCTGAAATAAATTCAAGAAATATGTTAAGAAATAGGGAAAAAGAAATCGTTGAAAAATTAAAGAACATTGAAATTCCGGAAGAAAAACAAGAGGAATTTAAAAAAGTGGCGAGCGAATTTTGCAAATGGGCGGACAATCAAGAACTTGTTGATTTTGTCAGAGAAAAAACCGGACTGGCTCCTATTAACAAAGAAGATTTGCCTCTTTAATTTTAAGATTTTGATTTGAGAATAATTTCCAAGTAAAAACCGCTATAAAGCGGTTTTTGTTTTGGGAGAAGTTTTGGACAATCCTATGATGATTTTTTTTGAAAACTTTTTTTATAGTAAAAAGCCGAAATAAGAAAGAAGAAAAACAAGCCGAAATGCGAACTCCATATCCAATGGTCAAAAAACATCATAATCAAAAAGGAAAAAACCGCCAAGAGAAAAACATTGTTTTTTTGCTTGTGGAAATTTTTTAACAAAAGGACTAAAAAGAGAAGAAATAAAAGCAGTCCGATTATACCCAGCTCGGCAATGATTAACAAAAAAACATTATGAACGGGTTGATAATACCAGGCCGGTAATTTTTTTTGCAATTTATTGTAGTCTGCCAAAGTATAGTTTCCAATGCCCACGCCAAACCAAGGATGATCTTTGATCAAATCTTTGGCTTGTTGAGTGTACTTTACTCGTTCTTCTATAGATTGAATTTCCAAGTGATTGTTTAAAGTAAAACGAGATAAAAATAAATTTGAAAAATTAATAATAAAAAAGATTAAAATTACTGAAAAAATAAAAGATGTTTTTAACAAGCTTTCTTTGCGGTCTTTAAAGTGAATTATAAAAAAAGCCAAAAAAGACAAGCCCGCCACCAACCAAGCATTACGTGAAAAACTGGTTATCATTCCGGCAAAAATGGCAATTAAAGAAAAAAGTAAAAACAATCTGATATACAAATCTTTAAAAGTGGGTTCTTCTTTTTCGTTAATTTCCGAATATATGTTTACGATAAAAATCAACATAATCGCCAAAAATCCGCCCAAAATATTCGGATGACTGAAACCGCCGTAAGATCTGAGCCAGCGACGATAATCTTCGGCTTTCTCGCCAACTGTATGAACAACAGAAGTTCCAATCGTAGTTGTTTTATGTTCGCTGATTCCCAGATATTTATTGGCCGGTGAATATTGATTGAAAAATTGCCAAAGACCGAAGGCGCCTTGAAGCATAGCGGTAAAAATAAAAACAAACATTAATTTGCGCCAATTAATTTTAGTGTTGAGAATTACAAAAAAGAAAGCAATGGCAAAAGACAGCTTGACCGCTGAAAAAAGAGCCAGCTCTTTGTCCGGCGCCCAAATAATTGACGCAAAGGAAAAAAGACTTAAAAACAAAAGAGTTAAAGTGATTTTTGAGAGTTTGAATTTTTTTATTTTTTTAAAGTATTTGATGTTTGAAACAAGGAAAATCGCAAAAATCAAAAGCAGAATTATGTCGCTGATATAAAAGGAAATCGTTAAATACTCCCATTTTGATTTATGCAGAAAAACCTCTCTGACAATATAGGTTGTTTGCAAGGGCAGAAAAAATACAAAAAGATAAATTAAAAATTGAATCGGATTTTTTTTGATTTGAAAAATTAATTTTTTTA
>WGBX01000059.1 GCA_015494075.1 Flavobacteriaceae bacterium
AACTTTTTGGATTTCCTTTACCAATCCAATATCTTTACTCTTACCGTTTGCCATGTCCTTTCCTTTCCTTTGTTTCGTTCAAAACTAAGTTAGGAAGGATGTGGCACTTTTTCATGCCCATGCTTTTTTACACAAAATTATAGACGCAATCCTTTCTCGCCATTACTTATACATTTTGTTATGCTTTTGTTATGCTTTTGCTATTCTTGTTCTTTTTTAATTTGGGGAATGTAAGCCAATCTTATTCCCTTCGGTATCTAAAAAAATCGCAAAATATCCACTCTCATCTGCGTGAGGTGTTTTGGGCACAAGTATTTTTCCGTCATTACTCTCCACTTTGTTTAAAATTGTGCTCAGATCATTTCCACCATTAAGATAGATAGTTACACCATTAGACGATGGAATGTAACCTTCTCCTTTCATAATAGTACCGATAACATTTTGGTTTTCAAATGGCAATAATCCCATTTGCATACCTTCCATATCCATTATCTCTATTTTAATATCTAAAATGGCTTGATAAAATTTAACTGCTCTTGAAATATCCGTTGCAGGAATTTCAAAAATTGATATATAACTGTCCATATTACCTCGTGTTTTGATTTACAGTTGTTTCAATTTTTTTGTCTCCAAATTTGCTTTATTTTGATTTTTGCAAGCGGTAAATACAAAGGCAAAAACTATCAAAGCATATATTCATTTTTCTTTATTTAAATTGATGTTGCCAAGGTATAATTGATGCATAGGTTAGAATTGTAAAAATGCGACACTTTACGGTTCTTTGTAAAAGAGAGTCGAGAGAACCATATTATTGTTTCCCAGAAACTTCTTTGGTGTTGTTCCTGTAAATTCTTTAAAGTCTTTTATGAAATGTGCTTGATCGTAATAGTCGCTTTCGTAAGCAATCTTTGTAAAACTTTCCGCTTGCTTACTTAGCAATAATTTTAATGCAGTTTGTAATCTTATTACTTTTGCTAATTGTTTTGGACTAATTCCAATCTGTTTCTTGAATTTTCTTTCAAGTTGCCTTCTTGCAGATAAATCTTCTTTCAGAGCGTTGGTTATTGATATATTCCCCTTGGTTAAAAACAAAATATCAACGGTTGATTTTACAATTTTTTCGATTGTTGATGTGTCCTTGAGTTGTTCAAAAAGAAAATTTTCTATAATCTCAACCCGTTGTTTTGTGTCTTTTGCTTGAATTATGTCTTGTTCTAATTCTTTAGCAATCTTATCGCCAAAAAGGAGTTTTATAGGCGTTTCTTTATTAACTAAATTTTTGAGTGGTATGGTTACGAAATTGGCAAAACCATAAGGATAAAACCGAATTGCAAATGTGTAGACATATCCTGTAGGTTCAATATAAAAAGGTTCTATGGTTTGTCCAAGTACCATAGCACGCGGTTGTAAAATGAATTCATTCTTAGAGGTATATCGTTTTATATCGTCTCCAAGGATAAATGCCATTTCAATACAACCGTCAGGAATAATTCTTTGTTTTCCGGCATCGTTTTTTGCTGAAATTTCTAATGTCCAATAACAATCAACAAATGATTTTAAATCTGGATGTGGTTGAAATGTTTGATAGATCATTAATATTCTGAATTCTTGGTTTGTTTTTTATGGATCATAACAGACTGGTTATCACCTGATTAAACGCGCTAATCAAGTGAAAGAAAACTAAAAATCGCATTGCGTTTAAGTTCAGGTGCATAACTTTGTTATACAGCACTATTTAATATAAACAGCTTTCCCCGTTTTAACTAAACCATTACTTCCAGCAAGTTGATAAAAATATAACCCGGAAGATATTGAGCTATTATTTGAACTTGTTCCAGCCCATTCAAATTCATATGCACCAATATCTAAAAACCCAGAATATAGATTGTTTACTTTTTGACCAAGTAAATTAAAAATTTGTAAATTATAATTTCCTGGAGAATAAATTTTAATGGGTATAATTGATTTTCCATTAAAAGGATTTGGATAATTCTTACCTATTTCAAACTTAATGTTTTTGTCTTTTAAAGTAGTTGTTATTCCACTTTTCCACAGTCCATTTCCATCTGAACCTAACCATAAATATCCATTTTGATCAACAAACATAGATTTTACTTTTCTGTGAGATAATCCGGAGCTAAAGTCTTCCCAAGTTTCGCCATCATCCTTTGAAGTAATCACCCCATCAATGAATGATACAAATAAATTACCTTTGTCATTTATCGTAATTGAATTACTTGTATTAGTGTCGTAAGAGATATTTCTTAACTTTTGTATTTCATTTTGGACATTGTTAATCTTAAAAACTGCATTACTGCTTACAATAAAGATATCTGCTTTGAAATTTGATACGATACCATCAACCCGGCTAAAATAATAATCTAACTTATTCCAGGATGAACCAGAGTTTACCGATTTATAAATATATCCATCTTGCGTGCCAATAAAGATGTTTCCATTATTGTCAATATGGATTGCTCGTATAAAACTTGAAAATGGTGAAGAATTTAATTTATGAAAACTATTTCCTGAGTCAGTTGATTTATATAAGTTTTTTGATCCTTCAATGTATATATAGTCATTTTTATCTATAAAAAAAATACCTGAAATACCGGATATTTTTTTCCAATATGTTCTACTTGAATCTAATCGGTAAAAACCATTAGAAGTACTGGTATAGATATTATCTTTAGAATTTAGAGAAACAGACGTAGAAGTATTGTATTTAAGATTGTATGAGATATTTTTCCAGTAATTGGCTTCTTTACAATAGACACCACCTTTCCCAACGGCATACATCTCTAAAGTACTACTTTGGCAAATCTCAAAAATAGTTTCTGCATATATTCCATAGGATAAATCTTCCCAGATATCTAGAGCATTATTGTAGCCTACGATGCCCTTATTAAATGTTGAGGCAATTAACTTTTCATTATTATAGCAAAATGATGAGATCCTATAGTTTCCAAAATCTTTATCCAATACTTTCCACAAATCATTGTTATTATCATATAGAAATACATTTCCTGAATCACTATTGTAATAAGATGAAAGAATTATATCATCATTTGGGGTTATTAAAATAGAACCAAATCCATATTCATTAATTTGGACTGCAAATTCTTCCCAGGAATTTCCATTATCAATGGAACTATACACATTACCAAGTCCGTTTGTAGCTACGTATACAGTTCCTTCAGAATTAATTCCGATACAAGAAACATCTCTGCCTTTAAATCCAAGATATTCCCAAGAATCTCCATTATTATCTGAACGATAAACCCCGTTATATCCATTTATAATAAATACCTGGTTCTGATCGTTAATCACGATATTTCGAATGTAAATTTGATATTGCCCCGTTAAACCGTTTGTAATCTTTTTCCAGGAATTACCATTATCTTTTGAACGGAAGATTCCTTCTCCTGCGGCAAATAGATATCCTTTTTGATTGATTGCTAAACTATAAATGTAGTAATAATAATTACCCTTTTTTAATCCATTCTCCAAAATGTTCCATGACAATCCATTGTCCATTGATTTATATACACCACCGCCACCTGTTGTTGCCGATACAAAAATATCTCCCTGTGGATTAACTAAAATTGAACTTATCCATTTATAGTCTAATTGATCTGTTAACTTTTCCCATGTCTCGCCATTGTCTTTCGACCCAAAAACTATCCCGCCATAGTTGCCTGCATATAAATTACCACTATTATCTTTTGCTAAACAGGAAATCGGTCCACCATAAAGATTTTCCTGTGACCAAAGTTGCCCTAATACGTGATTAGTAAAAATGGCTAACCATATTAAAATATTATAAAAAAGATATTTTTGTCTTTTCATAAACCACCTTGTTTAATATTCCTTTTTCCCAGGCTGTATAACGGTTTGTGTATAAAGCGTTGGGCATTTATAAGCACTTCTTTTCGGTTTATCACTTACTTTATATATATACAC
>WGBX01000060.1 GCA_015494075.1 Flavobacteriaceae bacterium
ACCAAAATAACTTGTTATATGAAATAATCATTGTATTTTAAAATCAAAAAAGGAACATCACCTTTAGGGCTGGAAACTCTTGGTGACGTTCCCTATGAAAGTTAAACTATGTTTAACGGTGCAAAGTTACACATTTTTAGTTAAACATAGTTTGAGGCACATAACTTCTTGTGATGAGGGAAATGAAACGGCTCGTCAAATAAAATATGTTTAATTAAAAATTTACGAATTATGAAAAAAATAGTTTTATTGTTAATTTTAGCTTTTGGTTTTGTTAATTTAACCAGTGCAACACAAGAAAAGAAAGATGTTAAACAATGTTACGAAGGCAATGTTTGTGCAGATATCGCTGATGCCATTACAGCAAATCATTGTGGGTATTCTGATTGCGATGATGATTGGTGGGTTTATGCATATAACGAATGTGTTAACGCTTAATAATAATTTTTGCAGCCCTTAATAAGGGCTGCATTAAAAAATATAAAAATGAAACAAATAATTATAATATTCACTTACTTTTTCGTCCATTTTGTTTATTCACAACAAAATGCGATTGTAGAATATGAATATCTCTACAATCCCAATTTGGGTGATAAACCCACTAATGAAATCATGCAGAGAGCCGCTTCAATTAATGATAAAGCAGCCGAATATGCCAAGCAATACCGGTATATTTTAAAGTTTAATCCTAACGAAAGTTACTACTACATAGATGCCGGTATGAAACCGGACGATTTAGAAGACCCTATGGCTTATCATTTGTCAAAAATGATGATAGGGCATGGAATTTTTTATCAAAACGCACCAAAACGTTATACTTTAAACCAAAAAGAAAGCATGCATCAATTGTATTTGGTTAAGGATACTATTAAAAATGATTGGACCATTAGTTATGAAAAGAAAATGATTGGCAGTTATAAATGTTATAAAGCAACCAAAAAATGTCAATGTGGGCAAGATATTGTCGCTTGGTTTACACCGGAAATACCGGTACCGTTTGGTCCCGCCGGTTATGGTGGCGCCCCCGGACTGATTTTACAATTAACCTTTTTTAAACACACCTTGCGTTTAAAAAAAATAAAATTGCTCAAAAAACCAATTTCCATTACGCCACCCGACAAAGGCGAACCTATTACAAAGGTAAAACTAGAAAACCGGCAATGGAACAGACGAATGGAGTTAATGGAGCGTAGAAGGCATTAAATCTTTATTAATTTTGAAAATAGCCGTTTCCTTTTTTTTGTTTTGGTTTATTTCTCATATTTTTGCCCAAGAAATTGTAGTGCAAGGACGGATAACGGATTCCTTGCATCAAGCTCTGCCCTACGCCAATATTATGGCGGAAGCCGGACAACAACAAGCACCTATCTTTACCATGACGGACGAAAACGGCAAATACAAACTGCGTTTGCTAAAAAAATATACTTACAAGGTCATAGTGCTCTATATGGGCTATCAACCGGTAAGTTTTAAGGTAGATAGTTTATCCGAAGGTTTTATAAAAAACATTGTTTTGCAACCGGCTGAAAATCAACTTAATGAAGTGGTTATTAAGGCAGATATACCTGTTAAAGTCAGCCAAGATACCATTACCTATAAAACCGACCGGTTTAAAACCGGAGAGGAACGAAAACTCAAAGACGTGCTTAAAAAATTGCCCGGAATGGAAGTGGATAAAAACGGTAACGTCAGCGTAATGGGTAAAAAAGTCAGTAAAGTGTTGGTCGAAGGCAAGCCGTTTTTCGGGGGAGGTACCCAATTGGCAGTCGATAATATTCCGGCTGATGCGGTTGATAAGGTCGTCGCTATAGATGATTATAACAGTGTCAGCTTTATGAAAGGGCTGACCGATGAGCAAAAGATGATCATCAATATCAAACTCAAAGAAGGTAAAAAACGTTTTGTCTTTGGGGATATGGAAGCCGGTGGCGGAACCCAACAGAGCTATCTCGGTAAAGCCAATTTGTTTTATTACAGTCCTAAAACCAATGTGAGTTTTATCGGCAATCTCAATAATACCGGTGAAGTTCCCATGAATTTTTCCGATTTTATGCGATTTGAAGGCGGTATTGCCGATTTGGGCAAACTCAAATCATCTTTTCAAAATTTCCGTTGGATAATGGAAATGATAGGTGCGGAAAACTTTTTACAAAAACAAAATAAATTTGGCGCGCTGCAATGGCAACAAGATTTTGGTAATAAAATAGAATTTAGCACCTATGCCATTTTTCTCAATCAAAAAATAGAGACACAACAAATTGACGTCAATCAATATTTGGGCACGCAAACTTTTATCGAAAACAGAAAAACAACCCAAAATCAAAAAGATATAAACGGCTTGGTGAAAATGCATTTTCGATACAAAGCAAGTGTTTTAAATTATTTTGATATGGAACTACTCGGTAATATCAAAGATGCCGATTTCAACAGTTTAAAAACTTCGACAACAGAACAGGCGGTGCAAAATATTATTGAAAATCAACAAGATAAAGCCTATCATTGGACGAATAATTTGGCTTGGCACCGGAAAATTAACCGGAAAAATACTATCCGTTTTTTACAAAATATGACATTTGACAAAAATGAGCCCTTAGACGATTGGCAAACCAATCAACCGGTTTTGTCACAATTGTTGACTTTGCAACCGGCAGGTATTTATAAAATAAGGCAAAACCAACGAAACGATAACAAAGCATGGAATGTAGAACTAAAACATTACTGGTTGATTAATAACAATCATCATCTTTATACGAGCATAGGCAACCATTTGAGTTTTCAAGATTTTTATACACAGAGCTATCAGACTTTGGACGATGCGTCCAACTATGATTTAAGCACTTCGGGATTTCATAATGATTTACAATTACATTTAAACGATTTGTTTGGTGGCATGCAATACAAGTTGAGATTTAACGGATTTATAGTCAAAGCCGGTTTGTTTGCCCATCGTTATTCGTGGCAATTTGAAGGTGATTATCAAAAATATAAAGTCAAACAAACACTCTTGCCAGAATTTTCCCTTCATAAAAAAATCGGCTTG
This sequence comes from Flavobacteriaceae bacterium, assembly GCA_015494075.1. Taxonomy (GTDB): domain Bacteria; phylum Bacteroidota; class Bacteroidia; order Flavobacteriales; family Flavobacteriaceae; genus WGBX01. The sequence continues at coordinate 3,041 of WGBX01000060.1, forward strand.
AAACAAAAGTTAAACTTTACCTATCGTTTAAAAGCCAATATTCCCGAGGTTTCTAAATATTTGAAATTTTATTATTTAACCGGATTTAACACGGTAGCCAAAGGCAATCCGGAATTAAGTTATGAACAAGCGCATCATTTTAATCTGTCGTTTTCGCATTTTAGTATGGCTAACAACCTGAATTATTATTTACGTTTGCAATACCAACGCAAAGAAAGCAGTATAAAAAACAAAATTGTATATGCGGGTATTGATTATTATACGAGTCCTGTTTTGACACATTTTCCCGACCAATCAATGAACGCAAGCTTGTATGTTAAAAAAAGTTTTAAAAAGTTTTATGCCAGTGTCAAACCGTATTGGCAAGTGAATAATTATCATCAAAATATTCAAAATCAATGGAAAAATATCCAAAACATCACGCAAAGTTATCAATTTGAAGCTGGTACTTATTTTAAAAAATATCCTAATATTGACATTGGTTTGCTACAAAGGATAAATCGACATTTAATAGATGAACAAAGTCATCGTTATATACAAAATATCCCGTCATTAAGTTTGGCTTATGATTATAAAAGTTTTAATTTTAAGACCGACTATCAATATATACACACCAAAGATTTATTGATTCAACGTAGTGCTTACCATCTGGCAAGTATTAGTGTGATATATCAAAAAGAAAACAGTCCTTGGGGATTGGAATTACAAGGGCAAAACTTATTTGACAATCGGGTTGTCAGATCTTACCACCAATCAGAATTTATTATTTCCGACACGGATATTTTAGTACAACCGCGAATTGTGATGTTAAACTTGCATTATAAATTATAACGTCTAACCGAGTACACAGAATAAAACTTATAGGCATTTATAGATTGATATATTTAGGAGGTCAACTATTTAATTTTATTTTACAAAATAAAAATGATGTATTCCTAATATAGGCAATATTATACTATAAAATATTTGTTAAATAAACCAAGCCTTAGTGCTTTCATTGAGACTAAGCTGTGTACATCCAACTTTTTATGTATTTTTACACCAAAAATCAGATGTCACACCTTAAAGCGTACGCTAAGTTGCACTTTATCATATTTATCTGGGGATTTACTGCAGTTTTAGGCGCCTTAATTCACCTCGATTATTTAACCTTGACATGGTATCGTATGGGTTTGGCATCTTTGTTTTTGGCATTGTATATATTGTTACATCCTGTTAGGCGTCAACAAATGTTTAAATGGGATACCAAACAGCAGTTGCGTTATCTTTTGGGAGGTGTCATTATTGCATCTCATTGGTTGGCATTTTTTTATGCTATAAAGGTTTCTAATGTCTCTATTACTTTAGTAACTTTATCAAGTGGCGCTTTTTTTACTTCATTATTGGAACCACTTTTGTTTAAACGCAAAATATATATTTATGAGATATTCTTAGGCATGCTGATTTTAGGTGGCTTTTTTATATTGTTAAAAATAGAAAATATTGACTTCACAGGTGTTTATTTCGCTTTAATTGCAGCGTTTTTGTCTGGCTTATTTTCTGTCCTTAACGGCTTGTTTATCCGGCAACAATCGGGTGTGCAATTATCATTCTTTCAATTGTTTTATGGTTTTTTATTTCTTACTTTAATATTATTATTTAAAGGGGATTTAAAGTATTTGCCATCTCCTTCAATAACCGATTGGATTTATCTGATAATATTAGCCAGTATATGTACGGCTTATGCATTTACACAATCAATTAATTTAATGAAACATCTCAGCCCTTATACGGTAATGTTATCCATAAATTTAGAACCTGTATATGGCATTATATTAGCCGTTTTGATTTTAGGTAGCAAAGAAAAAATGTCTCCGGGTTTTTATTTAGGCGCACTTATAATTTTGACTATCATTGTTTTAAATAGTATAATTAAACACAAAAATCAAAAATAGCCGATAAAATGTTAATGTCTTATGAAGATTTGGAATTATTTTTTACTTTTACACAATTAATATAGCCGGCATTTGCCGTAAACTCAAACAAACAACTATGGAATATTTGGATTTTGAAAAACCCATCGAAGAGTTGGAAAACAACCTGAAAAAATGTTACGAAATAGCAGAAGAAACAGGTATTGATACAGGTTGTAAGAAAATTGAAAAAGAAATAGAAAAAAAACAAAAAGAAATCTTCAAAAAATTAACACCTTGGCAACGTGTACAGTTATCACGCCATCCTGACCGTCCTTTTACATTAGATTATATCAAAGCTTTGGCAGGAGATACATTCTTAGAATTACATGGCGACCGCAATTTTGCTGATGATAAAGCTATGATTGGTGGTTTAGGCAAAATCGGAGATCAAACCTACATGTTTATCGGTATGCAAAAAGGCCGTAATACTAAGGAACGTAAATACCGCAATTTCGGAATGGCCAATCCGGAAGGTTATCGTAAAGCGTTACGATTGATGAAAATGGCAGAAAAATTCGGAATTCCGGTAGTTACCTTGATTGATACACCGGGAGCCTATCCGGGTATTGAAGCCGAAGAGCGGGGGCAAGGTGAAGCTATTGCACGTAATATCTTGGAAATGACAAAATTAGAAACACCAATTATCACTATTATTATAGGAGAAGGTGCCTCTGGCGGTGCTTTGGGTATTGGTGTTGGCGATAGAGTTTATATGCTCGAAAATACTTGGTATTCGGTTATTTCACCGGAGTCTTGCTCTTCAATTCTATGGCGAAGTTGGGAATATAAAGAACAAGCTGCCAATGCCTTGAAATTGACATCTCCGGATATGCTTAAATTAGGATTAATTGATGAAATTATACCGGAGCCAATTGGCGGAGCTCATAGAAAACCTGAAGAAACTTTTCAAACCGTAGCCGATAAAATTGTAACAACTTATAATGAATTAAAAGCTATTCCGGCAGACAAGTTAGTACAACAACGTATGGAAAAATACGCCAAAATGGGTGAATTTTCCGAATAAAATCTATGTCATGAACTTAAAAAAGAAATTACTAACACTAGATATTATTGTTCTGTTACTTATAGCGGTTTTTGCACTTTTAATAAACGAATTAAATTTAGAAAAATACGCATTTAGATTTTGTATACCCATTATGCTAACAGTTTATTATATCGGTCGGTATTTGCCTTTACAATTGATTAAAAAAGAACTAAAAAAATAAAAACAAGGGTATGCTATGCATACCTTTTTTTATATAATCCTGATTTAGGATATTAAAATTTAGAATATGAAAAAAAATATGAACAACCAAATTGCCCAATTAGAACCCAAAGAAATATGGGAAAATTTTGTGGCTTTAAACAGTGTCCCCCGCCCATCAAAAAAAGAAGAAAAAGTGCGACAATTTATGTTGAACTTTGGTAAAAAATTAGGTCTGGAAACCTTTGAAGATAAAATTGGGAACGTAATTATTAAAAAACCTGCCACACCGGGCATGGAAAATCATAAAACAGTAGCTCTGCAATCCCACTTAGACATGGTTCCTCAAAAAAATAAAGGTACTGAGCACAATTTTGAAAAAGATGGAATTAGTATGATTATAGACGGTGATTGGGTAACAGCCGATGGTACGACTTTAGGTGCAGATAATGGTATTGGCGTTGCTGCAATTATGGGCTTATTAGCTTCTAAAAACATTCCGCATCCACCCCTGGAAGCTTTATTTACTATTGATGAAGAAACCGGCATGACAGGTGCACAACATCTTGAAGAAGGAATTTTAGATGCTGAAATCATGCTTAACCTTGATACAGAAGAAGATACAGAACTCGATATTGGTTGTGCCGGAGGTATCGATATTACAGCTAAAGGACATTATAAACAAGAAGATACGCCCGCTGATAATAAAGCGTATTTAATTAAGGTAAAGGGATTAACAGGCGGGCATAGTGGAATGGATATTCATCTTTATCGAGGTAATGCTAATAAAATTTTAAACCGTCTTTTATATCTCGGAGCTCAAAAAGGACTGAGTGTAAGTGAAATACACGGAGGAGGTTTGCGCAATGCAATTCCTCGTGAGGCAGAAGCTTTAGTAACCTTGCCAAAAGAAAAAGCCGGAGAAATATTAGAAGCCTTAAACACTTTAGCCGATACAATTAAAATTGAACAAGCCAAACAAGACCCTGACTTAAGGTTTGAATTCATTCCAGTTGATTTGCCGACGCATATAATGCAAAAAGATGCACAAAATAGTTTAATTAAAACAATTTATGCTGCACATAACGGGGTTTACCGTATGAGTCCGGATATGGAAGATTTGGTCGAAACCTCAAACAATGTAGCTAGTGTCAATGTAGCTGGTGGAAATATTCAAATCGATAATTTGACGCGCTCAAGTGTAGAAAGTACAAAAGAAGATTTGGCTAATACCTTAAAAAGCGTATACGAACTCGGGGGACTAGAAGTGGCATTAACCGGTTCATACCCGGGATGGAAACCTAATCCCAATGCACAAATATTGGCTATTATGACTGACTTATATGAAAAAATGTATCAACACAAACCGGAAGTTGTCGCTTGTCATGCCGGGTTAGAATGTGGTATTATTAAATCACATTATCCTAATATGGAAATGATTTCTTTTGGGCCTACTATTAAAGGAGCACACTCGCCAGATGAAAGGGTCAATATCAAATCGGTACAAAAGTTTTGGGATTATTTAAAAGAAACATTAAAAAATATTCCTGAAAAATAATCCGGAAAAGTTATATGTTAATTTAGATATAATTTTATATGACCTGTCCGGCATTTTGTTAGACAGGTCTTTATCATAAAGACAATAAAACACACATATTAAAATTATTTTCCTTTTATGGAAATTATAAAATAACATCGTTATGAAAGATACAAAAATGTTTGATTTAATACAAAAAGAAAAAGCGCGACAAACAACCGGCTTAGAATTGATTGCTTCTGAAAACTATGTCAGCGACGAAGTATTAGCAGCCTTAGGTTCTGTATTGACCAATAAATATGCCGAAGGTTATCCCGGAAAACGTTATTACGGTGGTTGTGAAGTCGTTGATATCGTAGAACAATTGGCCATTGACAGAGCCAAAGAATTATTCGGTGCAGAATATGCTAACGTTCAACCGCATTCGGGTTCACAAGCTAACCAAGCTGTGTATTTTGCTATTTTAAAACCTGGCGATACCTTAATGGGTTTTGATTTATCTCATGGAGGCCATTTGACACACGGCTCACCGGTAAATTTTTCGGGCAAACTTTATAATGTTGTATCGTATGGTGTCAATGCCGAAACAGGCAGAATAGATTATGATAAAATGCGAGAAACAGCACTCAAACACAAGCCAAAATTAATAGTAGCCGGCGCTTCATCTTACTCACGTGATATGGATTTTGCCAAATTTAGAGAGGTTGCCGATGAGGTTGGCGCACTGTTAATGGCTGATATTTCTCATCCCAGTGGCTTAATTGCAAAAGGAGTCTTAACGGATCCTATGCCTTATGCTCATATTGTAACAACGACTACTCACAAAACCTTAAGAGGACCGCGAGGCGGTTTAATTTTAATGGGAAAAGATTTTGAAAATCCATTAGGCTTAAAAACCCCAAAAGGAAAAACACGTATGATGTCAGCAATTTTAAATTCAGCTGTTTTCCCGGGATTACAAGGTGGCCCGTTAGAGCATGTAATAGCAGCTAAAGGTGTAGCTTTTTATGAAGCATTGCAAGATGCATACTTAGCTTATATTTTACAAGTTAGAAAAAATGCTAAAGCCTTAGCCAAAGCTATGGTAGCGCTTGATTTTAATATTATCTCGGGCGGAACAGATAACCATATGATGCTAATAGATTTACGAAATAAAGGCGTTACCGGAAAAGCTGCTGAAAAAGCTTTGGTTGAAGCCCACATAACTGTAAATAAAAATATGGTACCTTTTGATGACCAATCGCCTTTCATTACTTCCGGTATTCGCATTGGAACACCTGCAATTACGACAAGAGGTTTAGTTGAAAATGATATGGAACGTATTGCTTTTTATATCAATAAAGTAATTGCCAATATTGATAATGAAAATATTATTCAAGAAGTTCGCAATGAAATTGCCGGCTGGATGGAAAACTATCCTTTATTTGCAAAATAATTTTGTTATTAAAAAAAAATTAGTAAATTTGATATGAAATTTTAATTTAAAAATATAACATTATGAGCAAATTTGATGAAGTTGTAGCAAAAGCTGCAGAACAATTAAAAAAAGTAGGTGTTACAGCCGATGAGGCCTTGTTAAGAGCTGTAGCCAAATCACAAGGTCCTTCAATATATTTAAAAGATGCCTCTTTGGTATCTTGCGGTGATAATGCTGAACTCAAACGAGTAGAAGACAATTTTATCGTAAAAAAATTAGGTGTTACCAACGCAGATGAAATAAAAAAAGCAATTGGAAATAACTGTAGTAAATTCAAAGATATCCGTCAAAAAATGCGTGTAGCTTTCTATTATGTTTTAGTTAAAGATTTAAAGAAAGAGTCCGTTTTTAAATAAACTTATTTTTGACCTTTTAAAAAGCTCGGGAATTTTTCCGGGCTTTTTTTGCTTAAAACCACTTCATAATTAGAGGTTTAAATATTTATATCGGCTCTGTTTTAATTCATAAATATTCCGTACTTTTGCACAACAATTTAAAATATAGTTACAATGCAAATTGAAAAGAAAGACTTAGATAATTTATCTTCACAACTTATCATCAAAATCGATGAAAAAGATTATACCGATAAAGTTGAACAAAAATTAAAAGAATATAGAAAAAACATGGAAATGCCGGGCTTTCGTAAAGGCAAAGTCCCCATGAATTTAATCAAACAAAAATATGAGCGAGCCTTAATAGCCGATGCGGTTAATAATCAAATGCAAGACGCTATCAATACTTATTTGCAAGATAATAAAATTGCCATTTTAGGGTATCCCATTCCTTCTAAAGATCAAAAAGAAATAGACTGGGCTACTGCCAATAAATTTGAATTTAATTATGACTTGGGCTTGGCACCGGAAATAGATATTGATATTACCAAATTAGAAGGAATAACAGACTATAAAATTACAGCCGATAAAAAAATGCTAGATGAAGAAGTTCAAAAAATTCAACAGCAATACGGTAGTTTTTCAGATTTAGAGGAAGTTAAAAAAGACAGTTATGTTTTGGGAACTTTTATTAATGAAGCTGAAAAAATTAATAGCCAAACAACAGCTAATATGGCTGACTTAACGGACAATGCTCAAAAAGCTTTAATTGGAAAGAAAAAGGGTGATGTAGTCGAATTTGACAGTGCTGATTTGTATAAAGACCCTCACACTATGATGCATGCATTAAATATTGATCATGATAAAGTGCACGGATTAGCTGTACCTTTAAAATTTGAGATAAATGGCGTTTTTGAATTAAAACCGGCAGAAATTAATAAAGAATTATTAGACAAAGTTTTTGGTGAAGGTAAAATAGAAGATGAAGAAGGACTGCGAAAATTTATCAAAGAAGATATAGAAAAACAACTGGAACAAACATCTGATAATCAATTACTAAATGATGTAACTGATCAGTTGATTGAAAAAACAGAAGTCGCTTTACCCAAAGATTTTTTAATCCGTTGGATTGAAGTTGATTCCCAAGGTAAAATTACAGGAGATAAAGCCGAAGACGAATACCAAAAAGCTGAAAAAGGCTTAAAATATCAATTAATAGAAGAAGCTATTGCTAAAAAATATGGTATTAAAGTAACTTATGATGACTTGTTAAATTTAGTCAAAGACCTACTTAAATTGCAAATGTTGCAATATGGACAAGCCTTACCTGATGAAGAACAAATTAATGAAATAGCTGCTAATGTTTTAAAAAATGAAGAAGAAGTAAAACGTCTTTCAGATCAAATCATTAAGAAAAAATTGGTAAACGTATACAGAGAACATATACCACTTCAAAAAAAGAAGATCGGTTACAATAAGTTTTTAGACTTAAAAAAAGCCTAATTTAACATCAATTATTGCCAATCTATCGGTTATGAAATTTGGCTTAAAAATTGATTTTAAATATTTTTGAAATTAACCAAATCATTTTAATATGAATAATTTAGGAAAAGATTTTAGAAAATTTGCACAAGATAAAAAACGGATTAGCAGTTTAAATCTTGACGCATTTGAGAATAGTATGACACCTTATATAATTGAAGAACGTCAGCTCAATGTGGCACAAATGGATGTGTTTTCACGTTTAATGATGGATCGCATTATATTTTTAGGGACGGCTATTGATGATCATGTGGCCAATATTTTACAAGCACAGCTATTGTTTTTAGAAAGTTTAGACGCCAATAAAGACATTCAAATCTACATCAATTCGCCGGGAGGCGGTGTTTATGCCGGCATGGGTATTTACGATACTATGCAATACATTCGTCCTGATGTTGCCACTATTTGTACAGGTTTAGCAGCATCAATGGGAGCCGTATTATTAGCAGCAGGCCAAAAAGGTAAAAGAGCAGCATTGCCGCATGCACGAGTGATGATTCATCAACCATTGGGAGGTGTACAAGGACAAGCTTCCGATATTGAAATTACAGCCCGTGAAATTTTGCGCTTAAAAGACGAACTATACGAAATATTAGCCAATCATACCGGACAAAGCATGAAAAAAATAGAAGATGATGCTGACCGCGATTATTGGATGCGCGCAGATGAAGCCAAAAAATATGGTTTGGTAGATGAGGTTTTGGTTCGAAAAAAATAAAAATAATACATGAAAGAAAATAAACACTGTTCTTTTTGTGGTAGGCCCGAATCGTCTGTCGAAATTTTAATTTCGGGTTTAGAAGGATTCATTTGTGAAGATTGTGCCCGGCAAGCATACGAAATTACCAAGGCTGAACTTGAAAAACAATATGGAGGTGATTTTGTTAATAACCTGGAAGAACTCAAAAAACCCAAAGAAATATTTAATTATCTAAACCAGTATGTTATTGGTCAAGATGAAGCCAAAAAAACTTTATCAGTAGCCGTATATAATCACTATAAACGCTTATTGCAAAAAGATAATGATGATGATGTTGAAATTGAAAAAAGTAATGTGATTATGATTGGCGAAACCGGCACCGGAAAAACCCTTATGGCCAGAACTATAGCCAAAATGCTCGATGTGCCTTTCGCTATTGTTGATGCTACTGTTTTAACACAAGCGGGCTATGTCGGTGAAGATGTCGAAACTATCCTAACCAGATTACTCCAGGCTGCTGATTATGATGTCGCCAAAGCAGAACGCGGTATTGTTTTTATAGATGAAATAGATAAAATTGCCCGTAAGGGAGACAACCCGTCTATTACGCGAGACGTTTCAGGTGAAGGTGTGCAACAAGCCTTACTTAAATTACTAGAAGGAACAGTTGTTAATGTCCCGCCACAAGGTGGTCGTAAACATCCCAATCAGGAATTCATTAAAGTTAATACGCAAAATATTTTATTTATAGCAGGTGGTGCATTTGCCGGAATAGATAAAATAATAAGCAAGCGTATCAACATGAAACCTTTGGGTTATCAAGCCCAAAAACAAGAGCAAATTGATGAAGATAATATATTGCGTTATGTTATTCCTACCGATTTGCGTAAATTTGGTTTGATTCCTGAAATTATTGGTCGTTTACCGGTACTCACATACCTTAATAGTTTGGATAAAGAAACCTTAAAAAGGATTTTGACCGAACCGAAAAATGCCTTGATCAAACAATATAAAAAGTTATTTGCAATGGATGGTATAACATTAACTGTAAAAAATGAAGCATTAGATTATATTGTTGACAAAGCTATTGAATATAAATTAGGCGCTCGTGGTTTACGTTCTTTAGTCGAAGCAACTTTAAAAGATGATATGTTTATGTTACCGGGAAGCAAACGTAAAAAATTAGTGGTTGATAAAAAATATGCCGCAAAAAAATTATCTAAAACTTTGATAGAAAGCATTAAGAAAGCTTCCTAGATATTTTTTCTAATAAACTATTAAAAAAAGCCTGCTGTGTTTTAACAACAGGCTTTTTTAATAATAATCTTTTATAATTATAAGTTTTTAATGTAAATTTGTAACTTTAAAAATTAATAAAAAATGAAGATATCATATAATTGGTTAAAACAATTTATTGACATAGATTGGGAAGCTGAGAAGACCGGCGAATTGTTGACAGATTTAGGGTTAGAGGTTGAAGGAATCGAAAAATTTGAAACAGTTAAAGGTGGATTAAAAGGACTTGTTACAGGTAAAGTTCTCGAGGTGTATAAACATCCAAATGCTGATAAATTATCTATCACAAAAGTTGATTTAGGAAACGGCGAACCCGTGCAAATTGTTTGTGGTGCTCCTAATGTCGCCGCCGGACAAATTGTTCCGGTAGCCACTGTCGGAACAACATTATATGATAAAAACGGTGCTTCATTTAAAATCAAAAAGGGAAAAATTAGAGGTGAAGTCAGTCAAGGAATGATTTGTGCAGAAGATGAAATAGGATTAGGTGACAGTCATGACGGTATTATGGTACTAGGTGAAGAAATACCGGTCGGACAACCTTTAAACAACGTCTTTAAAATTGAAACAGATGCTGTTTTTGAAATAGGTCTAACTCCTAACCGGGCCGATGCTATGAGTCATTTGGGTGTCGCTCGTGATCTTAAAGCAGGTTTGGCACATAAAAATGTAAATGTCAATTTTAACACACCTTCAATTTCCAAATTCAATATAGATAGCAAAACACGTCCTATTCAAATTGAAATTGAAGATAAAAACAAGTGTCCGCGTTACGTAGGTATAACCATCAAGGGAATAAAAGTTGAGCCTTCGCCAGAATGGATACAAAATAGATTGAAAGCCATAGGCCTGACGCCTATTAACAATATTGTGGATATAACCAACTATGTCATGCATGAATTAGGTCAGCCTTTGCATGCTTTTGACGCTGAAAAAATACATGGTCATAAAATCATTGTTAAAACTGCTAACCCGGGCGATAAATTAGTAACTCTTGATGGCATTGAAAGAGATTTAGATCCTGATGATTTAATCATATATAATGAAAAAGCTCCCATGGTAATTGCAGGTGTTTTTGGAGGAATAGATTCCGGAATTACCCAAGATACAACCGATGTGTTTATTGAAAGTGCTTATTTTGATCCCGTTTCAGTACGTAAAGCTGCCAAGCGCCATGCCCTTAATACAGATTCGTCCTTCCGTTTTGAACGTGGAATAGATCCCGAAATGACAGACTTTGCCATAAAAAGAGCGGTAACGTTGATCAAAGAATATGCAGATGCTGAAATAGTGACTGATTTAATAGATATTTATCCACATCAAATACAGCCGCATAATATATCGCTGTCATATGAATATCTCAATACTTTGGTAGGAAATAAAATTGATAAAAATATTATTAAAAATATATTAGCTTCTCTTGAAATAAAAATTGCATCAGAAACCGAGCATGGCCTTAATTTAATAGTGCCACCTTATCGTGTAGATGTAACACGTCCGGCAGACATTGTAGAAGAGATTTTACGGGTTTATGGTTATAATAATGTAGAATATTCTTCAAAAATCAATGCTAGTGTTGAAAAATCAAACAAACTGGCTTCTTATAAATTAGAAAATATTGTAGCCGAACTTTTGAGAGCAAACGGCTATGCTGAAATTATGTCTAATTCACTGACAACACCTAAATATATTTCTCTTTCTGCTGATTTAAATGATCAAACAACTGTCCGGATTTTAAATCCTTTAAGTCAGGATTTGAGTGTACTTAGACAGTCTATGTTGTTTAGCGGCTTAGAATCGGTTGCATACAATTTGAATAGAAAGCAAAACGATTTGAAATTTTTTGAATTCGGAAAAGTATATAACAAGTTTGGCGAAGGAAAATATAATGAAGAAAAACATTTGGCTTTAATATTAAGTGGAAACAATTTGCCCGAAAACTGGATTGTTTCATCTCAACCAACTGATTTTTACAGGTTAAAAGGCATAGTGGAAGCCATTTTAAACCGGTTTGGCTTAGAAAAAATAAACATAAAACCAGGCCAAAATACAGATTTGACGGATCATATTATATTTGAGGTAAACAAACAAAAAGTTGCAGAATTAGGTTTGGTTAAATCGCGTATTAGAAAATATTTCGGTATTAAAAAACCAGTGTTTTTTGCTGATATTAATTGGGATAATTTGATGGATCAAATTAAAAAACACAATACTGTTAAATATCAAGATATTCCTAAATTTCCTGCTGTCCGTCGTGATTTGGCTTTAGAGGTAAATAAAAATGTATCTTATAAAGATTTATATGATACTGCTTTTGATACCGAGAAAAAACTTTTAGTTGGTGTGAACCTTTTTGATGTTTATGAAGGCGATAAAATAGCAGAAGGAAAAAAATCTTATGCTTTGAGTTTTATTTTGCAAGATAAATATAAAACCTTGACAGATAAGCAAATAGATAAAACTATGAAAAAGATTTTTCAGAATCTTGAGAAAAAATTTGCTGTCAAATTAAGGCAGTAGTTATGATAACCTCAATAAAAGCGGAATAGAAATATTTCGCTTTTTTTGGATTAAAATCCCAAAATAAGTTTGGCAATAGTAAAAAATATATAAATACCGAAAATATCATTACTTGTAGTTATAAAAGGGCCTGTGGCCACTGCCGGGTCAATTCCTTGTTTATTTAAAAACCAGGGGACAAAGGTTCCTATTATAGAAGCCATAATAATAACTGAAATCAATGAAATGGATACTGTAAGCGCCATCTTCATGTCAAAACCGGTCAAAATATGGCCTAATAAAAATTTACCTATTAACATTAATATAAGGGATAAAATTAAGCCATTAAGTAAACTTAATGAAACTTCTTTAAATAAACGTTTCCATACCGAACCTGTTAGAGTGCCGTTTGCCAAGCCTTGGACAACAATAGCAGACGATTGTACACCCACATTACCGGCGGTTGCAGCAATAAGTGGCGTAAAGAAAAACAATGTGCCGTATTTATTCATAGCATTACCAAAACCACTTAAAACAATAACACTTACGAATCCGCCAACCAAAGCCACAACTAACCAGGGTAAACGTGCCCGCATTTGTTGCATCAACTTATCGTTGGCTTCTACATCTTCGGATATACCGGCAGCCATTTGGTAATCTTTTTCAGCTTCTTCTTTGATATAGTCTACGACATCATCAATAGTAATTTGCCCTACTAATGTTCCCAGTTCGTCAACAACAGGTATAACAAATAAATCATATTTGTGCATTACACGTGCTACTTCATCTGCCGAATCGTTTACATTGACGAAATGAATGTTGTCATTATATACATCTTTAATAGGTGTCTTGGTAGAGGTTGTTAAAAGTTTTTTTAGTGACAAACGACCTTTTAGTCGCTCATCGTCATCAACAACATAAATAGTATGTACCTTTTCTACTTCTTCTGCTTGCTTACGCATCTCGGCGACACTACGTAACACATTCCAATTCTCATTGACTTTGATATATTCCTTGCCCATCAACCCACCAGCGGTATCTTCATCATAGCGTAAAAGTTCGACTATATCCTTAGCATGTTCTTTATCATCGATATGAGAGATAACTTCAACCTTTTTATCTTCGGGCAAATCAGCTATAATATCTGCTGCATCATCAGTTTCAAGTTCTTCAATTTCTTCTGCAATTTCTTTGGCTGATAATTTTCTTAGAATACGTTCTTTTAAATCATCATCGAGTTCTGCAATTATATCTGCTGTTACATCACTATCTAATAATCGTATAACATACAAGGCTTCATCAAAATCAAGCTTATCTAAGATGTCAGCCAAATCGGCAGCATGCAATCCTTCTAATAATTGAACAATTTTAGCATTATTTTTTTGTTCAATATATTTTTGTAGTTTTTTATTTAGTTTATGGTGTATTTGTTGCATCATTTTTAATCATTTTAGCCAATTCTACAAATTCATCCGGAGATAATTGTTCCGGTCTTTTTGCAAAGATACGTGCTTGTTTTAATTGGGGGCTTAAATTATAAGATTTTAAACTATTTCTGAGGGTTTTCCGGCGTTGATTAAAGGCTGTTTTGACAATTTTTTTAAGATATTGATAGTCAATTGACGGTAAGTGCTCTTTTCTTGTCAAGCGAATAACCCCTGACTTTACTTTAGGTGGCGGTATAAACACTTGTTCATTAACAGTAAATAAGTATTCAGTTTGATAATAAATCTGTGTTAAGACTGATAATATACCATAGGTTTTATTTCCATGTTTTGCCGTAATTCGTTCAGAAACTTCCTTTTGAAACATACCTGTAAATTCAGGAACTATTTCTTTAAAATCTAAAACTTTAAAAACGATTTGTGTGGAGATATTATAAGGAAAATTTCCGGTAATTGCTATTTGTTTTCCTAAGAAGTGTTCAAATAAATTGATTTTCAAAAAATCCTCATTTATGATATGATTTTTTAAATCCGGAAAATGCTTATTGAGATATTGTACAGATTCAGGATCTATTTCAACAACGTATACCGGTTTATTTTGTTCTTGTAATAAAAATTTGGTCATGACACCCATTCCCGGACCAATTTCTAAGACAAAATCATATTGGTTTGTTTGTAGGGTTTGCGCTATTTTGTGAGCAATATTTTTGTCTTTCAAAAAATGTTGCCCCAAATGTTTTTTGGGTTTTACATAGTTCATAGAAGGTGTGTCATATGACAATTATTTTTAATTTAAGACTATCTTCTTGATAGTTTTATGAGTACCATTTTCAATTTTTATGAAATAAAGCCCTTTTTTATAAGGACTTAAATCGAAAGTATTTTCAAAATTTTTGGTAGCTTGATAAGTTTTTTGCAATATTAATCGCCCGCTGATATCCCAAAGTGTTATTGACAAAGGGTCATTAATATTGGGCACTTCAAAGCTTAGGTGTATTGTGTTTTTTGTCGGATTAGGATAAATTTTTAGAAACTTAAATTCCGAAGCATTTACATTATTAGTACTTTGCAAGCTAAACTGTCCTTTGGCAACATCAAAAAAGTAGTTATTATGTGCTTTTACCATTAAACGACCTAGTGAAGTTGTTATATTATTAGGAACCGTAAACTGTGCACTACCGTTGTTAGGAACATCTTGATTTAAAATATAGGGAAATGTAACGCCATTGTCAGCAGACAACAATATATCGACAGTAGCACAATTTACAGGAATACCATCAGTGCCTGCTACATCCCATGTAACTGTTTGTATGCTTTCTGCTTGCCAAGTGGCATCATTTGAAAGGTTTGTAACTCTAAAAGGGCCGCTATTCGGATCAATGTTAAAACTTATTTGAGTGTAAGGCGATTGGCCGCCACCTGGATGGTTATCTCTAACGGTTACAGCAAATGACATTGACCGACTGACAGAAGGCAAGACTTCCCAAGTATTTTGATAGGTATTGTCAATAATATTAGCCATAATCGGAAAATATCGAATAGGTAAGCTTGTAGGAGTGTAAGATCTAAATTCAGGGCCGCCGGTATGGGTGGCACTTGGCTCCCAAAAGTCTATAGAACTGTCATTTACCGGATCAATTTGTTCCCAACAATAGGTTAAAGCATCATCGTCTATATCTTGTGCTGAGGCACTAAGCATGAAAGGTGTATCTTTGGGAATATATGTTTCACCGTAATCAACCAATTGAATGGTAGGCGCATGATTGCCAATTTGAGTGTTGATAGAACAAGTTGCTTGATTGGTGATAAAATCTCCTGCTTCGGCAATACTTACAACACTAAAATAATCATCGCTGTGAATTTGTATATTTGGAGAGCAAACACCGGCATATCCCATAATAGTGCTGGCGCTACCTGGCTCAACCGAAGTGGCTAAATTACGATTGTTATTACAAGAATTTGCAAATGTATGATTACAGTTAAAGGCATGACCTATTTCGTGAGATACATAATCTATATCATAGGCATCTCCAATAGGATTGTTTAGCCCGGTAACTGATCGTCCTTTACTGCTTCCACAGATAATTCCTAAACCTGAAATACCACCATTGGAAGTTGAAAACAAATGCCCACCATCATAATTATCAAATCCGATATATTGATTTATAATGTTGGTGTTATCATTGAGCATTGCAATAATATCAGTATTGTCATAGGGGTCATTGTCAGGATCTAGAAAAATCACATTTTTCTCGGTTGAAACTAATTGTAAACTTACACCAAAGTCACGTTCATAAATACTGTTTACTCTGTCAATAGTAACAGTAACTGCTGATAGTACAATATCTTTTTTTTGATCATCGGTAGCATCGTTGGATATAATACCGTTGTCAATTGCAAGATTAATATGATATTGCGAATATTCTCCGGTAGTAGCAACGGCAAAACGATATGTGCGAAGCAATTCGTCACTGATTTTTTGACGGTTTATTTTTAAATTATATTCCGGAGCAGGTGTATCTGTATAACATTCAAAATTTGAAGGTGGTAAAAATTTTTTCTCGAAAACCAATGCCATTGTTTGATCTTTTGAGGCGGTTTCAATCACAATGTCCGGAGCTTGTGGTCGCAAAATGCCTGCATGAATACCCCAAGGACTTAATACAATACTGGCTATTTCACCTTTTGGACCGTAGCCGCGGTAGGCCCTGATATTGGTTTGTTTTTGTATTTCTTTTGATAGTGTATTAGAGAGAAAAATTTTGTAGGATGTTAAGTGTCCGTTAACATCGGGCAAATTTAAACGTATAACTTTTTTAGAATTTCCGGTTGCTTGACTTTTATTAAGTATTTTTTTTATTTGACTAATATTAACTTTATAAGTTTGAAATTTTTTAGGCATGCGTTGAGCCGGTAAAATTTTTTCATCAATTTTTTGTGAAGAAATCTGCCATAAAGCTGCTTGTCCAAACCCGTAAAGATTAAAGAGTAAAATGCTCCATATGGTGTATATGTACTTCATAGTCGTATGAATTATATTTACAAAGTTAAGAAAAAGTAAATGTTTTAAAAGAAATTTTTAAACGGCTCTTTTCTTTTGTCATATTTGATGCCTTGTAAGACAGAGGATTTAATATTAATTTTAAAATACCAATAACTTGGTTCGAAGGGGTTCCACGTAAAAGACATTTGCCAACTTTTTAAATCACGGTAAAACGTAAATTGTGTATAAGTAAATCCTTTATTGACGAAATCGTAACCACTTTGATATCGTATTTTCCATGATGGAGAAAACTGGACATTTCCTGCAAATGTTACCGAATGTGTGCCTATTTCATTATAATCCGGAACGTTTGGGCTATAGGCTTTATTTTTAAAATTGAAATTATAATTTAAACTTAAAGACCAATTAATAGGATTGTTATAAAGTTCATCGGTAACTTTTTTGTCTTTTTTACGCTTTGTTTTATTGTTTTTTTGAGTAAATGTTAGGTTGTTAAATTGGTAACCTGTTGTAAGGCTAAATGACTGAATACGTCCGATACCTTGACCCTTATTCCAAGCAAAACGATCAATATCTTGTCCATTGTCATCTAAAGCATAAAAATCATATAAAGCGCGCATATTTATTGTAAAACCTTTACTGATAGTAGCTGTTGAACTTAAATTAACTTTATTAATTTTCAAGGAATCTGCTAAAAAATTGTATCCCGTTGTAGCTGTTAAAAATCGTATCTTCTTTGATTTACCGTTTGGTTGTTTTATTTTGGCTTCAAAATTATTGCTCATATTTAATGATAACGATTTGGAAGTTAAAGTATTAGGGCGGCCATATATACCACCGTCAAAAATTGTATAATCAACAGTCTTTTGGTCGGTTGAATTGTAATATTGTTTTATAAATTGATCGAAAATAGGTGTGTAAGCGGCGTTTAAACCCAGATTAATTGTATGGCGAATACCTTGCAAGAATCCTTTTTTTCCAAATAAATAGGTGCCGTACAAAGTTGTAGACAAGTTTGCAGAAGTTGTGATATTTCTAAAAGATTCAAATCCTTTTTTTTCTGCGACAACTTCTCCGCCTGCACCATTATTTAAATTAGGATCCCAATTCTTTTCAACAGTTTGAAAAGCCCAAACTTCTGTATATAGAATTTGAGGTTGAAGATTGAGATATTTAAAAATTTTCATGGTGGTGCTAATTGGTATATTATGTTTGGCTGCCAGTTTGCTGCCTTCCCACATTTTGTTAGTAAAAAATAAACTATCAGTAGTAGAAATACGTTCTTGCGCATCCAAGCTGTAAGTAAAATTGATTCTTTGAATTGCATTGTTTTTCATACCTTTTTTTGCAAAAGGATACAGCCTGCTAACATTTAAATTGAACTGAGGTAATGTCAGATCAATTTTTCCGGTATTTACATTTTGCGTGTGATTTAAATTTACCGAATAATTTATTGGCAAATCTGCAAATCTTTTTTGATAGGAAATAGAAGATCCAAACTCGTTACTAAGGCGCTTGTCTGTATTTAAAATATCAGTATAACTATATGAGTCACGATAATATGTGCTGCTACCAAAATCTACATGAGCTGAGAAGTTACTTAATGGATCACTTTTATTATCACGACGATGTTGCCATGTAATTTTCCACTGGTTATTTTGTACAAATGTAGGGAGTTCTTGCTCTATTTGATTTAAATACTTGAATGATAAGTCACCACTAAATTTATAGCGTTTAAAATACCTTGACTTGACTTGTAAACCGTAACTCCCGTTGGTATAAATATCACCTGTTGCTTGTAGATCTAGAAAAGGACTAATGGCCCAATAAAATCCTCCATTGGTCAAAGCATATCCATATCTTGTATCGGCAAAAGTAGGCATTAAAAATCCGGAGGTCCTGGTTTCAGTCAAAGGAAAAAAACCAAAAGGGATAATAAGAGGCGTGGCCACATCTTCTATCCACATTTGAGTGGTGCCTATTACAATTTTTTTACCCGGAACAATTTTAGCTTTTCGAGCTAAAAAATAATATTCAGGATGTTCTTTATCGGTAGAAGTTGTAAATTTTATGTTTTTAACAAAAATAACACTATCATTATATTTTTTTAAAACCTCGCTATTCATTCCAAACTCACCTTCACGTGTATAAGTATTCCAAACTAAGGCTTTTTTGGTTTTAAAATTAAATCGAATACTGTCATTTTCTGTTTCAGTATTACCTTGTTTAAAAACAGGTCTTTGTGAGAGTTGTCCCAAAGAATCCGGAATGCGGCCGGCATATACTTCATTTTTGTTTAAGTCTAAATAAATAACGCCGGCTTTTAAATCAATGTCACCATACTTGATATGAGCATGGTTATAAAGCTTTATGAATTTTTCTTGTATATTTTCTTCGGTATAATCTTCAGCATAATGGTATAATGGCGTGTTTAAAGTACTTTGAGGCAAACTGTCATTTTTAGTTTTTAAACTATCTACCGGTGTGGTAACTTTTTCTTGTAATGTTTGTTTTGATAAATGTTTTGTTTTAATAGGTTGACTAGGAGTTTGAGCAAATACATAGGGGTTCATAAAAAAAAGTTTTAAAAAAAATAACCCCAAAGAAGTTTTGGTAAACAATTTGCATATGTTATTTTTGTAATTTGTCATATATTGTTGTAATTTGCTCTTGGCAAAAATAAATCTTTTGATTCATATATGATTAAAAAAGCCCAAAAAACTATGTTAAACCCTTTTAAAAATATTAAGCTGTTCTTTTTAACAGCAATAATTGTGCTAAGCTCTTTTGAAATAAGCTTTGCTCAACAAAAAAAATTTAAAGTGGTGATAGATGCCGGACACGGAGGGCATGATACCGGTACAAGAGGGACAGGAAGAATGAAAAAAAGAGAGAAAGATATTGCTTTGTCAGTAGCCAAATTGGTAGCCGAAAAATTGGCTGTTTATAAAAATATACAGCCGATTTTGACCCGCCGCAAAGATGTATTTTTAAAACTATATGAAAGAGCCGAAATTGCCAATAAAAATAAAGCAGATTTGTTTGTATCAATACATTGCAATGCCAATAAAAACAGGCGTGCAGTAGGTTCTGAAACTTTTGTTTTAGGTGTACATCGAAATAAAGATAATTTGGAAGTGGCTAAACGTGAAAATGCTGTAATAAAATTAGAGGCAGATAATAAATTGCATTATGAAGGTTTTGATCCGGATCATCCGGAAACATTCATAGGTTTAACATTAATGCAAGAAGCTTTTTTAGATCAGAGCATTATGTTAGCTTCTATGATTCAAAAAGCATATAAAAACGCTACTCATCATCGCGACCGTAGTGTGCAGCAAGCCGGTTTTGCCGTTTTGCGATTAACCTATATGCCAAGTGTGTTAACCGAAATAGGATTTTTAACCAATCCGGAAGAAGAACGGTTTCTAAATTCTAAAGCGGGACAAAATAAGATTGCGACAGCCATTGCTAATGCAATAGTACAATATAAAAATTATATCAATTATAATACACCGGTAAGTAAACTTCCTAATTCTACTCAAGTAAAAAATACAGTTACTAGGCAAAAAAAACAAGTCAAATCTCAAACTCCTACGCACATAGCAAGCCAAAACAAGCAACAGGACCATGTTAAAAAAACAAAAACTGCTAAAATTAAATCTAATAAGACAGGTAAAAATGTGAGCTATAAGCAAGTTTTTTTTAAAGTGCAACTTTTGGCTGCTAAGAAAAAAATTCCCCTTTTGCCAGAAAATTTTAGAGGTTTAAGAGATTTGTCAATGACCAAAGAAGGCGATCTATACAAGTATTTTGCAGGTCATACTTCTGATTTTCAAAAAATCTTGGAAGTTAAAGGAGAGGCACGTTACAAATCGTTTAATCAAGCATTTATTGTGGCTTATGTTGGAGGAAAACGTGTGCCGTTAACAGAAGTTTTAAAAAAATAATGCATACAAACTTAAAAAATAGTAATTTTAGCCTCTTAATTTTGACCAATGAAAATAAAAAAGGAACATAAAACAGCTCTGATAGTTATAACGGCATTAGCTCTTTTTGTTTGGGGGTTTAATTTTTTAAAAGGTAAGGACATTTTCAAATCTTATGACACATACTATAGTGTTTTAGATAATGTTGAAGGTGTTGTTTCTTCTACACCGGTAACTTTGAAAGGTATTCAAATAGGTACAATCAAAGAGATGAAGTTTGTCAATGGCTTTGACAAGACTATGCTAGTACTAGATATTGATAGGCATTTTAGATTTCCCAAAGACAGTAAAGTAAAAATATACGGTGGTAATATAATGGGTGGCAAAAATGTAGCTATAATTCCGGGACATGATACACAAATGGCTCAAGACGGCGATACTTTACGCGTGCTTAAAATGCCGGGTATGTTTGATTTGGTCAATGATAAAATTACACCCTTGCAAAATAAATTGGATCGTATATTGAGTTCTACCGACACCTTGTTAATTGGTTTAAATAATATCTTAAATCCGGAAATGCAAAACCATTTAAAACAAGGTATCGAAGATTTTTCCGGTAGTATGCATCAGGTTGTAAAAACCACAAAAACATTTAATCAATTTTTAGATAAACACCAGCAAAATTTAGATCATTCGGTTGAGAATGTTAACAAGATAACAGAAAATTTAGCCCACATAAGCGATACACTTAATACTCTTCAAATAGGACGTTTGGTAAATAATTTTAATCAAACTATCAATAAGCTCAACCAAAGCTTGGATAAGTTAAATAAAGGTAAAGGTTCAATGGCGCAACTTTTAAATGATCCCAAACTATACCAAAATTTAGAACAAAGTACAAGAGCCTTAAATTTATTATTGGAAGATTTGCGTGCCCATCCTAAACGATATGTGCACTTTTCAATTTGGGGTAAAAAAGAAAAAACGCAAAAAAAATAGGTTTTCTGAATAAAATCAGTTCCGATTTTCCTTTTTTATGTAAATTGCTATCACAATTAAAATTACGCAAATGATCGGACAAATATTGTTTACCATTATTTTATTAGTCGGTGCAGGCTACTTTATTTCCAATATACAAAAAGCAATACGTAATATAAAACTCGGTAAGCCATCTCATCGTGACGACCATAAAGAACAACGTCTCAAAAATATGATTTTGAAGGCATTTGGTCAACAAAAAATGTTTAAAAGGCCAATTCCTGCCTTATTACATTTAGTAGTTTATCTAGGTTTTATCATTATTAATATTGAGGTAATTGAAATTGTCATAGACGGCATATTCGGAACTCACCGTATCTTATCATTTATGGGTGGGTTTTACAATTTTTTAATTGGTTCATTTGAATTTTTGGCAACTTTAGTTATTGTATCTGTTACCATTTTTTGGATTCGACGTAATATTTTAAAATTATTACGTTTTCAAAGTCCCGAAATGAAAGGTTGGCCCAAAAAAGATGCCAATTTAATTTTATATTTTGAAATGGTTTTAATGACGGCTTTTTTAACGATGAATGCCGCCGACTATAAACTGCAAGTTTTGCACTACGGACATTATTATTTTAAACAAGGCATTGTTGGTAGTTTTCCAATTAGCAAGTTTTTATACAATATTTTACCGGATAATCCTGAAAGTTTGGTGTTAATTGAGCGTGGTGCTTGGTGGTTTCATATCATTGGAATATTAGTTTTTTTAAACTATTTATATTTTTCTAAACATCTTCATATTTTATTGGCATTTCCTAACACCTATTATGCTAAATTACCGCCATTAGCTAAATTTGAGAATTTAGAAAGCGTGAAAAAAGAAGTGGCTTTAATGATGGATCCCAATGCCGATCCTTATGCTATGCCAGTTGAAGAAGCCGAAGAACCCGATCGGTTTGGGGCCAGAGATGTGTTTGATTTAGAATGGGTTTATTTACTCAATGCCTATACCTGTACAGAATGTGGGCGTTGTACGGATGTGTGCCCTGCCAATCAAACCGGAAAAAAACTCTCGCCACGTAAAATCATGATGGATGTGCGTGACCGTCTGGAAGAAGTCGGTAAAAATATAGATGCTAATGGTGAATTTGTTGACGATGGTAAATCTTTATTGGATTATATTAGTAAGGAAGAAATTTGGGCCTGTACTACCTGTAATGCCTGTGTAGAAGAATGTCCTGTTGAAAATGATCCATTAGATGTTATCATTGCAGTTAGACAATATTTAGTCATGGAAGAATCAGCAGCGCCATCTGAATTAAACATGACGTTTACTAATATTGAAAATAATGGCGCTCCTTGGCAATACAGTCAAATGGATCGTCTTAATTGGGTAGATGAAGACTAACAAAATAAATAGTTAATTGATTTTGCAATTTTTAATTTAAACTCACAAAACATGTCAGAAAAAATAAAAGTTAGAACAATGGCAGAATTAGCTGCCGAAGGCAAAGAACCCGAAATACTTTTTTGGGTAGGTTGTGCCGGAAGTTTTGATGACAGAGCAAAAAAAATAACCAAGGCTTTTGCCAAATTACTCAATAAAGCCAATGTTGATTTTGCCGTTTTAGGCACCGAAGAAAGTTGCACCGGCGATCCGGCAAAACGCGCTGGAAATGAATTTCTTTTTCAAATGCAAGCCGCTACAAATATAGAAGTTATGAATAGTTACAATGTAAAAAAAATTGTAACTACTTGTCCGCATTGTTATAATACTTTTAAAAACGAATACCCTGACCTTGGAGGAAAATATGAAGTATATCATCATACCGAATTATTACAATCATTATTACAAGAAGGTAAATTAAAAGTAGAAGGCGGTGCTTATAAAGGTATTGACATCACTTATCATGACCCTTGCTATTTAGGAAGAGGTAATGGTCAATATGAAGCGCCCAGAGAAGTGTTGCACCAGCTGGAAATTGACATAAAAGAAATGAAGCATCATAAAGAAAATTCTGTTTGTTGTGGTGCAGGTGGCGCACAGATGTTTAAAGAAGCTGAACCTCAAAAAGAAGAAATTTTTGTATTTAGAACTCGTGAAGCACTCGAAACAAATCCTAAAGTAATTGCTACAGCTTGTGCATTTTGTAATACAATGATTACAGATGGTGTTAAATTTTTTAATAAAGAACAAGACGTCAAAGTTTTAGATATAGCTGAAATTTTAGAGCAAGGTATTAAAGAAGATTAATAATAATTTGATAAACTTGGAAGCGGCAAAATAATTTTGCCGCTTTTTTTATAATATCTGTTAATAAATTTGCTTTTAAAGCTCTTTAAGATTGTGTATATTTGCAAAAAGACATAAAACAGCCTATGAAAATAGCCTTAATTAAAGAACGAAAAAATCCACCGGACCGCAGGGTAGTTTTAACACCGGCACAAGCCAAAAACTTGATGGAAACCTATCCTGATTTAGAAATAATAGTCGAAAAATCACCGCTTCGCGCTTATTCCGATGAAGAATATAGAAAAGCTGGTATTCCTTTGGTTGATGATGTAAGTGATGCAGACGTAATGCTAGGTGTAAAAGAAGTGCCCGTGGATGCTTTAATTCCTCACAAAAAATATTTTTTCTTCTCTCATACCATTAAAAAACAACCTTATAACAGGCCATTATTAAAAGCTATTTTAGATAAAAATATCGATTTGTATGATCATGAGACTATTATAGACAAAAAAGGACGTCGTCTTGTGGCTTTTGGTTATTATGCCGGTATTGTAGGTGCCTATAATACCTTGCGCACCTATGGTAAAAAAACTGGTTTATTTGAATTGCCAAAAGCCATAGATTTAAAAGACAAAGTAGCTTTAATAGAGTCATTAAAAAAAATCAAACCATTACTTCCGCCCGTAAAAATAGTTTTAACAGGAAAAGGCCGCGTAGGCAACGGAGCCAAAGAAGTATTAGATGCAATACCCATTAAAGAAGTGAGTCCGGAAGAATTTTTATCAAAAACCTTTAAAGAACCTGTTTATACCCAAATAGATGTAGATTGGTACAATAAAAGAAAAGATAAAGGCTCCTTTAATTTTCAAGAATTCTTTACCCATCCTGAATTATATGAAGGAGATTTTGAAAAATTTACAAAAGTAGCGGATATTTATATTGCCGGTCATTTTTATGGACAAGGCGCACCATATATTTTGACTCAATCCCATTTACAATCTCCCGAAAACCGAATCAAAGTCGTAGGTGATATCAGTTGTGATATTAATGGTCCCATAGCCTCGACTATTAAAGCTTCTACTATTGAAAACCCTATATATGGATATGATCCGAATACCGGTCAGGAAATTGATTATAAAAATGAAACGGCTATAGCTTGTATGACGGTCGATAATCTCCCTAATGAAATTGCCCGAGATGCTTCCGAAGGATTTGGTCAAAATTTTGTGAAATATATTATTCCCGCCTTTTTCAATGGTGATAAAGATGAGATTTTAAAAAGAGCTCAGATGACCCATAACGGCCAGTTAACAGAACGGTTTAAATATTTGCAAGATTATGTAGATGGTAAAGTATAGATTTAAAGCACTGATAAAATTTTTAAAATTTCATATTACTGCTGATAATTTACATCAGTTGCATTCGCCTTTTATGTTTGACTTTGCGCGTTTTTGTTTATATAATAGAACCAATTTTTCAGATTATGAGATATTAAAAAGATACCAATATCAACTCAATCAATTAGAGGAGCTTATTACAGTAAAAGATTTAGGCGCAGGCAGTAAGACATTCACTTCAACACAGCGGCGTATCAAAGATATTGCACATATAGCCGGAAGTAGTTATACAGATATGAAAAGGTTATATCGAATTAGCCGGTATTTTAAACCTAAAAACATACTTGAGCTAGGCACGTCTTTGGGTAAAGCAACATTAGCCATGTCATTGGGACAACCTCAAGCTAAAATGACAACAGTAGAAGGCGACCATGCTATTTTAAAAATTGCTAAACAGCAACTTAATAATCAACCTGTTGGTCAAATTAAATTTATATCTGATGATTTTGAAACTTTTTTAAATATATTAAATCAGTCACAAGAAAAATTTGATCTGATTTATTTAGATGGTCATCATTCATATAAACCTACAATACAATATTTTAACAAATTACTTCCTCATATACATAATGATACAGTTTTGATTATAGATGATATTTATTGGTCAAATGAAATGCAAGAAGCTTGGGCATATTTAAAAAAACATCCGGCTGTATATCAAAGTGTAGATACATATTATTTTGGTTTACTGTTGTTTAGAAAAGAACAGTTTAGGCAACATTTTAAAATAAATTTATTAAGCTTAAATTTATTTTAATATATGCTAAAGCTCAGTTGTATTTTTTTATAAAAAATATATCTTTAAGCTACTTAAACCAAACAAACAAATTCAAATGAAAAAAACGACTTTTTTTATGTATGTGCTATTATTTTATAGCACATTTTTTATGGCCCAAGAGCCAGCTAATTATTATGATAATGCATTAGGGAAAACAGGTTATACCTTAAAAACCGCCTTGAAAGAAATTATCACAAATGGCTATGTTTCTTATAGCTATGACGATCTTTATACCATTTATTTGACATCTGACAAAGATGATTATTACGAAAATGATGGTACAGTTTTAGATATTTATTCAGAAAAGCCTCAAGGTCCTGATGCGTATGAATACGTACATATAGATGAAAAATGTGGCACTTACAGTACAGAAGGCGATTGTTATAACAGAGAACATATCGTTCCACAAAGTGTTTTTGACTCGGCAAGTCCTATGGTTTCAGATGCCCATTTTGTAGTACCGACCGATGGTTATGTCAATGGGCGTCGAAGCAATTATCCCTTTGGAGAGGTTTCAGATCCTACATGGACTTCAACAAATGGTTCGAAAGTGGGGCCTAATTCAACGTCCGGTTATGTAGATACCGTATTTGAGCCTATAGATGAATTTAAAGGAGATATTGCACGTATGTTATTTTATTTTGCGACTAGATATGAAGATCAAGTAGCTTCATGGTCGCATCCTATGTTTAACGGTACTAGCGATCAGGTATTTTCAGATTGGTTTTTGGATATTCTATTAGATTGGAATCAGCAAGATCCGGTAAGTCAACGAGAAATAGATCGTAATAATGCCGTCTATGAGTATCAAAATAACCGCAATCCTTTTATTGATCACCCTGAATGGGTATCAGACATTTGGGGAGGCACATCATCAGATGGCGATTCTACAGGTTCGGGAGATCCAGTTGTAATCAAACTAATGGACTTTGATGGTACAACACCTGAATGGGCCTTTACGAGTAATACAACTTTTTTTGATAATGGTTCAGACGGATTTTTTGGAATTTACAATGCCAATAATGACCCCTATGATGGTCAGCCTACTGATACTGGTGTTGCCAATGCATCAGATATAGATGTGATTAATTATAATGGCATTGTTGGCGACTTTTTATTTGTTAATGACCTTGATGATGAAGGAGATAACGGCACAACCGGCGAAGCTCTAATTCAGTTCGAATCTGTTGATGTTCAAAATTATTCAGATTTATCCTTTTCATTCGATTATGATATGTCAGGATTTGATTCAACAGATTATATTCGCTACGAATTATATGAAGATGGTGTTAGTATAGGAGAACAAACATTAACTAATAATACAGAGGGTACATTTGTATATAATATAACACCAGGTACACAAGCGTTTTATGCCATTATTAAAATTAAACAAAATGGCGCATCTGATCAAGCGGCTATTGATAATGTTAGTCTTAAAGGTATAATGAACACATCCGAACCTGCTTGTATTCCTGCAACTTTAAATCTGGTTTTTGACAATTATCCAGAAGAAACCAGTTGGACTTTGTATGATAGTAACAATCAGCTAATTGATGAAGGTGGTCCTTATGATACGGAACCACAAGGCGGTTCTAAAACGATCAGTTTTTGTTTAGACCCCGGATGCTATACCTTTACTATTAAGGATTCATATGGCGATGGTATGTGCTGCGATTATGGTTCTGGATCCTATAGTTTAGTCGAAGATGATACGCAAAACGTTTTAGCATCAGGAGGTAGTTTTGCTTCAATAGAAGAAACAGATTTTTGTGTTGGAGTAGCTTTAAGACCAGTTCAAAATGATTATGAGGAGACACAAAATATTTTTAATATTTATCCCAGCCCTGTTATTGGGGAGTTAAATTTGCAAATTAGCGATCCTAATATGGATACCGTTGAAATCCTAGATACAAATGGCCGGCTTATTTTACATCAAACATTAAAAACTAAAACTCTTAATTTACAAGATTTGTCGCCGGGAATTTATTTCATCAAAATAAGCAGTTATAAAAAAGCCTTGATAAAAAGATTTATTAAACAATAAGCTTTATTTTTTTAATCCCGACAAAGTTTGTCGGGATTTTTTTTAATACCAATTTGTGTTTTAAGAAATTATTTATGTAATTTTGTTACTGTAAAACAAAAATTTTATGAAAAGACCAGCCACACCAACTCCAAAAGATATTGAAATAACCGTCAGTCCCAAAAAAACTATTGTTAGTCGCACAGATGAAAAAGGAATAATTCGTTTTGTAAATGATTATTTTAAAGAGATTGCCGGTTATAATGACGATGAATTAATTGGTCAACCACATAATGTTATCAGGCATCCTGATATGCCAAAAGTTATTTTTAAACATTTATGGGATGAACTAAAGCAGGGAAATGACGTCAGAGCTATAATTAAAAATTTGGCAAAAGACGGTCGTTATTATTGGGTAATAACCAATTTTTATCCACTTTATGATGAAAATGATCAAATAATAGGTTATTATGCCCGTCGTAAAGCTGTGCCGCAACATGTTAAAGAAGAGGTGTTTAAATTGTATAAAACTCTCAAATCATTAGAAGAGCAAGGTGGAATGGAAGCCTCTGAAAAATATTTGCAACAATGGTTAAAAGAGCATAATACCACATATAGTCATTATGTTGAAAGTTTATTTGGCGGTGATAAGGAGTTAATTGAACGTTATTTAAAATCTGAAATATCAGATGATGACTTGGCCAAGTGTGAAGATAAATATATTTCTAAATTTGAAAAATCTCACGCGCAAAAAACAAAAAAAAGCTTATGGAAAAAAATTATAGGTAAATAATTTTTAGGTAAACACACTATAAAAAAAGCCGTCATTATGACGGCTTTTTTTGGTGCCAATATTAATTAATTGAAAACAATCATATTAAAAAATAAATTATCATAATTTTTATTAAATTTGAGCCATTTATATTGAAAAATTATGTTATGAAAAATTTTTTACTAACCTTTTTTATTTTCTTTCTTGTTTTAAAACTTTCTTCACAAATTCCGGCAGGTTACTACGATTCTGCAAATGGTAAAACCGGATACGAATTAAAAACAGCTCTTAAAACTATTATAACTAATGGCCATACAGATCAAGGCTATACAGCCCTATTTACATTATACCAAACAGCTGATGTAGATAATTATTATGAAATGGATGGGACCTTATTAGATATGTATTCAGAAAAACCAGCTTCGGCCGATGCTTACGAATTTAGCCAAACTGCTGATAAATGTGGTACTTATAGTGTAGAAGGCGATTGTTATAACCGTGAACATTTAATTCCTCAATCTGTTTTTGATTCAGCATCCCCAATGAAAAATGACGGACATTTTGTTGTCCCGTCAGATGGATATGTTAATGGGAAAAGAAGCAGTTACGCTTTTGGAGAAGTAGCAGATCCTACATGGACTTCTACTAATGGTTCAAAATTAGGCCCTAACACAACGCCGGGCTATACTGGTACTGTATTTGAACCTATTGATGAGTTTAAAGGAGATATTGCCCGCATGTTATTTTATTTTGCCACTCGTTACGAAGATCAAGTAGCAAGTTGGTCTCATGACATGCTTAACGGTACAACTGATCAAGTTTTTTCTGATTGGTTTTTAGATGTTTTATTACAATGGCATACCAATGATCCGGTTAGTCAAAAAGAAATTGATCGCAATGAAGCGGTTTATGATTATCAAGGGAACCGTAATCCGTTTATTGATCACCCTGAATGGGTTAATGAAATTTGGAGTAACCAAAATGCAGGCCCGACCATCTCAAATATCACCCAAACACCAACCACAGCTACCTCATCAGATACAGTAAGTGTGGCAGCAGATGTTGCAGATGCTGACGGTGTCAATACAGTTGAATTACATTGGGGGACAGCAAGCGGTTCATTGGCAAATACCATTACTATGAGTTTGTCAGCAGGTAGTACTTATATAACCGATGCAGAAATTCCGGCTCAAGCAGAAGGCACGACAATTTATTACGAAATATATGCCATAGACAACAATGCGGATGATAATATTTCAGATGAACAAACTTATACAGTTAGCTATACTGCCGATTGGTGTAATTTACAATATCCGGCAACCGGTAATATTAGAAGTAATGATAATTTTTATGTTTATGCTCAAGTGTACGAACCGGGCGTTACAGACAGTGCCGGTCAAGGAAGTGGTATAGATGCTTGGATTGGTTACAGTACTGTTGATAATGACCCGTCCGATTCAGCAAACATTGGTGACTGGACATGGATACCGGCTACATACAATGTTGACAGTGGCAATAATGATGAATATATGGTTGATTTAAGTAGTAGTATCTCATCAGCTGGAACCTATTATTATGCTAGTCGTTTTCAAATAAATGGCGGTCCTTATACTTATGGTGGTTATAATAACACAGGTGACGGATTCTGGAATTCTACATATAATGGAACCGGCACTAATAAATCAGGTCAGTTAACAGTTGATATTATTGATTGGTGTAATTTGCAAAATCCACAAAATGGTCAGATTACGGCACCCGGCAAACCTTTTGTGGTTTATGCCCAAATATATGAAGAAGGTTTGACAAATGCTGATAACACTACTGCCGGTACAGGTATAAATGCTTGGATAGGTTATAGTACAGTTGACAATGATCCTTCTGATTCAATCAATGCAGGCGATTGGACTTGGGTGCCTGCTAATTATAATATTGATAGTGGTAATAACGATGAATTTATGGCAGATATCGGCAGTCAAATTTCTGCCGGAGGCCAATATTATTATGCCAGTAAGTTTCAATTAAATAGTGGCCCCATTGTATATGGAGGATATAATGGCGGTTTTTGGAATTCTACATATGATGGAACCGGTACAAATAAATCAGGTTTGTTACAAGTTAACGATATATATATAACAAACATAATACAAAACCCCACCTCTGTTCATTCATGGGACACGGTTACACTATCGGCCGATATTACAGCAGATGCAGGAGTAAACAGTGTAGAATTACACTGGGGAACAACGAGTGGAGTTTTAAACAATACTGTTAATATGAGTTTGTCGTCAGGAAATACATACACAACTGATACAGCAATTCCTACACAAGCAGATGGTACAACGGTTTATTATGAAATTTACGCGTTAGATAATAATCTTGAAGAAAAGAAATCTGCTGAACAATCATATTTAGTCAGCGATGCTTCTTGTGCCTCGGAGTTAATTATATCGGAATATATTGAAGGTAGTAGTTATAATAAATATTTAGAGTTATATAATGGTACAGGCACGACAATAAATATGAATGATTATGAAATAAGAATTTATTCAAATGGTAACACGACTGCTTCAGCAACTATCCATTTAAATAATGTAACTTTAGCAGACTCTAATGTATATGTTCTGGCAAATTCTTCTGCAAATATTTGGTCCGGCACTCCCGATCAAACCTCAGGAAGTTTAAGTTTTAATGGTGATGATGCTGTTGAGTTGTATAATACGGTAACAGGAGAGTCGGTAGATATAATTGGACAAATAGGATTTGATCCGGGTAGTGCATGGGGTAGTGGTAGTACTATAACCGTTGACAATACTTTGGTGCGAAAAAGTATTGTAACTTCGGGTGATATTGACGGTACAGATCCTTTTGACCCTGCAGCAGAATGGGATGGTTATGGACAAGATGATGTAACACATTTGGGATCGCATTCTATGACTTGCGGACCTTGTGTCGAACCAACTTCAAATGCTGTATTTCATCTTGATTCACCTCAAAATGTTGCAACAACAAATGTTACAATCAATTGGACAAATGGCGATGGAGAAAAAAGAATTGTTGTTATCCGTGAAGCCAATCCGGTGACTTTTGTTCCCGTTGATGGCACAACTTATACTGCTAACTCTAACTTTACAGATGGTATAAATGTAGGAACTAACGAAAAAGTGGTTTACAATGGTAATGGTTCAACTGTTGATGTAACCGGCTTAATACCCGGAACATTGTATTATGTTACGATTTATGAGTATAATTGTTCGCCCGGAAATGAGGACTATTTTACCTCAGGTACAGTACCAACCGATAGTTTTTATACAATGCCGGACAAACCTCAAAATTTTCAAAAAATATGTAGCAGTACGACTAGTATCAAACTAAGCTGGGAAGCACCGTCCATTGGTAATTTTGATGGTTACTTGTTAGTAGCCAGAGAAAACGCAGTGCCTCATAGTGTTAATTCCTTAGATCCTAGTACAAATTTAGGTGAACAAACAGATTATGCTGCTTCAGCAATATTTGGTAGTACAACACCTTATTCTCATATATTGTACAAAGGAACAGATACATCAGTTTTAATTACCAATTTGACTAATAATTCTACTTATACATTTCAAATTTTTACTTATACAACCAATGGTTCAATTTATGAATATTCATTATCAAGTCAAATAACGGAAACAATATTGCTAGATGAAGTTAACGAGGCTCATGCATCTCCATTAAATGGACAAGCTCAAGTATATTGGATTAATCCGGATGTCTGTTACGACGAAATTTTGGTAGTAGCTAATGAAACGGCGGGAATTGATTTTGTGCCAAATGGAGATGGTACAGCTTATAATGCAAATCCGGTATATAGCACCCCTAATCAAGTTGTATATCAAGGAAGTGATAAAAACATCTTAGTTTCAGGTCTTACAAATGGCACAACTTATTATTTTGAGATTTTTGTACGACTGGGCAATGATTGGAGTAGTGGCATAGAAGTTTCTACTACGCCGGTTAATGCTACACAATTTCAACCGGGTCAACTGGTGTTTGTCGCCTATGACGGACAATATTTAGGAAGTGGATCTGATGATGAATTTTTAATTGCGACTTTGATTGATATTCAACCGGGGACCACTTTTTCATTAGTAAATTCTCGTTATGAAGCGGGAGCTCCGGCTAATGTACGCACAGACAAGTGGGGCGGTGGCGGAAATGATGCTGCCGATAACCCCGGAGTAGCTGAAATTACATATAATGGCACCGACAATATCCCTGCCGGATCAATTTTACGCTTACATGCACCATATAGTTCATCTAATTTTATTGACTATATGGGTGTTATTTCCGGAACAACAGAAACTGATAGAACAGCTGATTTTTCGGTTTCATTAGTTTATGGAAATACTGCTATTCCTAATATTTCAGCATCAGGATCCGATCAATTATTTTTAGTACAAGGCTGTTTTATTTTTGATGGTAGCAGAGATCTTAACCAAGCAAACTATTTATTGAAGGGAACATTATTACATGGTATTACCAATCGAACGCCTTGGGTTCCTTTGACAGACGCTTGTAATGGTGACAGTAGTGGCGGAAACACAAGAGAATCTCGATTACATCCATCATTAAATTGTTTTAATGTTCAGAATGACGATGTGTCCGCAATAAGCGGATTTTATCAAAACAGTCAATTACACTCAGGATCTTTCCGTGATTTAATATTGGCAATTAGCAACTCTTCTTATTGGACATTAGGAGACGGACGTTATAATGTCGATCCCACGACAATCTTAAGCACTGATGCAGGACATACTTTTACAATTTCAGGCGGCCATGCACCCGGAACTTGGGTTTCAACAAGTGATGGTAATTGGTTTAATTGTAGCAATTGGGAAACATTAGCTGTTCCTGATGCTACAACAGATGTATTTATTGATATTAATAGTTCAGTAGATGCTATAATTGATGCACAGGCCACTGATGCCGATTTATTCAACGGCGAGGCTGTATGTCATAATTTAACAATTACCAATAAAAATTTGATTGTTGAAGGGCTTAACACTTTAAAGATTGAAGGCGATCTGAATATTTTGAATGCAAGTGTTTTAGATGCCGATGATGGAGATGACAATACACCTGATGCAGATATTTATATAAAAGGTAATTGGATTACCTCTACCAATAATAATTTTTTAGAAGGAAATAGTACGGTCCATTTTACCGGAGATTTTTCTCAGATGGTGCAAACTAACAATGGACTAGATGCCGAAATATTTTATAACTTGGAAATTAATAACCCGCAAGGTGTACACTTTGCTAGTGGAAATATTTCAGCAACAAATGACTTAACTATTACAAGTGCCGGAACTTATAATATTACCAATGGTCATTATATTATGGCAGGCCATAATTTATTAAATAATGCAGATATAAGTTTAGAAAATCAAGCCTCATTATTACAAACTGATGATACAGGAACTATAACAGGCTCAGGAACTTTTAAATTGCTAAAAACCAGCTTGCCATTAAATAATTATTGGGAATATATATATTGGTCATCTCCCTTAAACTCTTCCAATTTTAGCCTTGGTGATATAATAAGTAATGCTTGGCGATATTATAAATTTGATCCTAACGAAGCAAATAACGGACATACTTATCCCGGTTGGGTATTGTTGTCGGCAAATGATATACCGCAAAAAGGAGTAGGATATGCAATTTCTGCACCTGCTACTGTTGCACCTAATATGATATTAGATGTATCATTTATTAGTGCGCATGACCCTTTTAATAATGGTCCTATAACTGTGCCTGTTCTTTTGAAAGATGGCCCAGATCAAATTGGACATTTTAATTTGATAGGGAATCCCTATCCTTCTGCTATTGATTTTAATGCTTTTGCAAACGACCCGGCAAATAGTAACATATCCGGTGCTTATTATTTATGGTCTAATTGTGGTGGATTGGATGTTAACGGTCATCACAAAACCAGTGGTTATGCAAGTTATGTTGTTTCGGGTACTTCAACCAATGCCTGTGGTGATAATACTATTGCAGCCACACAATATATAGCAACGGCACAAGGATTTATGGTAGAGGCTTTAAATGATAATAGTACAGTTACATTTAAAAATCCACATCGAGTATCGGGGAATAACACTAATTTTTTAAATAGACCACAGGCAGAAGATAAAGTATTGTGGTTAAATTTAACAGATAATGAAGGTAATTTTAGTCAAATTGCTATTGGATTTTATCCAGAAGCAACCAAATCATATGATCGTTTATTTGATGCTCATAGTATAAGTATTGGTTCCGGATTTGCATTATATTCTTTGTCCGGAGATGAGGCATTTACCATACAAGGTTTGCCATTGGAAGGTTTTGAAGAACAAATTATTCCTTTAGGTATTGAAATTTCTCAAACGGATTCGATTACTTTTAAATTAGATCATTTTACAGGATTAGATCAACAAGATATTTTTTTAATTGATCAAAAATTTAATAAATTTTACAATCTAAAAGATGGCGATTATACTATTCCGGTGGCATTAGGTACTGATCGTCAGCGTTTCAAAATAGCTTTTAAATCAGTTTTGTCTATAGCAGACAATACTTTGCCGGCAAATGAATTAATTATTCAAAGAAATGGTGATAACTTTTATCTTAACCTGACAGGAAGTCATCAAATGAAGCATATTCAAGTATTCAACTTGGCTGGGCAGCTTTTGTATGAAAAGGATAATTTGCTTACTAAAAATTACCAATTTAACTTGTCACATCTTCCTTATGGAACATTTTTATTATTTAAAGTTTACACACCTGAAAATATGGTTTATATTAAGAAAAGCTTGTAAACGGATTTTTATTATTTAAGAATCAAAAAAAGCGCCTTTTAGGCGC
Source organism: Flavobacteriaceae bacterium (assembly GCA_015494075.1). Taxonomy (GTDB): domain Bacteria; phylum Bacteroidota; class Bacteroidia; order Flavobacteriales; family Flavobacteriaceae; genus WGBX01. Next base: position 39,036 of record WGBX01000060.1, read on the forward strand.
TTTTTTTTAATTTAGAAAATTTATTTATTTTTCTAATTTTTCTTCTTCGTTATTTGCTTTTATATAATTTAATGCACTACCGGCTTTAAACCACTCAATTTGTTGCGCATTATAAGTATGATTTACTTTGATAATATCTATTGATTTATCAGAGTGTTCAATCTCAATAGTTAAAGGTTTGCCCGGCGCAAACGTATTTAAATCTACAAAATTGAAACGATCTTCTTCTTGTATTTTATCATAATCGGCTTCGTTTGTGAATGTTAAAGCCAACATACCTTGCTTTTTCAAATTGGTTTCATGAATACGAGCAAATGATTTAACAATAACGGCAATTACTCCCAAATGTCTGGGTTCCATTGCTGCATGTTCTCTTGATGAACCTTCTCCATAATTATGATCACCAACAATAACACTGAGCATTTTGGCTTTTTTAATATCACGGGCTACCTTTGGAACAGCTTCATATTTGCCGGTGATAGGATTTTTAGTTTCGCCTGCTTTTCCTGTAAAGGCATTAATACCACCTAATAGCATATTATTGGAGATATTATCTAAATGACCACGGTATTTTAACCATGGGCCGGCCATAGAAATATGATCAGTAGTACATTTACCAATAACTTTCACCAATAATGGTGCATCGTAAATGTTGTCACCTTCCCAAGCAGGAAATGGTGTTAGAAGTTGCAGCCGTTCGGAATTAGGATTAATGATTATTTCTATATCAGAGCCGTCTTCAACAGGTGGTATATATCCGGGATCATCTACTGCAAAACCTTTTGGAGGTAGTTCCCAGCCTGTTGGATCATCAAACTTAAAGCCGTCAATTGTATCTGTTTCCGGATTAAAATCTAATTTTCCGGATATAGCAGTAGCCATAACCATTTCCGGAGAAGCTACAAAGGCATGTGTGTTAGGATTTCCGTCAGCTCTTTTAGCAAAGTTACGGTTAAAGGAGTGTACGATGGTATTTTTGGGATTCCCTTCAATATCATCACGGCGCCATTGTCCAATACACGGGCCGCAGGCATTGGTGAAAATTTTAGCTCCCAATTTTTCAAATACTTCTAATATGCCATCTCTTTCAGCTGTATAACGTACTTGCTCAGAACCGGGATTGATACCGATTTGTGCTTTAGGTTTAATACCTTTTTCTAATGCTTGACGGGCAACTGATGCCGCTCGTGATAAATCTTCATACGATGAGTTGGTACAAGAACCTATCAAGCCCCATTCAACTTCTAACGGCCAGTCATTTTCACGGGCAACTTTTGACATTTCTTTAACAGGCGTATCTCTATCGGGTGTAAATGGCCCATTTAAATAAGGTTCCAGCTCGTTTAAATTAATTTCTATTAATTCATCATAATAGTTTTCCGGATTGGCATAAACTTCGTCATCTGAGCGTAAGTAATCTTTAATTTCGTTAGCTGCATTAGCTACATCATCACGGCCGGTAGCTCTCAAATACCGCTCCATAGCAGCATCATAAGCAAAATTAGAATTGGTGGCACCAACTTCCGCGCCCATATTACAAATGGTTCCTTTACCTGTTGCCGATAAGCTTTCGGCACCTTCACCAAAATATTCGATAATAGCACCGGTTCCACCTTTAACGGTTAATAATCCGGCAACTTTTAAGATAATATCTTTGGGAGCTGCCCAACCACTGAGTTTTCCTGTTAGTTTAACGCCTATAAGTTTTGGAAATTTTAATTCCCAAGGCATGCCGGCCATTACATCTACGGCATCGGCACCGCCGACACCAACAGCAACCATACCTAAACCGCCGGCATTGACGGTATGAGAGTCTGTGCCTATCATTAACCCGCCAGGAAAAGCATAGTTTTCTAAAACAACTTGATGGATAATTCCGGCACCCGGCTTCCAAAATCCTATTCCGTATTTTTTAGAAACCGATTCTAGAAAATTATAAACTTCATTGTTTTTGTTAATGGCTTCTTGTAAGTCTTTACTTACCCCCATATAAGCTTGAATCAAATGGTCTAAGTGTACGGTTGATGGTACAGCTACCTTTTTTTTGCCGGCTTGCATAAATTGTAATAAAGCCATTTGCGCTGTCGCATCTTGCATAGCCACACGGTCAACTTTAAAGTCGACATAGTCTCCTGCACGTTTAAATTCACGATCCGGATCACCTTGCCATAAGTGAGAATAAAGTATTTTTTCAGAATAAGTTAAAGGGCGTCCTAAAACTTTTCTTGCTTTGTCTACCCGTTTTGGGAGGGTCTCATAG
>WGBX01000061.1 GCA_015494075.1 Flavobacteriaceae bacterium
ATAATAACTTCATTCATTTTAATAGTATCTTGCACTTTGGTTTGTGCAAAAGAAAGTATAGGCAACAATAGTAAGAATAAAAATTTCTTTTTCATATTTATTTTTTTTAATTGTGTCGAGCACAAAAATATTTTGAATGTTTCTAAAAAAATATCGCTAAACGAATTTTAAATATCGATTAGCCTTATTTTCAATAAATATTCTGCGACTTCTTTCCTGATATTTAATAAATCAAATAGTTTTTTTTATAAATATGCCTAAATTGCTTACTTTTAACACAAAAAAATGCGTGCAGTTATTCAACGGGTAAAACAAGCTGAAGTCCGGATAAATCGAAAACTTTATGGACAAATCAGTACAGGTATTGTAATACTAATTGGCATTGAAGATGCTGATACAATCGAAGATATTGATTGGTTAGTCCATAAAATAAAAAATTTGCGAATTTTTAACGATCAAGATGATAAAATGAATCTTTCACTATTGGATATCAAAGGTGAAGTGCTAATTATAAGTCAATTTACACTTCATGCCAAAACAAAAAAAGGACACCGGCCTTCATATATTAAAGCTGCAAAACCGGCTATTGCAAAACCAATTTATGAAAAGTTTATAAAAAAATTTAAAGAGAATTTTACGCAAAAAATAGCCACGGGAAAATTTGGTGCAATGATGGATGTTAACTTAACCAATCACGGTCCGGTAACAATTTTCATAGACACTAAAAATAAATCTTAATAAAACAAGTACTTCTTTATTTGATTAATAATTATTAAATTCATCCTCTCAAAATTCCAAAGTATAATTTGGTTATGTAAGTTTTTTATGTAATTTCGCAGCTAAATTTATATTTATTATGGCTAAAATTAAAGCGGAAATTATAGGCATTGGTAGCTATATACCTAAAAATATTGTGCCTAATTCTCATTTTTTAGATTGGGATTTTTATGATGCTAAAGGCAATAAATTTGATGTGCCGAATGAAACCATTATAGAAAAATTTAAAGCCATCACCGGCATTGAAGAGCGCCGCTGGCTTGATGACGATATGGTAGCTTCTGATATGGGAGTAATTGCAGCACAAAAAGCATTAGACGATTCGGGAATAAATCCGGATGATTTAGATTACATAATTGCAGCAACAAATTTTGGAGATGTTGAAAAAGGCAGTTACTTTTCTGATTTTATGCCGGCTGTTGCTTCACGTATTAAACACGGCTTAAAATTAGGCAATCCAAAAGCAATCGCTTTTGATATTATTTTTGGCTGTCCGGGATGGTTGCAAGGCTTAATTATGGCCAATCAGTTTATGAAAGCCGGCGATGCCAAATATGCTATGATTATTGGTCTTGAAACGCTTTCAAGGGTTATTGATCCCTATGATCGTGATGCCATGATTTTTGCTGATGGTGCCGGTGCTGTTATTGTGAAACTAAATTCAGATGAAACCGGCAGTGGTGTTTTGTCATACAAAACTGTCTCTCACGCCCATCCTCAAGTTGAACTCTTATATAATGACCGTTCGTTTAATCCTGCACATGATGTTAAAGCAAAATTTATACGTATGCAAGGACATAAAATATATGAATATGCTTTAAATGAAGTGCCTGCTGCCATGAAAGCTGCATTAGACGAAAGTGGGTATGATGTTACAGATTTAAAAAAGATTTTTATCCATCAAGCCAATGAAAAAATGGATGAACAAATAGTTCGTCGTTTTTATCGCTTATTTAAAAAGCCTGTACCTAAAAATATTATGCCTATGAGCATTGATAAGTTAGGAAACAGTTCGGTCGCTACTATTCCTACATTAATGGATTTGGTACGTAAAGGCGAAATTGATAATCATGAACTGCAAAAAGGTGATTTAATTATGTTAGCCTCCGTTGGTGCCGGAATGAATATCAATGCAGTTGTTATGAAATATTAAAAAAAATCAAGAAATGCTAACTAAAAGATAGCATTTCTTGATTTAATGTTTTTCCAATAAAGGACAATCTAATGTGTAAAATTGTGAAAATTGTGGTTTAATTTGTTTCAAAATCCGACGTGCATATAACAAACTATGATACCGATCCGGATTATAATCCAAATCATTTTTGTTTAAACTTTCCATTTTAACTTCACCCGTAGCATGAATTATGCGACCATTCCCGAGATGTAGAGCAACATGAGTAATTTTTGAATGCTTATTTTTGCTTTGCCCAAAAAACAATAAATCTCCCGGTTGTAAATCTTTAAAATCCGGCGTCAAGTTAACCTGTTTACCAACCTTTGCTTGTTGTGAGGCATCACGTGGCAGTAAATATCCGGCTTGGGCAAAAACACTTTTGGTAAAACCGCTGCAGTCTAAACCTTTGGTTGAAGTACCACCCCAAAGGTAAGGAATGCCCAAATATTCTTTTGCCATTATAAGCAAATCCTCTGATGATAAATAAAGTGTATTTGCAGAATTAAATTGCGAAAATGGGAGAAAATCTTCTAAATTGACATAAGCTTGTCTACCATCAGGATAGGCAATCAGTGCATAATCATCTTGAATCTCTTTTAAAGCAAACACATCATTTAATACAATATCAGAAACAGGTAAAGCCGTTTGAAAAGGTTTTTGATAAGTTTTACCACAAAAGGATGTGATAATTATTTTGGGAAGAGTCAACCAAGTTTTAAAAGCAGATTGATCCATAAGATAAACTCCGGCCGCATCAACCCAGGCATAATAACCCTCCGGTGTTTTTACATGATAAAAGCCTTGCTGCTTTTCATAAATTTTCAAAGGCATTCCCATCAAAGTCTGGGTAACTAATTCAGCAGAATGTTTAGGATATGCCCTTAAATTTGCAACAGACAAACGGGTTACTGCCACCTGATGCTTGTAAGTATCCAACGGCAACAAAATCAGACTATCTATAAAACCAATTTGATTCTTTTTAAAAGCTTTTAAAATAGCTTTTTTTAACTGTGGGGCATCAGTTTTACCTTTCAAAACAAGTTTATTAGCCTTCTTTATGGCTTGTACCTCAAAAATTTGATCTCGCTTATCAAATATTATTTTTTCTTGTATTTGTTTTATTAAAGCATTTGCCTCATTGATTTTATTAGTGGTATCCGACGAACGATGACAGGAAACAAAAATAAATATCAAGCCTAAAAAAGAAAGATATCTCATAAAAAATCATATTTAAGTATTTAAAGATACATATTTTTTTTTAGTTGGGCAGGATGAAAGACTGTTTTAAAATTTTCAAAAATTTGAAATTTTAATTCTGACAATGATATTTCTAAAAGTTTTGCCGCTTGCAAATATACAGCTTCAATATTATAGTTCTGTTGGTCATCTGTTTCTAAAAACAATTTATCTATAGGCATTAATTTTAAAGATTCTTGCAGAGTTTTGCTTTTAAAGATTAAAGTACCGAATGATATATAAAAACCGGCCTTTAATAATGCCTGTGAAATTTTTGGATTTTTATTGTATCCATGAATAATCCATGGTTGTAAAGCTGGTAGCGATTTTCTTATATGTAGAAGCTGATCAAAACACTTAACACAATGAATAATCAATGGTTTTTGATACTGATTACTTAAAATTATTTGTTCTTCGAAAACAAACTTTTGAATACTTATGGGATTTTTTTGTAAAATACTTTTTTGTAAGTCTAATCCACATTCTCCTATTGCTAAACACAAAGGATTCTTCAATATATCATTCATAGACACCTGAGGTTTTACATTCAAGTACCAAGGATGAACACCAATGGAAAAATAATGATTTACAGGCACTTCTTCCCTACCTGCTATAACATTTTTTATAGAAATAACAGAAGTAGATTCTGATAAATAATGTGTATGAATATTTACAAAAGGTAACATCATGAATAATTATGTCTATAAATATATCAAAAATACCCTATAAAGATGCTCTGATAAATAAAAAAGATTTTTACTAACCTGCTTTTAAAAAGCAGGTTAGTAAAAATCTCAAAAATAAAAGAAGATAAAAAAATTATTCTAAGTCGATGTCCGGCTTCTTTTTAGGCTGAATATTACTCAAATCATAACCAGAGAATTTTTTTAAATAATGTTCAATTCGCGTACCATAAGCATCTTTCATGCTTTGACGACCTCTCGACCATAAGAATTTTTGCACAGCTCCTGCACCACCTAAATGAGCAGCTGCTAAAATTCCGGATTCTGTTATCTTAATACCATTAATCCATTTGCCTGAAAAATGTTTAATTTCTTTACGCAATATCCATTTATTTTTTTCTAAATTGGCAACAAAAGCCTTTTCTTGCAATAATGGATTATTCAAAAAACCTTTGGGATTAATTTTTAATTCTCGTAATGTGGAACGTCCAAATTGATATTTTCCTAAATATCCCAACGTATTCACACGGTTGTATTTTCCTTGCGATTCTTTAAAAGCAAGAGCTTCTTTAAATCCAACAAAATCCTTTTCTACAAAAGGAATTTTGGCTATTTCTTTCTTTTGGTAATCTTTTTGCCATTCAGCTTGTGTCGGCACAACCTGATTGTGATGCTGTACCGGTTTGACAGGTACCACCTCAATGGTATTTTCATCAAACATTTCATTGGCAAAACTTACCAATGAAAATAACAAAACCGCTAAAGACAACCATTTTATAGTATTTAAAATCTTTCTTTTCATAAGCTTATTTTTTGCGAAAGCCATGACTACCAAATGTTAAAGTCATTGCTATTTCCGCAAAATTGAGGCTGCAAATATAATGCCATTTTATTAATCTGCAAAATTTTACAAAAAAAGCTGTTAATTTATCAGAAATAAGCAGTTGTAAAAAAGCATTAATGGAGAATGCCTCGCTTGTTTAAACTGTCGTGATAGCGGCTGGCTTTTCGGTTATGAGCAGAAAGCGTTTGACTAAATAAATGATAGCCGGGCCTATTAAAATCTGCCACAAAATAAAGATAATGATGTTTTTCAGGATTTAATACTGCTTCTATTGATTGAATATCAGGCATGCTGATAGGGCCTGGTGGCAAGCCTCGATATTTATAGGTATTATACGGCGACTCAACCGCTTTGTGTTTATTCAAAACTCTTTTAATAATCAAATCGTTTCCATATTTTTGTTTGTAGGCATAAACAACAGTAGGATCTGCTTGTAATAACATACCCTTTTTTAACCGGTTTAAGTAAACACCTGCAATACGTGGCAGTTCTGTAGCTTTGGTTGATTCTTTTTGAATAATAGAAGCTAAAATGCCAACTTGAATAGGGTTTAATCCAATTTTTTTAGCTTTTGCTCGCCTATCATTATTCCAAAAATTTTGATATTCATGCCACATTTTATCTCTGAATTTCTGCGGACTTGTATTATAATACATTCTGTAAGTATTTGGAATGTACATTAATAAAATATTATCTTGATTAAAACCTTTAGCTTTCATATCTTCCGCCTCAGACATGCAAGATAACAGGCTTAACGAATCGGGCTCTATTTGGTGACTAACAGCGCCGGCAAGCGCCGCTAAGGAATTTTTATTATTAAAAGTTAATGTAACCTCTGCTTTTTTTCCAATACGTAATAAGTTAATCAATGCATTATTATTCATCCTATTCTCAATACGGTAACGTCCTGGCTTTGGCTTATTAAAACGCTTTATTTTAGCTGCCCATTTAAAAGTTTGCGCATTATTAACGTAAGGTTTTAAGATCAGGCTTAAACTGTCAATTGTTATTTTTTGTGGAATATCTATATAAGTATATTTTTGAGAAAGTTTGACATTCGGTTTAAAAAAAAGGTTATTCAACAAAAATCCGCCGGTAAATAAACCAATTATAAAGATAAGTATAAGCTTATATTTTAATTTCATATATTTAAATATTGATAAAGTAATTCATCTTCAAAAGAATGTCCATTATAGTTCCAATCTTTTTTAACACCTGACATTTTAAACCCCAGAGACTCAAACAACTGCAAACTTGGCAGGTTATTGGCTGCTATATTGGCATATAATTGATGCAAATATAAGGTATTAAAAGCATAATCCATTAGCCGCTTTAAAGCCAAACGACCGTAACCTTTTTTTCTAAATTGAGTAGCAATTACAATTCCGACGCCTGCACGTTTATTCTTTGGATCAAAATCAAAAAGGTCAATAAAGCCAATAAGTTGTTGGGTTATAATTTCTTCAATAGCAAAGCGAAATTGTTTAGCAGTATATATATCTTGATCGGCTTGAGCAATATATTGCCTTAACAAATGGGCAGAAAAAGGCTGTTGCGTATGACTTAAATGCCATAAATCACGGTCATTTTCAATTTGATATAAAAAATCTATATCCTGAGGCTCTAAGGCTCTAAGTTTTATATCGGACATAATTTATAGTATAATTAAATTTTTGTTAAAATAGACGTTAATTTTGCGTTAAAGATACAGACAATTTATAAAAGTGGAATAATTTTGGTAATAAACTCTTTATTAAAAACATAAAAAAATGAAAAAATATATCAGTTTTATTCTAATTGCTCTTCTAAGTTCTGCTTTTACAATACTGGGACTTAATTTTTTACATAAAAAACAGGCAAACATAGTAAAACAAGCTACAATTAGCACTAAATATAAACCGGATCAAACTTCTAATGCTTTAAAAAACGTTACATATCAATCTGATTTTTCAACAGTCTCTTCAAAAATTCCTGATTTTAGAGAAGTTATAAAAAAAACCAAAAATGCTGTTGTACATGTCCGAAACACGCGCTACGTACAGCAATACCAACCCTATTATTTTGGTTACCGCGAAGGTCCTGTTTATAAACAAGAAGGCACGGGATCCGGCGTGATTATTTCTCCTGATGGTTATATCGTTACCAATAATCATGTCATAAAAAATGCCAATGAAATAGAAGTTACTCTAGACAATAAACAAACTTACAATGCAGAACTTATTGGGACAGACCCGAATTCTGATATTGCAGTTCTTAAAATTAAAGCACAAAATTTGCCATATCTGACTTTTGGAGATTCTGATGCTGTTGAATTAGGTCAATGGGTTTTGGCAATCGGTAACCCTTATAATTTAGGAACAACCGTTACATCCGGAATTGTAAGTGCCAAAGGCCGTGATTTAAAAGGAAATAAACGAATTGATAATTTTATCCAAACCGATGCGGTTGTCAATCCCGGTAATAGCGGTGGTGCATTGGTCAATACTGAAGGCCAGTTGATTGGCATTAATACTATGATTTTTTCTATGAATGGCTCTTACATAGGTTACTCCTTTGCTATACCCTCTAACATAGTTCGCAAAATTGCCGATGACATCTTGGAATTTGGAAGCATTCAAAAGGGAGTTTTAGGTATAAAAGCTGCTGAACTCAATGGTGAAATTGCTAAAAAGTTACACATTACACAAACCCAAGGAGTTTATATCTATGATATTGAAAAAAATACAGGTGCTGACAAAGCCGGCTTGGAAATTGGTGATATCATTATTAAAATAAACAACATAAAAGTATCTTCAATGGCTGACTTATTAGGTTATCTTAAAACAAAGAGACCCGGAGATGAAATAGAGATTACTGTCATTAGAAAAGATCAACAGCAGCATTTTAAAGTTAAACTAAATAAAAATAATGCTGCTTATTTAAAAAGTTTAGGCTTATCCGTAAAAAATATTGATAAAAATATTCTTCGACATTATGGTGTTAAAAATGGTGTTTATATAGACCGTGTCAACAACCGCTTATTATATCAAAACGGCATCAAACCGGGCTATGTTATTACACAATTTAATGATCAACCTGTATATTCTGTTGATGATATTACAGATATGCTCAATAACTCCGACCAAAAAGCCTATACAATTGCCGTCGTTAGTCCGGAAGGCCGGGTAGAAAAATATATATTTCAATAAACTTTTAAATAAATTGAATTAAAATCGGGATTTTTTTTACAAAATTTCCCGATTTTTATTAAAAAAATTTTTTTATTATTTTTTTGTAAAAAATCACTTGACAAATTTAATTTTCTAAATAACTTATAATACACAAAATTAGTGTATTATGAAATATCTATTACTATATGTCAATCTATTAATAGTCTTTGTCTCCGGCTATGGACAATTGGCTATTAAGCAAAGTTCCCTGGCACCCGGAGGTGCGACCAGTACCCAAGGAAGCCTGAAGCTCTTTTACACCGTAGGTGAAAGTTTTGTCGACGAAAAACAAGTTGATAATATCTATTTATCCGAAGGATTTATTTCTCCACAACTTTTAAACAGTTTGGGAATTGAAAATTTCACAGAACTAAACGAGGCAAAAATCTTTCCAATCCCAACACACAACCAACTGACAATCAGCATGCCTGAACAAGGAGACTATCAAATCTATATCTATGACCTTAAAGGTCAGAGTATATTACATCAGCAAATAGAAAAAGAAGCCGTCATAAAAATGGATTTGACGGATATCAAATCAGGCTCCTATTTATTATTGGCCATATCTCCTTCAAAAAAAACATATTTCACTAAAAAAATAATCAAAAACTAAAAACATACCGCTATGAAAAAAATAACTTTCTTACTTTTAAGTTTGAGTTTTTCTATACTCAATGCGCAGTTAGGCGGATTTAATTATAAAGCTTTAATTACAAACAACGATCTGCCTGTAAGCAATCAACAAATAAGTATTCGCTTCACTTTATTAAATGATGGAAATACCATTTATCAAGAAACTCATACTCAAACCACTGACGCCAATGGTATAGTTACTGCAATTGTAGGAGAAGGCACCCCTGTTTTTGGTGATTTTACAGATATAGATTGGAATAATGATATTGACTTACAAGTTGAAGTAGATACTGATAATAACGGTTATGTCAATCTTGGCACAGAAAATTTAAAGTTTGTTCCCTATGCTAAATACGCAGCCTATGCAGCCAATGGTTTTAGTGGAAATTATAATGATCTTTTTAATAAACCCATAACGTTTTATGCAGTTGGCACAACACTACCGCCAACAGATATTTCACAAGATATGTACCACTTAGGCGGCGTCATTATTGGAGATTATGTCAATGAATCTGAAAGAAATGTAAATCCCAACACAAAATTACAAGTTATTTATAATGCAAATAGTCCAACAGATGATATAGCCGCTTTTACAAATACAATGAATATCACCTCAAAAAGCAATACTAGTTATGGTTTTTTAAACAATGTAAACTATAGTGGTTATGGATACGGTTATGGTATTGCCAATAATGTTACATTTGAAGGACTAGGCTATAGTTATCTCATAGGCACAATCAATCATGTTAACGGAAGTGGCCAAGTAGAAGCTACAACAGGCGTTTTTAATGAAATATCTACTGACAGCGGTGGCGCAATCGGTATGTCATCTAATATAACCAATAATTCAGATGAATCCTCTTTTGCCATTGATAATGCCGTTTATAACAATGGCACCGGAGAGGTAATCGGTATTAGAAACTATCTACAAGGTCAAACTGATGTCTATGGAATGGATAATCTTTTTGAGAGCTCTACTAATGCACATCATACCGGCATAATAAATAGATTTGAAAATACCGGAACCGGCGATAATGTAGGCGTGGAAAATGATTTTACTAGTGGCTTAGGCAAACAAGCCGGTTTAGTAAATTTCATAAACAATAACGAAGCCGATTTTCAAGCCGGAACCGTAAGTTTCTTTGATAATGCTGCCAATGGTTATTTATATGGTCACTTAGTACATATAAATGGCAGTGGAGATGCTAATGCTTATGCAATAGCTGACACAATTTCTAGCAGTGGTAACGGCAATCATTATGGTTTATATAATTATATGGATGGAAGTGGTACAGGTATGAAAGTAGGTGTTTGGTCCACCATTGACCCAAATGCCGGCGGCCAACATTATGCTATTTACGGTAGTGCTATAAAACCGGGCAGCTTTGCCGGATACTTTAATGGTGATGTGAGAATCTCTCAAAAACTCTTATCTAATGATTCCGGCGATGCCGATACCAAGGCTTATGTATATGGCGCCGTTGCTAGTAATGGGACCATAATAAGCACTAATTCCAGCATGGGATTTCAGGTATCAAAATTGACCGACATAAATGGCCACTATGAAATCACTTTTGACAATCCTTTATTAGACAGCAATCAATATATTGTAGTAGCCAACAGAAAAATGGATGATGTCAATGCGCCTGTATTAACCACCGGGATCATACAAAAAAATGGTAATTTTGAAATTGTATTTAGAGACTATCAAGGCATTGGTGTAGATACAGACTTTAGTTTTGTCGTTTACAGAAAATAAATCAACCAAAATAACTCAAAGGAAAGGCACCTTTAATTAAAGGTGCTTTTCTTTTTATAAAAATATCAGGGTTTATTTGTATTTTTGTCAAAATTTTAAAAACTTTATGAGTCAAACCAGCAAATATATTGCTCTTACGCTACTTACTTTTATTATCGGCTTTGTTTTTTTACATACCGCTTATTATGAACACATAAAAAATCCTTATGCACAAGAAATTGTTTTAATTGTTTTAGGCACTATTGCAACTATTTTAATTACGGCTGCTTTATTAAATAAACAAAGTGAACTTGAACTTGACAAAGAACATCATATCAAAATATTTGAACTGAAATCTTCTATCTATCTCAATCTGATTGACTTTTTAGAACAAATAGTTACCAAAGGAAAGGTCTCAAAAGAAGAAATCATATATTTAGAATTTTTGACTCATAAAATTTCTATTGTAGCTAGTGAAGAAGTCTTACGTGAATATTCCCATTTTTTAGATATTATTAATAAAGCTGTTGATGATCAATTGATTTCTGAATCAGATTCAGATGAAATTTCAATTTCATTAGCCAAGCTTACCGTTAAAATACGTAAAGATCTCTTACAAAACAATGACCAAACTACCGATTTAGAAAAACTTATTGTTAGAAATGTTAATAAGTTCTAAAAAAATTATAAAAAACACTTTTATCTCTGTATTTTTACTTTTAAATATGGCCATATGAACAGAAAAGAAAAATTTATAGAAGCCATCGAACAAGGCTATAAGTTTAAAGGCGACTCATTCGCTTTAGGATCTGCCATGCTTGACGGCGAAGCTATTCCGGGCGCTCTTGTAAAAGTCCCTCTTGAAACATTAAATCGTCACGGATTGATAGCCGGCGCAACCGGTACCGGTAAAACAAAATCACTACAAGTGATGGCTGAGCAACTCTCTGAAAGAGGCATTCCTGTATTACTAATGGATTTAAAAGGAGACTTGAGCGGCTTAGCTAAGCCAAGTCCCGGACATCCTAAAATTGATGAACGAATGGCAAAAATAGGCCTTCCCTTTACCCCGAAAGGCTTCCCTGTTGAAATGCTATCGTTAACAGGCAAAGAAGGGATACAACTACGGGCAACAGTATCTGAATTCGGTCCTATTTTATTATCACGCATATTAGATTTAAATGACACACAAGGTGGTATCGTAGCTGTTTTATTTAAATATGCAGATGATCAAAAGTTACCCTTAATTGACCTAAAAGATTTTAAAGAATTGATAAAGTGGGCAACAGGCAATGGTAAAAAAGATTTTCAAGCTGAATATGGGCGCCTGTCAACTGCATCAACGGGAGCTATTTTACGTAAAATAATAGAATTAGAACAACAAGGAGCCGATATCTTTTTTGGGGAACCATCTTTTGACATTGAAGACCTAATGCGAATAGATGAAGATGGCCACGGATATATTAATATTATACGTTTGACTGATATACAAGACAAACCCAAATTATTTTCAACTTTTATGTTACAACTTTTGGCCGAAATATATGCCAAAATGCCCGAACAAGGTGATGCTGACAGACCTGAGTTAATATTTTTTATTGATGAAGCACATCTTATTTTCCGCAATGCATCTAAAGCACTTTTAGAACAAATAGAAGCCATTGTTAAACTCATCAGGTCAAAAGGTGTGGGTATATATTTCGTCACACAAAATCCACGTGATATTCCGGATGAAGTTTTAGCGCAACTCGGTTTAAAAATACAACACGCCTTAAGGGCTTTTACGGCCAAAGATCGTAAAGCCATTAAATTAGCAGCCGAAAATTTTCCGGAAACAGATTTTTATGATACCGACGAAGTCCTCACCTCATTAGGAATTGGAGAAGCTTTAGTAAGTGTTTTAGGACACAAAGGCCGTCCGACACCCTTAGCTGCAACCTTAATGCGTGCGCCAATGAGTAGAATGGACATTCTAGATGATCAAGAATTAGCGAAAGTCCTTCAAAAGTCAAAATTACGGAATAAATACGCACAAAATATTGACCGTAAAACAGCTTATGAAATTCTGAAAGGAAAAATTGAAAAGGCAGAAGAAGAAAATATAACCCAAAGTACACACCGACAAAAAGAAGAACCGGGAATGATTGAACAAGCCTTAAATAGTTCTGTTGGTAAAATGATTATCAGAGAAGTAACACGCTCTCTGCTTGGTGTTTTAGGCTTGCGAAGCACATCTAGAAGACGTCGGAGATAGAAAATTAAACAATACAAAAAAATTAACGAATGAAAAAAATTATCTTTTTAATCCTAACAATAGCCGCCCTTACAGCTTGTCAAACTAAAAATGATGCGTTTATCATTAAAAATAAACAAGTAGGCAAACTCACTGACAGTACAACTGTTGCACAAATGAAAAAGTTGTATCAAAATGATTCTATTGTTAAAAAAACACATGGACAATCAGCCTTTGCGCCCTATGATGAATACACCATTATTGATAAACCAACTCATGAAGTATTAATGGTGGTTGTGCCGCAAAAAATTAATGATGAACAATCGCTTTTAAAACAAATAGATATTAGAAGTCCGCGCTTTAAAACAGTTAAAGGTGTTGGATTAGATTCTGATTTTGGCACATTCAAAAAAAATCATAAAATCGGCCGCATTGATGAAACCTTTAAATATATAGTTATCTTCATAGATGATTTGAATGCTACCATTGATATGACCAAAGATGTCTTGCCTCTAAACGCTCGTAATGACCGTACTATTAAAATAGATGAGACCTTGATCCCTGACAACTCCAAAATCAAACATTTTGTAGTTTTTTTAAACGAATAAATAGCAGAGCAAAAATAATCCGGAAAAAAACCGGCGGGATTCAATCCTGCCGGTTTTTTTCTGGGTTTTAAAAGTTTTTGTTAATTTTACTTTTCACAAAATTTCATTCATGACCCATTTTTTAGAACAAATTGCAGAATATTTACTGGCAGATAATATACCATTATATCAAAAAACTATTGTTCTTCCCAATAAACGCTCAGG
>WGBX01000062.1 GCA_015494075.1 Flavobacteriaceae bacterium
TATTTACGGTTATTATCGATCGGACAAATCCTTTACTTACCTCTTACTTTTGCTTGATATTTTATTAAAACATAAAGTTGAAATAATTTTTCAAAAAGAATTTTATGACAAACTGTTAAAACATCAAACTTTTATTCATGGTCATTCCGATTATTTATTAAAATCTTATCCGGTATTTAAGACATTCAATAATTATGAAGACTTACCCGATAATACTAAGATTTTTTTCACTTATGGAGGTGATGGAACTATCTTGCGTGCTTTAACTTATATTAGAGATAAAGGCATTCCTATTTTTGGTATTAATGCCGGCCGTTTAGGATTTTTGGCTACTGTTCAAAAGGAACAATTGGAAAAAGCTGTAAACGCTTATTTCAAAGGACAATATACTATCAGTGAACGAAACTTGGTAGCTATTGAAACCAAACCGGAAGTCCCGGCATTGAAAGATATGAATTTTGCTTTGAATGAATTAGTCGTCAATCGTAAAAATACAACTGCCATGATTACGGTTGATACATATTTAGATGATGAATATTTGTCAACTTATTGGGCAGATGGTTTAATTATAGCTACACCTACGGGCTCAACGGCCTATTCATTAAGCTGTGGTGGCCCTATCGTTGTACCCGAATCTATGAATTTTATTTTAAATCCCATTGCCCCGCATAATTTAACTGTCAGACCTTTGGTTGTGCCAAATGAACATATCATTAAATTAAAAGTCAGCAGTCGCGAACCCGAATTTTTAATTTCCTTAGATAGCCGTGTATACAGTTTGCCCATTGATACCGAAATAACTGCTTATACAGCACCTTTTGTTATAAAACTAATTCAATTTAAAGAGAATTCTTTTATAAAAACCCTGCAAAAAAAACTTTTATGGGGAAAAGATGAACGCAATTAAAATGCTTAAATTATGATATTATACACTTCCAAATTTTTAAAAGTCAACTATTTAGAACTACAATATCTAATGCATTTTTATTGGACAGATTTTGCATCTCACATGGATGAAGATGGTATTTATCATGAATTTTTAAATTTTTTAAGTCGGCGTATCTACAAACGTGCCAATCAAATTTATATAGATTGGCGAAAAGTAGAACATTTAATTTCGCAAGAAACTATAGACTGGTTCCTTCAGTATATACTGCCTAAAATAGCCTCACACAAAGCTTATCGTATGGCTTTTTTAATTAAACAATCTGATTTAATATCTTTACAAAATACCATTAAGGTTAATAACTGCAAAATAGAGGCGCGTATTTTTACTGATGCAGAACAATTGATGCAATGGTTAATGGAAGGTGCTGAACGAAAACAGCCCGGCACTGATGACCACGATCATGATCACAATCATAGTTGTCATACCTAAATTCAAATTATATTACCATAAATTAATCTTTAATTGAGACTCATGAAACTTTCAACCACATCCTTACGGTCAAAAATATTTCTATCCATGATAGGATTGGTGTTTTTAGCCTCTATCATGATTTTAGTTGTTACTGTTTCTCAATATAAAGAAGAAGCCGAAGACTACCATAAAAAAAGACTTTTACGTAAAGAAACAGCTGTCAAAGTACATATCAATAGTATTCTGGAAAATACTTCCTTTGAAGTAAAAACCAGTAAATTGAAATATATTTTCAAATCTAACGGTAGCACACGTGGCCTGTCTAGCATTAGTGAATTATCACGTATCCACAAAATGCCTATTAATATTTATGACTTAAACGGACATTTAATTATAAGTTCATTATGGCATTTAGATAAAAATTTAGACAGTACTTGGGTATTATCTCCGCAAATTATCAAAAAAATTGATCAAAATAGAGATAAACGTTATGTCATTAAACATCAAGGAAAAGATGGTGAATATCAGTCGTCTTATAGCTATATCTACGATAGGCAGTTCAAACCGATAGCCATCTTAAATTTGCCTTATTTGGCAGACAGTACTTTCTATAAAAAAGAATTAGAAGAGTTTTTAAAAAACTTAGGAACTATTTATTTCTTTATGTTTATTTTGGCTATTATAATGTCATACTTATTATCACGATATATAACCAAATCATTGAGTACCGTTAATAATATTTTGAGACAAACATCATTTGACAAGCAACAACAAAAAATTATTTTGAAAAACCCTAATGACGAAATCAACGAGTTAATTGAGTCTTATAATAAAATGGTTGATCAGTTAGAAGAAAGTGCTGAAAAATTAGCCCAAAATGAACGCGAACAAGCCTGGCGGAATATGGCCCGGCAGGTAGCTCATGAAATTAAAAATCCTTTGACGCCCATGCGTCTAAATATTCAAAGTTTTCAAATGATGTTTGATCCGAATGATCCCGACATCAAGCAAAAATTTGACGAATTTGCGCAAATGCTAATTGAACAAATTGATTTGATGAGCAAAATTGCCTCAGCATTTTCAGACTTTGCCAAAATGCCACAAGCTCATTTAGAAAAAGCCGATTTGGTAGAAACTATTCGTAGCGCTTTAAAACTTTACGACCCGAGTCAGGTACGCTTTGTTAGCAATCATGAGCAAATATTATTTAATTTTGATAAAAGTCAAATTCAGCGGGTAATAGCCAACTTAGTTAAAAATGCGCTACAATCTGTGCCTGATTCTCGTGAACCGGACATTTTAGTCAGTGTGCGTGAAGCAGAAGAAAAAATATATATTACCGTAACGGACAATGGTAGCGGTATTTCAAAAGAACATCGTTCAAGAATATTTGAGCCTAAATTTACTACTAAAAATAGTGGAATGGGTTTAGGATTGTCCATTGTAAAAAAAATTGTTGAAAATCACAATGGAAAAATTTATTTTAATTCTGAACCTGATGTCGGTACCACTTTTATAATAGAGTTTGACAAATAACCCTTTTAAAAACTATACACATGAATACTTATCATAATTTACTAATTGAACAAAAAGATCAAATAGGCATTATTACCATCAATAGACCAAAACAATTAAATGCATTGAATAAGCAAACCATAGATGAATTACATAATGCCTTTACAAACTTAAACAAGGAAAAAGCCGTTCGGGTTATAATCATAACCGGAAGCGGCTCAAAAGCCTTTGTTGCCGGTGCTGATATTAAAGAATTTATGCATTTTAATGCAGAACAAGGAAAAGAGTTGGCCACAACAGGGCAAGCTATATTGTTTGACTTGGTCGAAAACTTGGAAACACCTGTAATAGCAGCTATCAACGGTTTTGCCTTAGGAGGCGGTTTAGAACTTGCTTTGGCGTCACACATTCGTATTGCATCGGACAAAGCCAAAATGGGGTTGCCCGAAGTTTCATTAGGCGTCATTCCCGGCTATGGCGGCACGCAACGTTTAGCACAAATAATTGGCAAAGGGCGAGCAATGGACCTTATTTTATCTGCTTCAATGATTGATGCTCAAAAGGCCCTTTCTTATGGTTTGGTTACCCAAGTTGTACCGCCTGAGATGCTTATGGAGACCGCTTATAAAAAAGCCCAAAAATTAATGAGAAATTCGCCACAGGCACAAGCCTTAGCCATTAAAGCCGTAAATGCTGCCTATACAAAAACCGGCTTTGAAGTAGAAAAAGAATTATTCGGACAAGCTTTTACGACAGCAGATTTTGAAGAAGGCACAAAAGCTTTTATCGAAAGACGTACACCTGAATTTAAAGGTATTTAATTATTAGCGATACTTAGAAAATAGCCGAGCGCCGGCCAAGACCGATATAACACTCCAAATATAATTTTGCGGTGGCGGATTGGTCGGCAAGATCAATAAAGCCGTCACGATAAATATGACTACGACTACCAATGCTGATTGCCACAATATTTTTTTTGTTAATGGACTCATAAACTTATTTTTGAGACAAATTTAAAGCTTTTATCCGTTGCAACAAAGTAGGGTGAGAATAATTGGCTATGACATACCAAGGATGCGGCGTAAGATTACTTAAACTTTTAGCACTGAGTTTTTTTAAACCCGAAATTAGATCTGTTGCATTATGATATTGTTTGGCATAAGCGTCAGCCTGATATTCAAATTTTCTTGATACCCAATTTGTTGCAATTCCTATTAAAAATGAAATAGGTGTAAATAATAAAATAAAAGCCACTAGATTGAGGTGAAACTTAGGCTTTGGACTACCCAAAACTTGAGCTAATGCAGAATTATCAATCATAAGTGATAGTAAATACAAGAAAATACCGGTAACTAATAAAGACAACAATAAATTATAGATAATGTGTTTATGTTTATAATGACCAATTTCGTGAGCTAAAACGGCCGTAATTTCATCAGGTGTCAAGTCTTGTATTAAAGTATCATACAAAACCACTTTCTTTTTTGGACCTAATCCAGAAAAATAAGCATTGGCTTTACTACTGCGCTTACTACCGTCAATCACATAAATCGCCGATAATTTATATTGTGTTTTATCTGCCAAATTCTGTAATTTTTCTTTTAATTTTCCATCTGGCAAAGGTGTTAATTTATTAAACAACGGCACGATAAGACTGGTATAAAACATGTTTAATATCAAACTAAAAACAACCATAAATAGCCACGCATATAGCCAAAAATTTGAACCAGTCCATTGATAAAATCCAATAAAAGCACTCAAAAGTAAGCCACCCAAAAATAAACTCAACCAAAAAGACTTAATTTGATCTATCCAATACAATTTATAAGTAGTTTTATTAAATCCGAATTTTTCTTCTATAACAAAAGTTTTATAATATGATACCGGTAAATTCAATAAGCTAGTTAATAAAAATAAAATAGCAAAAAATAACAAAGATTGCATAAATGTATTAGATGTCCAATTTGAAACCATTTGATCTAAATAAGCAAAAGCTTTAAAAAATAACATGGCTAATAATATCACAAATGCTATTATAGAAGTCCAAAAATCTAACTTATAATTAGCTAATTTATAGTCTTGTGATTTTTTATAAGCAGACAAATCATAAACATCATGCAACTCAACCGGCACGGGATCTCTAAAATGTCGCGCGTTTAAGTTGTCTAAAAATTTCTCTATCAAAAATTCTATAAGTAAGAAAAAAACTATTAAATAAAATAAAGTTTGAGCAGTCATAAAGCTTATCATTAATAAACAATTATAAGATTAAATCCGGACAAATTTACAGTATTTATTCCCTTTTAATCTATATTTGTAAAAACAAAATTAAAAAATATGACTTTTATAAACTTTAAAATAGAACAAGGAATAGGCCTGTTAGAATTTAATAGACCAGAAAAATACAATGCATTTAACCGCAAATTATTACTAGAGCTAAATCAACTATTATCTGAGCAAAATTATAATTCCGATTTAAAAGTGTTACTTATAACAGGTGCCGGCAAAGCTTTTTCTTCCGGTGTAGATTTAAAAGCTTTACTAGATTTAAAAGGTGTTGAACAAGCTCGTGAATTTGCTTTATTATTAGAGCAAACCTCAGAGTTGATATACAATTTTAACAAACCAAGTATTGCTATAATAAACGGATTGGCTTTAGGTGGCGGATTAGGATATGCCACAGCTGCTGATTTACGAATAATGTCTACGCAGGCCAAAATCGGTTATCCGGCTGTAAAACTAGGTGCTATTTTACCGGCAACTTGCACCATGTATTTAAAAGCTTTAATAGGTGACGGACACACCAAAGATTTACTGCTCACAGGTCGTATGTTACAAGCGGACAAAGCATTACAATTAGGATTGACTAATTATATCGCCAATCCGGAACATCTTATGAACCAAGCCTACGAACTTGCCAAACAAATTATGGAGGCGCCATCATTGGCACTTACTTATACTAAAAATACTATCAACTTCACGACCAAACGTGAAATTGAAGCTGTAAAACTATATGCCGCCGATAATTTTGCATTTTTATCACAAACAGAAGAATGGCAAAAACGCATGTTAAATTTTGCCCATAAAAAGAAAGCAAATCAATAAAATAAAGATGTAAACAGACTAAAAAAATAAGGTAGCCTTTCAAATCAGAATAAATTTTATATTTGCAGCTATGAACAAAAAGAATAACGCTACCAAAAAAATAGACGAACGCTTACAAGGAGCAGCTCTAAATTATAAGCAAGCGCCAAACAATGCTAAAAAGGTTTTTATAGAAAGCTATGGATGTCAAATGAACATGAATGATTCAGAGATTGTTGCTTCCATACTTCTAAAACAAGGGTTTAACACTACAAAAAATCCGGATGATGCTGATTTGATTTTAATCAACACATGTTCTATTAGAGAAAAAGCAGAAACAACCGTACGCAACCGGTTAAAACATTTTAACAAACTAAAACAGCAAAAACCTAAAACAAAGATAGGCCTTATGGGCTGCATGGCCGAACGGATTAAAGAAAAGATTTTAGACCAGGAAAAACTTGTAGATTTAGTTATTGGCCCCGATGCTTATCGTGATTTACCTAAGCTTATTAATGAGCTGGAAGATGGTCGAAAAGCGGTGAATGTCTTGCTGAGTAAGGAAGAAACTTATGCTGACATTAAACCTGTTAGGCTCAATTCAAATGGCGTTTCAGCCTTTGTATCCATAACACGTGGCTGTGACAATATGTGTACATTTTGCGTTGTTCCTTTTACACGCGGACGCGAACGCAGTCGGGATCCTGAAAGTATTTTGAAAGAAATTGATGATTTGCACCAACGTAATTTTAAAGAAATTACTTTGCTGGGACAAAATGTTGATAGCTATTTATGGTATGGTGGCGGTTTGAAAAAAGATTTTATTAATCAACCGGAAGAAATCAAAGCAAAAGCCGTCGATTTTGCCCAATTGTTAGATAAAGTAGCGACAACATTCCCTGATATCAGGATTCGTTTTTCAACATCAAATCCGCAAGATTTTAGCCTTGATGTAATTAAAACCATGGCCAAACATCCAAATATTGCTAAACATATTCACTTGCCGGTACAATCAGGAAGCGATCGTATGTTGCAATTAATGAACCGGAAACATACCGTTGCCCAATATAAGCAAACCATTGATGCCATTAGACAATATATTCCAGATGTGGCCATATCACAAGATATGATTGCAGGTTTTAGTACAGAAACAGAAGCCGACCATCAGGCAACCCTACAATTGATGGATTATGTCAAATATGATTTTGGTTTTATGTTTGCTTATTCTGTTCGTCCGGGCACATTAGGAGCTAAAAAGTTACCTGACGATGTCCCTCATCATGTTAAACTACGCAGATTGAGAGACATTATTGACAAACAACAAGCTCATAGTTTGTATCGCATGAAACAATTTATTGGAAAAGAAGTCTCAGTTTTGATTGAAGGAAATTCAAAAAAATCCGATCAACATTGGATGGGGCGAAATTCACAAAATGCTGTGGTTATTTTTGAAAAAACAGGCCGGGAACAACCAGGTGAGTTTGTAAATGTTAAGATTAATGATTGCACTTCAGCTACATTATTTGGCAAACGTATTTGAAAGTACCATTAAAATTTAAAAGCCTTCCGATTTGGAAGGCTTTTAAATTACATACCTAATTTTATTTTACCTTCTTCACTAATCATAGAAGCATCCCACGGTGGATCAAAAACCAGATCAACATCAACATCATAGTCAGGATATTTCTTTTTGATTGTGTTTTTAACATTATCAGTAATAGCATCACCTAGCGGACACGCCGGTGTAGAAAGGGTCATTTCGATACGGACATCTTTTTCGCCATCATATAAAATATTATAAACCAATCCTAAATTAATAATGTCCAATTCGATTTCAGGATCCATCACAGTTTTTAGTAATTCGTAAATGTCATTCTCAATTTTTCGTATTTCTTGTAAATCTTTTTTTGCCATAGTTACAATAGATTAATTATTTAAAATTTCTTTATCTCTTTTATTAACATATTTTTCAGAATCGTGAAAAAACATTTTCCATACATTATAATTATATAATATACTGACTATCAAAAATAAGATTGTTGCCAATTGCATCAACCATTTTAATGATAAAATTATAGCTAAAAAAGCTAAAATCAAAAAACTCATATAAAAATAAAATTGAATACCTGCTACTTTTTCAGAATATAACTCTCGTGGTAAAGGTGTATGAAATTTTCCTACCAATTTTTGGTATTTTTCCAACCAAATTATAAATGGCAATGTTTTGTAGGTTTGCCCCAAGGCAATTGTCGTAAAGAAACCGAAAATCATACTCAACCCAAACAATAAAATTATGGTTTCGGCATAAGCTTGCATACCCAATTGCGGAACAAAAATCATGGTTAGACTAAGTGCTATTGGCAACAATAAAAAAACCAATGATAGCATCGTGTATTTCATACCGACATCTAATGTTTTTTTCATACGACGCTTGTAGGATTCATAGATATATCGGAAATAAACTATAATTCCACCTATAATTAAGACCCAAAACAAAATAATTAACAATTGTTTATCATAAAGGTATTTGGATAAAACCAAACCGGCAAGTCCAGTATTAAGCAAGTAGAATGCATATTTTAACAATTTCTCATTTAAATGATGTGAAATTAAAAACATAGGAATCAGAGTGATTCCAACCCCAAAAATCATCATTATAAAAAAACCAACTAATCCCATAATAGCGTGTGTATGCAAATGGTATAAATGTGAAGCTTGGTAAAAATTGTATTTAAAATTTAAGGCTATAAGCAAACCTTCTGTTTCGGTCATCAGTAACCAAAATACTGCTGCTAATATAAAAAGAGATTTAAAGTTTTTAATACGGGCATTCTTGTAACTCATCATTATATTAAAAATAAAGAAAAATAATGACAAATACATAGAAGTGGCTGCATAAGGCAAAAGCACGACATAATCACCTACCCAAAAGGTATATACCAAGAAAACAATACTAAAAGCTGTAATCCAAAATGTAAATTTGGCCAACTTTTCACTATATAATGCCGTATCAAAAATAACGGGAATCAACTGATATAAAGAACCGAATATCAACATCATAAGCCATCCTAATACTGCTGTGTGCGTGACTGCCAGTGAATGGTGGTTATAATACGTCCCAAAAAAATAAGGGTTAGAAAGGACCATTAATATAGCTAATACCA
Organism: Flavobacteriaceae bacterium; assembly: GCA_015494075.1. Lineage (GTDB taxonomy): Bacteria > Bacteroidota > Bacteroidia > Flavobacteriales > Flavobacteriaceae > WGBX01. Next base: position 9,124 of record WGBX01000062.1, read on the forward strand.
AAAAACCAATAGCAGCAAATAAAAAATGTGGTTTTACAGTACTAATATCAGGTGCATTGTCTGTATGTAAATTTTTAGCCATTTTTATAATTTTTTAGAAGTTTTGTATATAATTAATTGAACGTTATCAGGATTTAAATCTTTGGAAACATAAGTAAAATGGCGTTTTTTTAATTCCGGCAATAAAAATTGCGGTAAACGTTTGTGATGAACAAAAAGTGCTTCTCCCGGAGTTAATTGTTCTACATTTTCTAAAATAGTTTGCATAGGCAGCGGCATTTCTAAATGACGAACATCTATCTCTTTCAAGTGTCCTTGATACTTATTTTTTATACGGTCAAAATTTTCAAAAGAAACTAAATCTGCCGGTGTATCGTTAGACTGCCGGTGTTGTTTCGATTTAGTTTTTTTTGACTGTGCAACATCGTGATATTGGCAAGGAATATCTTTTTTACCGAATAAACGTTTTAATAAGCCGGGTTTTTGACAATTTAATTTGAAATAACTTAGGTAGTTACCTTCGTTATCTTGAGTTAACCAGTGTACAAAATTTTTGCCAATAAGATAGTCTATTAAAGGAATAGGTTCAAAATCATTGATAATCAATAAAACTTGATGCGGTTTAATAGTTTTGGCCACTTTATTAATATGCCCAAAAGGATCTTTACCTGCATTTATAACAGGACGTACATCTAATGTCACAATTTCTTTTTTTGAAAAGTCCGGCGGCATTAAATTTAAACTATCTTGGTCTTTATCATCTGCACCGGTATAATCTACCTGATAACCTGCTTTTTCAAGAGATTTTAAAAACTCTATAACAGGTATTTTACCAATACGAGCCGCATCTTTTACCGATACACGAGTCGCCAAACTTCGCCTCAAAATTGGATTTTGCAATTTTTTAAAATTCGGATTGATCGCCGCAATTATGTCTATAGATTCAGGATAAGTTTTGAGTATCTTGGATATTTTGGTGTTCTTATTGATAATCATTTGATATCTAATTTACGATGTCAAAAATAGGCTTTTTTTATCAATTTGGAATTGTTTTAAATAAGAAATTTTTGAATAACAAAAATGCTGAAATTGAGAGAGATAGCTTAATAATATTGCAAACAAAACAGAAAAGATATATTTTTAGGAAGTAAAATCAAAAAATAATCCTACTTTTAAAAGTCTAAACCAAACAAACTTACTGATGAAACATATTTTTTTAGGTCTGTTAATGGGATTAAGTTTCAATCTATTATCCCAAGAACCAGTTATTGATAGTCTCAACAACCAACTTAAACAGCAACATAATCCGGAAGAACAAATTAAAATAAGAGGACTGCTCAATAATTATTATATGAATAATGACCCTCAAAAATTAGTTGATAACAACCGTGAAATAATCCGGCTGGCAAAAAAAATACAACAACCGGAATGGATTAGTGAAGCTTACAGGTATCTTTCTGAGGCAGCTATGCGGATGCATGATTTTAAAACTGCAAAACATAATGCAGAAAAAGCTCTCAAAATAGATGACAGCTTAAAACATTATGCCGACATGATTTTAGATTATAATCAGCTGGGGCGTGCTTACTACAACTTTGATAAACCGCAAAAAGCCATTGAAATATATAATAAAGCCGTGAGACTTTACCAAAAACATCCTGATGGTAATACAATGGATGTTATATATGGTAACATTGGCGCTGCGTACAACCGCTTAAACCTACCTAACGAATCTTTAAAATATTTTTTAAAACAGGCCGACTTTGCTGACAAGTATGGCAAAATTGTGCAAAAAAGCAAAGTAAATTATAATATTGGTTATACCTACATGCAAATGGACCAATTTACAAAAGCCGAAAAATATTTTATGACGGCTCTACAAGATTCATCTAAAATAGCGGTTAAAGATTATGTATTTGCAAACTATCATGCCTTAGGAATGCTTTACTCCAGATGGGAAAAATATGATAAAGCTTTAGAAATGAATCAAAAAGCTTTGGTTTATTATAATCAAACGCAAAATAAAATGTATCAATTTGACTTACATAATAATAATGCAAGCATTTATCTAAAAAAAGGTGCCTATAAAAAAGCTGTTGAAGAAGCGCAAAAAGCCCTTAAAATTTCACAAAGTATTCAATTTAAATTAGGTATAGATGCTGCAAAAACAACTTTGGCAAATATTTATATAAAAAGTCAGCAATATACAAAAGCCGAAAAAATATTAAACGAATTACGTCAAGACCCGACAATTAATCACTACGAACTCCGTTTAGCCTTATATGATGATTTGTACCAGCTATATAAACACAAAGGTTCTTACAACAAAGCCTTAATTAATTTAGAAAAGCTCAAAAAACTTTCCGATTCTATTTTAAAATCACAACGTGATAGTAAAATAGCCGAAGTAGAAACCCGTTATCAATCCGAAAAAAAAGAGAAAGAAAACTTGCATTTAAAAGCCGAAAAGGCACAACAACAATTGCTTCTTGAAAAGGAAAGTAAACGAAATACGTATTTAAGTGCCGGTTTTGGGGGTGCCATATTGATTTTAGGAATTTTTGCTTTTTATTATCGACGCAATAAAAAACAAAAAGAAATTATTGAGCATCTGCAAAAAGATTTACATCATCGTATCAAAAATAATTTAGCAGTTATAGATGCTTTAATTGAAGATATTAAAGACGACTTTGATGACGGCAGCATTCATCAACGCTTGGTAGAATTGCAGAACCGTATAAACAGTATTAATGAAATACATCGACAATTATATTACAATAAAGATATTACCCATTTAAATTTTAAGACATATGTCGATAAAATTGCGCAGTCATTAAAAGCCTCTTTTGGCAACAACGCGATACAAATTGTAAATAAAATACCCGAAAATATTAAATTGGAAGTAAAACAATCTTTTCCCTTAGGACTTATCATTAATGAATTTATAACAAACTCATTTAAGTATGCATTTGCTCCTGGTCAACATGGAATGATAGAAATAGATTTAATTGAAAACAAACAAAATTATATACTCACTTTAAAAGATAATGGTAAAGGTATGCCTAAAGATCTGGATCTTCAAAATCTAGAAAGTTTCGGGCTAAGTATTATGCAACTATTAAGTAAACAATTACAAGGTAAATTTAGCCTAATGGGAGAAAATGGTGTAAAAATCGAGATAGAATTTCCTAAATAAACAATAAAAAAGGCGATCATCAGATCGCCCTTTTTATTTTCATAAACTTATTTCTTTTTATTGGTATCAATACCCAATAAACTGTATATAGGACAATAGTTAAGTAAAGAAGTAAGTGCAGCGATCAAAGCAACAATTAAAAAAATATATTGCCAAGTATTATCTGTTACTTTTCCGGTGTAAACAACAATAAACAAAATAACTGCTATAATTAGCCGGATAAGTTTATCGGTATTTCCTACATTTTTTTTCATAGCTGTATTTTTTTAGTTTTAGACAAGCTAATATACTATTTTTTAAGCATTAAATCAAATCTGTAAACCATACCGGCCATAATTTGCAACTTTTGGACAGGATATAAATAAAATATTTGGTAATCTCTGTTCAAAACATTGTAAGCTTTTAAATAACCCGTAAATTGTTTGTTTACCATATATCTTACACCTAAATTTAAATCTGTATAAGCCTCTAAATACTGATCACTTCCTTCTTGAAAAAACCGTTTGCCTACACTATTTAAAGTCATGTCAAAACTCAAATGAGTGGTTGGGTGAAAAATAAAAATAGATTTGAAATCAAAATCGGAAACAAATAAAGCTTTCCTCAATCTATCAGGATCATTTTGACGGTAGGTTAAGTCTAATTTTAAATCTAATTTTTTACCAACGCCAATATTAAATATGGTTTTAAAATAAGATTGTCCTAAATCATCATAAATAATATCATAAGACCCCACAGGAATATTAACAGGGTTGTAATTATAAAATGCTTTGTGCCATATTTCTCGATATCCCATTGTTACTTCATAAGAAAAAGAACTTGAAAAAGCACCGTTAAAACCTCCAAAAATATTATAAGGCGTTAAACTTGGAACTATATTTTGTGTAGGTGCCAAATAAGGATTTTCTAAACTTAAACCCATTTGCGAATTTTGATTTAAATCTCCGGTTACTCCGGCAAAAACAGTCAATTTTTCGTAAATCAAATTCAAATTTACCTTTAAATCGGGCATAAATTGCAAAGTATTATAAATTGCATTATTTTGATAAAAAATCTTTGCCCCCAAATTGGCAGTCAAATTATCATTTTTAATTTGAATGGCGGGCAATAAACCAAAATCTGCGTTACTATAAGTCAAATTGTAGTTGACAACCGGATCAGCAAAACCAATATATCCGGTATTGCCACTAACTAAATCAGACTGAATACCCATTTTAAGATCTAAGTTCTTAATAGGTAATATCAATGTTGTTTTTAATTGCAAATAATGCTCATTGTTTTCAAAACCATTCCAAAAAGCGTTATAATACAAAGACAAATCCTTAAAGTAATTGTTTTTAAATTGGCCTTTTACCTTTAAATAAAAATTATTACCGGTATTTTTAAGGCTGTAAATTTCCGGCGGATTAACAAAGGCTGTATCTTGTTTTAAATAATTTAACTGACCTTCGTAACCTGTATCAAAATGCCACAAATTATCATTATTTTGGTAATCAAAAACGGCCGCTATATTTGTATTGTAAAAAGGTTGGTAAGTAATTGTACCATCTTGCCCTCCTTGGGACGAATAATGAGAAAACTTCATACCTGCGCCTAAGTTGTCCGAAACCAAGTGATATAAAAAGGCATCTGCTTGTATTTGGGTATAGTTGCCTACACCAAAAGCAGCATAACTTTTATAAACTTTTTCAACCAAACTACCGGGTTTAAATCCGGCCATTTGACCTTTCTCCGGTTGAAAAGTAGAAGCAACCGGCACGGATTGTATGTGAAAATCGACCGGAATTTTCTTTTCCGGCAAAGCATTGATTTCCGGATCTATATTTAATTTATAAGCATCTTGCACTTTCGGATCAAAAGAACGTTTAACTTCTACAACTTCGGTTTTGACACTATCTTTAACTTTTTGTGCCGACATAATTGATATGGAGAGCAAAAGGATATAAAAAATTTTTTGTTTCATCTTAAAAAATTAAAAGTCTGTAAATAAGGTTTTTATGAAATATTTAAAATAAGGCAATACCTTTTAATGACCTGAATCCTCATTTTTTTGAGCTTCATTGGCTTTGATATGCTTCAACAAATCTTTTGCATCAGTTACAATTTGCGGATATTGTTTAAAGTTTTTAATCACACTCTCTAAAATATAACTGGCATTAAAAGCATCGCCTTTGGCATAGGTGTTTTTGGCCATTAACAACAAAGCCTTTGCAGCCCAATATTTGTAGCCGGCATATTTTTTAGTGAGCTTTGCTATTGTTTCGTTTGAAGCATCATATTTATGATCCTTATTTTGAAAATATGCTACATAATACAAAGCCTCTGCACCTATTTTGCCTTTGGCTTCTTTTCGTAATTTATCATAATAGAAACGCGCTGTAGTTTCATCGCCATTAGCCAATGAAGCTCGTGCTAATATCACTTGTGCATCGTGACGCATTTGAGCATTACTCTTCGTATTTTTTAAAACATTGTGTGCATATTCAATAGCAGAATTATAATCTTCATTTTGGTAATAGGCTTTCATTAAATTGGACTGAGCAAAAATTAGGTCCTCCGGCGAATTACTCAAAAGTTCTAATCGCTCTAAAAAAGGTATCGCCTTTTGCCATTGATTGTTTTGTAATTGAAAATTTGCTAAAGTTCTCAGTGCTTCTAATGTATAATCATTTTGTGATTGGTTAGCAATATACTCATAATGTAAAGCTGCTTGTCCTTTTTTGTTTTTTTTCTCATATAGTTTGGCCAAATAATAATGAGCCTTTAAACTATTCAAACCTGTGGGATATTGTTGTAAGTATTTATTTAACTCTTTCAACGCCTCAGGTGCTTGACTGTAATATTTTTCTTGTGCTGCTGCAAAAACAGCCTCATCCAGTTCTGTGTTATTCACATTTATCCAAGGATATTTTTGTGCCCATTTGGTATAAGCTTCAGGGTCACTTTTTTCAATATAAATATTTTTAATATTTTCTATTGCCTGATAAGCCATTGGCGTATTAGGATAACGTGCTACAACTTGTTTAAATTTTTGCAAAGCTAAATCATTTTGTCCTTTGTTATAAAAAATTAAACCTTGCTTTAACAGTACAGAAGGTGCAAATTTACTTTGCGGATATTCCGATAAAAGCCGGTCAAAAATTGATAATGCTTTGGTTTCTTGATTTTTAACCAAATAAGCACTACCTAATTGATAGAGAGCATCGGGACGCAATTTAGAATTAGGAAACTGCCGAATAAATTGATTTAACTCATCAATTTTTTTATTGTTTTTGCCTACAAAACCATAACTTATGGCTTTTTGATATTGGGCATAATCGGCATCGGCCCCTTTCATTGTCAAAGCACGGTTGTAAGCTTGCATTGCAGGCCAGTATTGTTTGGCGGCAAATCGACTATCTCCTAAGCGTAAATAGCTATCTTTTAAAAGTTTTTCATCAGGATGTGTCTCAATAAATTTTTCGAAATATTTTGCTGCTTTAGAGTAGTCTTTTAGCTTGAAATAGGTATAACCTAAATTATAATTAACCAATTTGGTTTCGTATTGATTTTCGTTGAATGACGCATTAGCAAAGTCAAGGAAACCATTTTTGGCAGCTTCAAAATTATGCAATCGATAATCGGCTTCTGCTTTCCAAAATTTGGCTAATTGTCGGAATTCAGGATCAAAACCTTCTTTTAAAACTTTGTCAAAAAATGGCTTTGCCTTTTGATAATTTCCATCGTTCAACTGTTGCAAACCACTATAATAAGCTGCTTTTTGATAGGCTTTGCTATTTGTTTGTTTATTTTTTTCTAATAATTTTATGGCTTCTTCATAGTTATTTGTTGTTAAATAAGAGTTAACCAATAAATCTTCCAATTCATTTTTGTATAATGTTTGCGGATATTTTTTTAAATAGTTTTGAATGACTTCCGAAGGATTTTCATAAGGATTGCCTATTTCGTATCCTAATTTGGCATAGTTATAAGCTGCGTCTTCCTGCATTTTGGAATCAAAATCCATTTCTGAAACTTTTTTAAAAGCATTTAAAGCTTCTGTTTTTTGTCCGGTAGCTAAATAGGCATCTGCTAAATGGTAATAGGCATTTTGAGCCAAAGCATCTTGCCCATTGATAATTTTATTAAAATACTGGATTGCTTTTTCAAAATCATTATTTTGATAATAGGCATAACCTAACTGGTAAAAATCAATATTATTCCATTTGCCGTTTTTGCCCCGATAAGATTTAAGGTAAGGAATAGCCTTATCATACTGTTCTAAATTAAAATAACTTTCTCCGATAATTTTAGCTAATTGTGATTTTTCTTTATCAGAAGCCTTATCATAAATTTTTCGGGCTTCATCAATGGCTTTATCAAATTGTTGCAGTTTAAAATACATGTCAGCACGGTAATATGGCAAAAGCCGGCTCAAATCTTGATCATCTGCAACCATATCAAAGTACTTTTTAGCTTTAGCAAAATCATCAAGTTTGTAAGCGCTATAACCATAATAATAGCGAGCTTGCGCACCATATTTTTTTGAATTTAGAAGTTTTTCAAACAAGCGTGCGGCCTTTTTATATTTATTTTGCTTTAAATAGGTATAACCTAAATAAAAATTATATTTTTCATATTCTGCAGGTGATAATTCACCCGGATCAACTTGTAAAATATAGTCTTGAGCTTGCTTTAAATTGCCTTGTGAAAAATAATAATCAGCGGCATCAAAATATATTAAAGTTCGTTTGGGATGGGTTGAAAAATGTTGCACAAAAAAATTTAATAATTCGCCTGCATTGGGTGCGCCGGTCCTAACGGCTATACTGGCCAAATAAAAGTATATGTCACCTAATTTTTGAGGGTCATTGGCATATGCTTTCAGTTTTTCAAATTCATTGGCTGCAGCCTTATACTCTTTATCGGTATACAAATTAACTGCTTGAACAAATTTGGTATCCGGATTGAAAAATTGGTCAGAAGCTTGTGCAGAACTTTGCCAAATGGTCATGAACCACAAGATCACAAAAAAAGCTTTATATCGCATCGATTTCAAATTTATATTAATAACGCTATGTTTAAAATTATATTCTCTATTTAATTGAAAAATGCAATTTTTCCTCTACAAAAATCAGGCCTTTATCAAAATGATATATAAATTTAAATATATTTCAAATTTTAAAATAGTGTTGGCGGTTCGTCTGAATCATAATCGGTTTTTTCAGGCTTATTGTTAGCTTGTGGTTCTGTTCGAGGCTTTTTAATTTCAAATTCAATGGCATCAATGGCCTTTTGTGTGGCTTCATCAAATTTTTCTATCATTTCGATTTTTTCAGTGTCATCACTTTCTATAGGTTCATAAATTTTTGAAGTGAGTTTTTCAATATCTTTCAATTTCACTTTACTCAACAAATTGCCCTGAGCTTTAATTCCTTTTATTCCAATAAACATTTCTAAATCAATCTGTTGCGGTGCTTTTTGATCTTTACCTCTTTCTTTGGCAAAATGAAGCTGCCAAACAGGACGCCAATCATAAGAAACTTGCAAAAGCTTAGCGTTATCTGGTATAAATACTTCTTCTCTTTTTAAATCATCAATTAAAAACCGTTTAATAAAATAACGTTTTTTATCAGTATCATAATAAGCTGCCGATACCGGTTTTCCGGAAATATATTTTTCTAAAAGGATTATATTATCGGGGAAATGTTTTTCTATATCCGGAACAAATTTGGAAATACGTCCATCAGATAAAATCATGACTAACTGATCATTACCGCTAAACTCACCTAAATATTCGCCACGCTCATCAGTATTTAAGCGTTTTATGATAGGATCAAACCATATTTGTCGAGGTTTTAGCGTAGATACGCCGGCTTCTTTTAACTTGATCGCTTTTATAGGCAATTTTGTGACTAAATTACCTCGTACACTCCGGCCTTTAATAGCCAGCTCTTTAAAATCTATATCAAATTTAGTTTTTCTTAAACTTCCTGTTTGTCGTAATATAACGTTAACTACTTCGGCCTCACCATTGGGGTTTGCAGTAAAATATAATATTTCAGAACCGGGATGTCCGGCTGTTAAATCATATTCTTTATCACGAGTAACACCACTGACAAAAAACCGTTTCATATAAGAAGGTCCTTTTTTACCATCGCGATAAATAATATTATAAATGGTTCTTTTATCCTTTTTCTTAAACACATTGACATAAATAATATCTTTGCCAAAAAATTTCTTATCAGCAACTTTTGACACCATCATTTTGCCATCTTTGCGAATAACTATAATATCGTCGATATCAGATACATCTCCAACATATTCATCTTTACGTAAGCTAGTACCGACAAAACCTTCTGTCCTGTTAACATATAGTTTGACATTACGTATAACTACTTTAGTGGCTTCTATATCTTCAAAAGGTTTAATTTCTGTTTTACGTTCGCGTCCTTTGCCGTATTTTTTCTTGATATTTTTAAAAAAATCAATAGTATAATCGATAATATGAGCTAAATGATATTTTTTTTCTGCAATTTTATCTTCAATAATAGCCAAATTTTTTCTGGCTTTATCAATATCAAATTTAGATATTCTTTTAATTTTAATTTCAGTCAGCCGTACTAAATCCGCTTCGGTTATCGCCCGTTTAAGATGGGCAATGTATGGCTTTAAACCGTTATCGATGGCTTGCAAAACACCTTCCCAAGTCGTTTCTTTTTCAATATCGAGATAAATTCTGTTTTCGATAAAAATCCGTTCTAAGGAGGCAGCGTGCCATTGGTCTTGGAGTTCTTGCAATTCTATTTCTAATTCTTGCCGCAATAAATCAACTGTTCGATGTGTCGAACGCTCCAACATTTCGCTTACGCCTAAAAATAGCGGTTTATTATTTTCTATAACAACTCCCAAAGGAGAAATAGACATTTCACAGTTTGTAAAAGCATATAAAGCATCAATAGTTTTATCGGGTGAAATACCCGGTGGTAAATGTAGACGAATTTCTACCTGCTCGCTGGTATTATCTTCTATTTTTTTAATTCTTATTTTTCCTTTATTATTGGCTTTAATAATACTATCAATCAGGCTACTTGTGGTAGTTTTATATGGTATTTGTGTTATAACTAAAGTTTTGTTGTCTTCTATTTTAATTTTGGCTCTTACACGAATTTTTCCACCACGTTTTCCATCGTTATAATTGGTTACATCAATCATACCTCCGGTTGGAAAATCGGGGTATATTGTAAATTTTTTACCTTGTAACACCTTTATGGAAGCATTGATTAGTTCATTAAAATTATGTGGCAAAATAGTGGTGGACAAGCCAACGGCAATACCTTCTGCACCTTGTGCCAATACAATTGGAAACTTCGCCGGTAAACTTACCGGCTCTTTTTTTCGGCCATCATAAGAAGCTGCCCAAGTCGTAATTTTAGGATTAAACAAAACATCTAATGCAAATTTAGACAAACGGGCTTCTATGTATCGAGAAGCTGCAGCACTGTCACCTGTCAAAATATTTCCCCAGTTACCTTGTGTGTCAATTAGTAAGTCTTTTTGCCCCATATTCACCATAGCATCAGCTATTGACATATCACCATGCGGGTGATATTGCATTGTATGTCCTACTAAATTTGCAACTTTGTTGTAACGGCCATCATGCAACTCGCGCATAGAGTGCATAATACGGCGTTGTACAGGTTTGAAGCCATCTTCTATAGCCGGCACGGCACGCTCTAAAATCACATAAGAAGCGTAATCTAAAAACCATTCTTTAAATTTTCCGGTGACTTTTTTGATGCTTTCTTGTCCTTTGTGCGATTGTTCTTCACTCATTATTTTCTCTTATTTTACAAGAAATTTTAGTTATTTTCATCCACTATATCTAGTTCGACTTTTAAATTATCGATAATGAAACGTTGCCTGTCAGGTGTGTTTTTGCCCATATAAAAACGTAGCAATTCTTCAATAGACAAGTCCTGTTCCATCATAACAGGCTCTAGACGAATGTCTTTTCCAATAAAGTGTTTGAATTCATTTGGAGATATTTCACCTAAACCTTTAAAGCGCGTAATTTCAGGTTTACCACGCTTACTTAGCTTATTAATAGCATTGATTCGCTCTTCATCACTATAACAATATATTGTTTCTTGTTTATTCCTAACCCGAAATAACGGAGTTTCTAAGATGTATAAATGTCCTTCCTTGATTAATTCCGGAAAAAATTTTAAGAAAAAAGTCAATAATAGCAGCCTTATATGCATCCCGTCGACATCGGCATCAGTTGCAATAACAATATTATTATAGCGTAGGTTTTCTAATCCATCTTCAATATTTAAAGCAGCTTGAAGCAGGTTAAATTCTTCATTTTCATAAACTACTTTTTTGGTTAAGCCATAAGAGTTGACCGGTTTGCCGCGCAAACTAAATACGGCTTGTGTATTTACATTTCTGGATTTAGTGATGGAACCGCTTGCCGAATCTCCTTCGGTAATAAATAAGGTGCTTTCAAGGCGATTGTCTTTTTTCAAATCGTTGTAGTGCACTCGACAATCGCGCAATTTTTTATTGTGCAAACTTACTTTTTTAGCCCTTTCTTTGGCCAATTTTCTTATACCTGAAAGTTCTTTACGTTCTCGTTCTGCTTGAACTATTTTTTGTAAAATAGCTTGGGCAGTTTCCGGATTTTTATGTAAGTAGTTATCTAATTCTCGTTTGACAAAATCATTAACATATGTTCTCACCGTCGGCATTCCTTCACCCATGTCTGTTGAACCTAATTTGGTTTTGGTTTGTGATTCAAAAACCGGCTCTATTACTTTTATGCTGATAGCTGCCACAATGGATTTTCGAATATCAGAAGCATCGTAATTTTTACCAAAAAAATCACGAATAGTTTTAACGACTGCTTCTCGAAAGGCTGCTTGATGTGTACCGCCTTGTGTTGTATGTTGTCCATTGACAAACGAATAGTACACCTCGTTATATTGGGTTTTACTATGTGTCATGGCAATTTCTATATCGGTACCTTTTAAGTGAATAATTGGATAACGGCGGTCTGATTCTGCAATATTTTCACTTAATAAATCTTTTAGACCATTGGCGCTAAAATATTTTTCGCCATTAAACTTTATGGTCAAACCGGTGTTAAGGTAAATATAATTTTTGAACATTCGTACTAAATACTCATGCCTGAATTTATATTTTGGAAAAATCTCAGCATCGGGAATAAATTCGACATAAGTCCCGTTTTTTTGGCTTGTTGCTTCTAAATCAGACTCTTCAAGAAGTTCGCCTCTACAAAAAACAGCCCATTTGGTTTGACCATCACGGTAAGCTTGTACTTTAAAATGAGAAGATAAAGCATTGACAGCTTTAGTCCCTACACCGTTTAAGCCTACTGTTTTTTTAAATGCACGAGAATCATATTTTCCACCGGTATTCATTTTAGAAACCACCTCAACTAATTTACCTAAAGGAATGCCTCGGCCATAATCTCTAACGCTAACCAGATTGTCTTCTAATACAATATCAATGTTTTTACCTGCTCCCATTACAAATTCATCGATAGAATTGTCTAAAACTTCTTTTACTAAAATATATATACCATCATCCGGCGAAGAGCCATCTCCTAGTTTACCGATGTACATTCCCGGGCGCATCCTTATATGCTGTTTCCAGTCAAGCGATTGTATATGATCTTCTGTATATGCAGTTTGTTTTTTGGCCATAAAAATGTCAAAAATTAATTAAGTCGCAAGATAATAAAGATATAAACATTTTTTACTCAGCCTTTTTTTAATTTATTAACAATTTAAATTAATAGGCTCTAATAAATATAATTTAAAACGGACTTTTAAGCAAAAAAAATACA
>WGBX01000063.1 GCA_015494075.1 Flavobacteriaceae bacterium
ACTTTGGTTTGTTTGTTTCGTCGTCAATACTTTTCCACTTTCCAATAACGCTTTGTGCGTTTAAGTTTACAAGTGCTAAAAAAATAAAGCCGAATAAAAATAGTTTTTTCATAATAATTAAGTTTTAAAAATTTTAATCTTTGGTCAAATTTAATCAAATAATTATAATCTTGCAAAGATTTGTATGGTTTGTATCAAATTTCATTCCAAATTTACATTATAGTTTTATTTTTATGTTTTAGTTTAATGATAGCCATGTTCAACTCATGTCCTAATAATAAGATAAGTGCATTGAGCCAAATCATTAATAAAATGATCAAAAAAGCGCCAATAGAGCCATAAAGTTGATTATAGCGAGCAAAATGATCGATATAAAAACGGAACATAAAAAAACTGATAATAGCTAAAAATGTTGTCATTAAGCTTCCGGGTGAAACAAAGCGCAATTCTTTTCCTTCTTTGGTGCCGAAGTAATACAAAACAGATACTGAAATTAAAAGCATGGCTATGTAAAAAATATTTTTGCCCCAAATAGTCCAAAAATTATAATCTTGTATAATACCGTGTTTTTTTAAATTGTAAACTACGATTATTTCAAAATAAATTATAGCAATTACAGTAATAAGTAAAATGAAAACTAATAAAAGTGAAAGACCAAGTGAAACGATATATTGTTTAAACATGTTTCTCTTATCAACAAATTTATGAATAGATTCTTCAAATCCCGTCAAAATAGCATTGATGCCATTAGACATAAATAAAACAGATAAAACGATGCTAAAAGACATTAAACCTTTTTTGGGTTTGGTGGCAATATCATAAATAATATTATCTACTACTGCAATGGTTTTAGGAGGCAAAATATCATGTATAAAAGCTATGAAATCTGCCTGAAAGCCTTCAATAGGTACTAAGGGAATCAGAGTCATGGTAAATAATAAAAAAGGAAAGAGCGCCATAAAAAAACTATATGCAATGGCGCCGGCTCTAACCGTAATAAAACCATGTAGAATACCATCCCAATACAAACGGACTAAATCATATAACGACATGCCCGAAAATCCCGGTACGGGAAGTTGTTGCAAATGTTTTTTAAGGTAATTTTTTAAATTATTTAAAAGCATCATAAAAATAAAACATTTTTCAAATGTAATTTATTTTAAGAAATGTTAAGCAAAAATTAAAGCTTTGTTGAATTATTAAGAATATTGTATCTTGCTTTTTTTAAAATAATATCATGAAAAGATACAGTTTTTTATTATCTATTTTACTTTTAATGACTGCTTGTAAGGCTACGCAAGAAAACATAAATAATGTAGCTCAATCTAGTATTGCTAACCCTTCCAACATTCAAAAGGGAAAAACAGAACCTGAAAAACGCGGCTATTGGCAGCAATATGTACAATACAAAATGATTATTGATATGGATGTAAAAAAGCATCAGTATAAAGGTCATCAAATTTTAAATTATAAAAATAATTCTTATGATACGCTAAACAAAGTTTATTATCATTTGTATTGGAATGCTTTTCAACCTAATAGTGCTATGGCATGGAAAGCGCTTACGGTTCCGGATCCTGATAGGAATATGGACAAAACCCTACTAAATTTAAAACCTGATGAATATGGTTTTATTAAGGTTCAAGGTTTGACGCAGGATGGGCAAGCTTTGTCATACAAAATTGTAGGAACTATAATGGAAGTTACTTTAAACAAACCTATTTTGCCCGGACAAACCACGATATTTAAAATGGAATATTTAGCGCAAGTCCCTAAAATGATCCGTCGAGCGGGACGTGATAATAAAGAGGGAATTGATTATTCGATGGCACAATGGTATCCTAAAATGTGTGAATATGATGATAGAGGTTGGCATACCGATCCATATTTAGGGCGCGAGTTTTATGGTGTTTGGGGAGATTTTGATGTAACCATTAAAATAGATAAAAATTATATGGTTGCTGCGACTGGCTACTTACAAAATCCGGAAAATATAGGAAAAAATTATCCCACAAATAAAGTTTTAAATATTCCGGAATCAGACAAATTGACTTGGCACTTTATTGCCCCCAATGTCCATGATTTTTCTTGGGCAGCCGATCCGGATTATGTGCATGATACTTTACAAGTGAATGAGCATTTGACATTGCACTTTTTTTATGAAAATAAGCCTAAATTAAAGGACAATTGGAAAAAAATAGAACCAATAGCCGCTAAAACCATGGCGTTTTATAATGATTATATAGGGCCTTATCCTTATAAAAATTATAGCGTAATACAAGCAGGAGATGGTGGTATGGAATATGCAATGTGCACTTTTGTTAGCGGTGATAAGCCTTTTAAAAGTTTACTTGGAACTGTACAACATGAAATGGGACACGCATGGTTTCAGTTTAGTTTAGCTTCTAATGAGTCAGAATATCCTTGGATGGATGAAGGCTTTACTTCCTTTATTCAAGATATGGCTAATGTGGCAGTCAATGGCGAAATTACACCAAATCCTTTTGAAAGCTCTTATCAAAGTTATCAATTTTTGGTTGAACAGCAAAAAGAAGAACCTTTATCGACACATTCAGATCATTATAAAACCAATTTGGCTTATTGGATAAATGCTTATGATAAAGGAAAAATGGTTTTGAGTCAATTGGGTTATATTATGGGGTTTAGCAAGTTGCATCAAAGTCTTAAAACGTATTATAAAAATTGGGTTATGAAACACCCTCAGCCTGATGATTTTTTCAATATTGCTGAAAAAACTTCCGGAATGAATTTAAAATGGTTTCAAAATGAATGGATTCACACAATTCATCATATTGACTATAAAATTGACAGTTTGATAGCTAAAAATAATCAGACACAGGTTGTTTTAAAAAAAGAACGAGCTATGCCGATGCCTCTTGATATATTGGTTGTATATAATGACGGTCATAAAGAAAGCTATTATATTCCATTAGATTTAATGCGGGGCATAAAAGAAAATCCATATCCCGAAACACCTCGCACAGTTTTGGAACCTTGGCGGTATCCTGTGCCACAATACAGTTTTACTATTGATGTGGATAAATCAAAAATAAAAGCTATTATTATTGATCCATTAGGTTTTACGGCCGACGTTAATATGACAAATAATGTGAAACTATTGTCTGAAATATCTCAAAATGACGAAGAATAATACATCTTTGACTTTAAATCGTCAAAATAGTTTAAAAAGTAAAATTCTCATTGATAATCTTTTTAAAAAGGGGCAATCTTTAGTGGCTTATCCTTTACGTCTAGTTTATCTTAATATGGATATTGAACAAGACGTTAATTATTTAGTGGCTTTTTCGGTCCCCAAAAAAAAATTTAAAAAAGCTGTTGAGCGTAATCGTATTAAGCGGTTAATGCGTGAAAGTTTTAGAAACCAGCAACATAAATTAAAATTATCTCAACCGGCACTTATGATGTGGGTTTATTTAGATAATAAAAAGCCTTCTTATGAGCTGGTTTACGATAAAATGCAACAAATTATTCAGGAATTTAATAACCAATTTGATAAAACTAAAATGCTATAATCATGGCCAGTCATAATGATCTTGGAAAAAAAGGTGAAGCAATAGCTTTAGATTACCTTTTAAAAAAAGGTTATAAAATTTTAGAAACCAATTGGCAATTTGGTCATGCCGAAATAGATATCTTGGCCATTAAAAATCAAATTTTGACTGTCATTGAAGTGAAAACTCGTACAACAGACAAATATGGACAGCCAGAAAGTTTTGTCAATACTAAAAAGGTGAAACAATTGATAAAAGCAGTTAATCATTACGTTGAGTTATATGATTTATCGGTTGAAATTAGATTTGATATAATTGCAATTATTAAAAATCAATATACCGAATCGCTGACGCATATAGAAGATGCTTTTTATTGGTATTAAAAAACAAAGCTTGCCTTGCGGCAAGCTTTGAATCTTATGAACAAAGTTTTAATCTAAAACTTCATGGATACTTTTAAAGCATAGTTACTTCCTAAAATTCCCATTTGAGAAACTTCTGTACTATATAAAAATCTACCGCCGGCAGAACGCAAATCCGGATGTCCATCTGTGCCATCCCACAGTCTGTCAGGATACACATCAAAAATATTATTAAGGTTTAAGGTTACATTAAATTTATTGGAGAACTTATATCCGAAAACTAAATCAGTTACAACTTTAGGAGATAAAACTTGATCGTTTAATCCATCGTCACTTGCTACAGTTACCTCACCAAAACGTGTGTTGTTTATCGCAAAATGATATTTCCGGATATCATAGTTTATTCCTAAATTTATTTTAGATTTTGGACGCGAATCTGTAATTCGCATAGCTTCTCTATGGTTGAAAATATCATAACCGTTGTCTTCTAATATTTGAGGGTTTGCGACTTCTCCGTCAATAATATTTTTATTAAAATTCATTGCTAAGTTGGCAGAGAGCTTTCCTTCACCCATTACTATGCGTGGAATGTCTAATACAAAATCTAAACCAGTAGTTTTTGTGTTGACCGCATTTATAAAAAATTGTAAAGCTAGAACGCCGTTATCAATTAAAATTTGCTCAACAGGGTCAGATCCGTCTAAATTTCCGTCAATAGCTCCGATTTGAGATGAAAATAAGATGCGATCTTTTACTTTTATTTGATAAAAGTCAACGCTAATATTAAATTTTCTGAATTTAGCGGTTCCTCCAAAACTATAATTTTCAGATGTTTCAGCATGTAAATTAGGAACGCCTAAACTTTTAACGGCATCAGAATCGTTGGGTAATGTACCTTGTAATTGCGGATCGGGATAGCCACTTACAATAATATATTGGGTCAATTGTATATATCTTTGATGTAGAGTAGGTGCTCTAAATCCTGTACTTGCTGAACCTCTAATTACGTAATTGTTTCCTATTTTATAACGTCCACTTAGTTTCCAAGATACATTAGACCCAAAGTCAGAAAAATCTTCATATCTAATAGCTCCACCAAATAACAAATCTTTTGTAATATCATAATCTAAGCCGAAATATGCAGCTATATTACTTCTATTTACATCCATAGCTTCATCCGGTTTGATTCCGGCGAATGAATCTGAACCACCACCATAATAGGATAAGGGATCGCCTTCATGTCCTTTATAAAATTCTTTTTTATATTCAAACCCAAAAGATGTACTGATCTTTTTATTATAGGTGCGGCTAAAATCTAAATTAGTAATAATATTGCTAAATGAATAGCCGCCGGGATAAAAAGTGCGTGGTGATGTGCCATGATCGGCCAAATAATCTCTATTAACTGAATTTGTAACTTTATAATCGACATAATTTCTACCATAAGTAGCACTCAAATCAGTATTAAAACCGCCTAAATCAAATTTAAAACCTAGTACATTCATATTGTCTAAGACATCTGTGTCAAATGTCGGATGATAACCTACAAAGTCTACATATTTGGTGATAAATTCTGCTTCTTGTACATCAGGACGCCAATAAGGAGCTCTGTAATAAGCAAAGCTTCTGCCAGTTCGCTGGGTAAATGTATGAAATGTATAGAGCTCGGATTTGTCACTTAATGGATAAGTTAAATTAGCCAAAATAGAATTTTTAGTTAGTTTGGGTTGCCCTACAATCATGCCTAAGTCCGGATTAGCATCAACCCAAGCTAAGAGATTGTTATAATATTGTACTTCTCTAATATAGTCAGGATTATTAGGGTCGTTATTATAGTCGGCTACATTGGGAGGTGGTGGCAAATCGCGTCTGCCGGGTTCTCCGGCTCTGTTGGTGGTTTCCTGTTGGTAGTGTTCAAAACTGACATTGATATTACCCTCTCCTAATTTAAAAGCGGTATTATAATCAAAACCCATTTTAAAACCATCTCCTTGACTGGTGATGCCAGCAAGTGAATTAAATTCTGAGAATTCATTTTTATCTTTTAAAATAATATTGATTACGCCTGCAATAGCATCTGACCCGTATTGTGCCGAAGCACCATCACGTAAAACTTCAATACGTTTTATAGAATTGACGGGAAAACTTTTAAGGTCAATGCCAACCTCACCTTTGCCGGGTGTGCCATTAAGGTAAATTTGAGCCGACTGATTTTTTCTTTTTCCATTGATTAAAACTAAGGTTCTACTAGGTCCTAAACCTCTTAAATCAGCAGGATCAAAATGTGCAGTAGCATCAGAAATAGGCTGCGTTTGCGAATTAAAAGAGGGGACTTTATAAGTAAGCATTTCTTCGACTTGCACTTTACCGCTGTTTTGTAGTTCCTTTGCGTTAATATTATCGATAGGAATTGGTGAACTTAATACAGTTCGTGGTTTAGAACGGTTTCCGGTTACAACAATTTCGTCCAAAGTTAATCCCTCTGCCATGACAATATCTATTTTTGCAGTACCATCCATAACTTTTGTAACTGTTGTGTAGCCGGTGGCTGAATATTCCAGTTTGTCTCCTTTTTCTACTTTTAAGGAGTATTTGCCATCAAAATCAGTAACAGTTCCTTTATTAGTACCATCGATTCTGATAGAGACACCAACTATAGGTTCACCTTTGGTATCCTTTACAGTTCCACTCACTTTATATTCCTGAGCAGCGGCCCAAAAAGCGGTAAAAAGTGTTAAAAAAAGTAATAAATGCTTTTTTCTCATAGTTATTTATTTTTAAGTTAGAACACAAATTTATATTCTAATTTTTAT
>WGBX01000064.1 GCA_015494075.1 Flavobacteriaceae bacterium
GTATTCATCTATATGATTTCTGATGCAAATATATTATTTTTTTTGAAAAAACGTATGTTTTTATAAAAATTCATTTTTTTAATTAATATAAGAAAAACCTAAGAAATTTTTCAAAACCTCAGGAACTTTTATGCCTTTATCTGTTTGATAATTTTCAAGTAATGCAGCTACTACACGTGGTAAAGCTAATGAACTTCCGTTTAAAGTATGAACTAAGTGTTTTTTTCCGTCCGCTCCCTTATACCTCAATTTTAGGCGATTGGCTTGGAAATCTTCAAAGTTAGAAACAGAACTTACTTCTAACCAACGTTTTTGGGCTGCTGACCATACTTCAAAATCATAAGTAAGTGCAGAAGTAAAACCTAAATCGCCACCACATAAACGAACAATTCGGAAAGGCAATCCTAATTCTATAAGAATTTGCTTGACATGTTCTACCATTTCGTCCAAAGCTTGGTAGGAGCGTTCCGGATGTTCTAAACGAACTATTTCCACTTTATCAAATTGATGTAAACGATTTAAACCACGAACATGTGCGCCATAAGATCCGGCTTCTCGTCTAAAACAAGGTGTATAAGCTGTATTTTTTACCGGCAAATCCTTCTCATTCAACATTTGATCTCTGTACAAATTTGTTACAGGTACCTCTGCGGTAGGTATTAAATATAAATTATCTCTTTCTACATAATACATCTGACCTTCTTTATCGGGCAATTGCCCCGTGCCATATCCCGAAGCTTCATTAATTAAATGTGGCACTTGCATTTCTTGATAGCCTGCCGTTTCATTTTTATCTAAAAAGTAATTGATCAATGCCCTTTGAAATTTAGCACCTTTACCTTTATAAACCGGAAATCCGGCACCTGTAATTTTATTACCTAAATCAAAATCAATGATGTCATATTTTTTTGCCAATTCCCAGTGCGGTAAAGCCTCATCTGTCATATGTAATATATCACCATACTCAAAAACCACTTGGTTGTCTGCTTCATCTTTGCCGTAAGGCACCAATTTGTTAGGAATATTAGGAATTTGGTAAAGCACCTCTTGCAATTCGTTCTTAATACGATCTAAATCTTGTGACAAAACCTTAATTTGTTCTTTGAGATGACCGGTTTGAATCTTTAATTTTTCAGCAGTATCTCTATCTCCTTTTTTATATAATTGACCGATTTCCTTAGACAATTTATTCATTTCAGCCAAAAGTTGGTCATTATCCGTTTGTGTTTTTTTTCTTAAATCATCTAATTCAATGGCGTGATTTATCAAGTCGGAAGCATCGAAATTACGTTTTTTCATAGCTTCAATTATTGCTTCTTTGTTGTTTCTTAGGCGCGAAATTTGTAACATAATTTGCTCTTTTTTAGATTTACAAACTTACTTCTAAAAAAATTGATTTACAAGCGCTTTTTAATAAAGATAAAATTGTCTTATTTGAAATTTTTTAATGTCAATTATATGAAGTAATTCAAATATTCATTTCCCAATGTTAAGTTAAATTAGCTTTTTTATTAGGAATAAGGACTTTAATAAGCTACCTTTGCCGCCAGTGATTTTTGGATAACTATTCCGCACGTGTCTTTAATTGGGTGTATATCGGAATAAAACTTCAAATTTCGATATATTAACAAGGGCTGTTAACGGTATAAATATACCGGAAATAAGTCTGTACTAACACATTAAAGATGAATACATTTATTGAAACCGGATTGCAAGATGAAATTTTAAAGGCAATTCAAGATTTAGGTTATGAAAAACCTACGCCAATTCAGGCTAAAACAATTTCACATTTATTACAAACCGAAAACGATTTAATGGCACTTGCCCAAACCGGAACCGGCAAAACAGCTGCTTTTGGTTTGCCCACCTTGCAAAAGGTA
This sequence comes from Flavobacteriaceae bacterium, assembly GCA_015494075.1. GTDB lineage: Bacteria > Bacteroidota > Bacteroidia > Flavobacteriales > Flavobacteriaceae > WGBX01. The sequence continues at coordinate 1,881 of WGBX01000064.1, forward strand.
GCTCCCGCAAACAAAGCAACACAAGTGTTAATCTTAGCACCAACCAGAGAATTAGCCCTTCAAATTACAGCAGATATGCAAAAATTTGCTAAATATATTAAAGGCATCAATATTGTGCCCGTTTATGGAGGTGCCAGCATTGAAAACCAGATTAAAGATTTGAAAAAAGGCGCTCAAATTGTAGTGGCAACGCCGGGACGAGCAAAAGATTTGTTAAATAGAGGCCGTTTAAAAATAGACCAGATCAATACATTAATTTTAGATGAAGCCGACGAAATGCTAACAATGGGCTTTAAAGATGAACTAGATGCAATTTTGGCTAAAACGCCGCAAGATAAACAAACTTTATTGTTTTCTGCGACTATGTCTAAAGAAGTGGAGAGAATATCTAAAAATTATATGCATAATACAGAGAAGATATCTGTTGCCGCTGAAAATAAAGGAGCCGAAACTGTCGAACATATTTATCATATGGTCAATGCCAAACACCGGTATGAAGTTTTAAAAAGAATAGCCGATATGAATCCTGATATTTATGGTATTGTATTCTGTAGAACCCGGAGAGAAACCAAAGATGTTGCTGCCAAGTTAATGAGCGATGGTTATAATGCTGATGCACTTCATGGCGATATGTCACAATCACAACGGGATTATGTTATGAAACGATTTAGGAATAAGCAACTACAACTTCTAGTGGCAACTGATGTTGCTGCACGTGGACTGGATGTCAACAATCTGACCCACGTTATCAATTATAATTTACCCGACCAAACTGAATATTATACACATAGAAGCGGTAGAACAGGTCGTGCAGGAAAGAAAGGAACTTCAATTGCTATTATTCATACCCGCGAAAAAAACAAATTGCGCGATATTGAAAGAGCTTCTAAAATAAGGTTTACTCAAAAACAAGTGCCTAATGGCGCTGAGATTTGTTCTAATCAACTGATGAGTTTGACTGACAAAGTCGTTAATACCAAGGTCGATAATCACCAAATTGAACCTTTTTTAGAAGAAATTTATCACAAATTTGAACATTTGAGTAAAGAAGAAGTGATTAAACATTTTGTATCTACAGAGTTTAATCGCTTTTTAAATTATTACAAGAATGCCAAAGATATAAATGCTTCTGAAAACACTCGCGACAAAAAATCAGTTAAAGAACGTCGTAACAATCATGAATTTACCCGTTTGTTTTTAAATGTCGGGAAAAAAGAAAACTTAACACCCTTAAGGCTAATTGGTATTATAAATAATGCTTTGGATTCAGGAAATGTTGAAATTGGGAAAATTGAAATTTTAAAGAACTTTTCATTTTTTGAAATTGATAGTAAAGCTGCTGGGCAATTGGTTCAAAAAATTGGAAGTGAAAAGTTTGAAGGTCGAGATTTATCTGTTGAAGTAGCCAATCCCGGCAACGGCGGTGGCGAAAGGTCTCGCAAACGTGATAAAAGAAAACGCACAAAGTCTTTTGAAACAAGCAAAGGGCGCAATCGTTCCGGCAGACGTCGCTAAAAAATCTATAATCAAAATTTAAAGTCCGGCAATTTACCGGACTTTTTTAGTTTTTTTTAAAAATTGCCTCTTTAAATACGATAATAGAGGCTGCTAATACGCCCATAAATGCGACCAAAGACTTGGCAAAAAAAGGCCAAAAGAGAGCCCATTGCTCAGATTGGACATCTAAAATTAAATTTAAATTAATTGCAATTTCATAAACCAAGCCTAAACCTAGGATCAATCCGGGATGTTGCGCGGCAAATTTTAAAGAAGATCTGTATGTTAGGCCTTTATTTTCTAAGGCATAATCTAAAATTGTTAAACCGTAAAAATAAGCTGTCATAAGACCTAATGTCAAATAAATTAATCTGTTTAACCATACCGATTCACGGGTAACTAAAATGAAAAAATACAAAAATGTAAGACCGATAATTTGCCAAAACATATTACGTAATCCCATTAGTATATTTCGCCATAGTTCTTTTAAAAATCTGATTAAAGAGAATTTTTTCTTTTGCCCTGTCATTTTTTGACTAACTTCGTCAGACACTAACGAAAATAAAGGAGATAAAATAAGCAATAAAATAAAACCGGACAGCGTGGCTAACCAATTAAGCCCCATCCAAAAGGTTTGTTTAGCCGGCACCCATGGAAATTTAGCAAAAAAAATACTAAATAATAAATCTAGAAAACTAAATGGTACAGCAAAAATGATAGCCAAAAATATCAATAAGAAAAAATACTTGAATAGTTGATATTTAAAAAAATAAACAAAGGCTTCAAAATAAGCAAACACAGCCCTTAAAATTTCAAATAACAAGTTCATTTATTTTATATTCAAATAAAACATCAACCAACTTTTTTATTAAGGTGTATTATCTTGTTTAAAAATTTGCATAATAGACCGGGCTTGTGATTGATCTACTTTTTGGACATGTTTTAAAGCCTTAATCAGATTATTTATATTCAGGTTTTTTCCTTTTAAACGGCCAATTAAAAAATTAAATTTTGAATCTTTCCCTAAAAAAATTATCTCATCTATTTTTTCAGGCTCACCGGCATAAGTTAAAACTACTTGATAACCTTCATTTTTGATTTTAGTCAAAGTTTTATAGAGCTGATTATTAATCACTCTATCAGCGTTTTCAAATATTTGTTTTTTATGTGTCAGGTTTGCATCATTTTTGTAAACTAATAAATTCATTTTTTTAATAGAATGTATCTGTTGTATTGTTTCGGAGTCTAATTTAGACTCATCAAAGCTTATAACATTAGCCGGAATATTCATAACAAAAAAATCCGGACTTTCAGTCGCTTTTACAAAATAATCTTCTACCGGATCTGTGTGACAGGCAGTCAAAATCCAAAATAAAAAAGTGGAAAATATAAATTTATAAAATAATTTCATCTATGTATAAGGG
>WGBX01000065.1 GCA_015494075.1 Flavobacteriaceae bacterium
CTTTTTTGGGAGTTATAAAATTTATTCCATTTTTTATCTTGGCTAAAATAAACCGGAAACCCATTGTGATTCATATCCACGGTAATAATTTAGCTAACCAATATCATATGCAAAAAGGTTTAAAGAAAATAATATTTAAGAAAACTATACGCTTGGCTAATACAGGAATAGTATTGTCAGAAAGTTTAAAAACAAATTTGCTAGATTTTCTAGCATCCGAACAAATTAAAGTATTACCCAATTTTGTCGATCCGGAATTTTCTGATATTACAAAGCAAGATATCTATAAAAAAGATTTTAGCAAACTCAAAATTATTTTTCTTAGTAATTTAATGACACAAAAGGGGATATTTGAATTATTAGAAGCCTTGACTATTATAGAAAAAGAAAAAATCCCTTATGAAGCTATTTTAGTTGGCGAAATTGATCATCGTTTAAAAAGTTCCCTATTAAAAATAATGGAAAATTTAAAGTTTACAACGTACAAAGGTCCTCTTTACGGAATTGACAAAAAAGAAGCACTTTTGTCGACTAATCTATTTATTTTACCCTCATATCGTGAAGGTCAACCTTTATCAATTTTTGAAGCAATGGCTGCTGGCAATCTCATTATTACCACTCCACAACCGGGAATAACAGATTTATTTTCTAGCCATGAGATATTTTATGTGTCACCTAAAAATGTAAAAGCATTAGTAGATCAGATCAAGGACATTCATCTTAATTTAAACACTCATAAAAGTTTGAGCTTACAAAATCATATAGTAATAAAGTCAAATTTTACTTTTGAAAAATTTAGCCTAAATCTTAAACATATTTTTAATGAAGCTAACCAATAAACCTCACATAACTTTTGTCGGCATAAACTTTTATCCCGAAGATACAGCAATTGGTCTATATACAACACAACTGGCAGAACATTTACAACAACAAGGGTTTGATATAAGTGTAATCACCGGATTTCCCTATTATCCGGCATGGAAAATCTCGCAAGAATATCATCATAAGCCTAGAAATTATCAAGAAAAATATAGAAATATTAATATCTACAGGTATCGACAATATGTACCTGAAAATCCCAATTTTCTTAAACGTATTTTTCATTTACTAGACTTTACCATTGGTAGTTATTTCAATTTGAAAAACATTAAAAAAACAAATTTAGTCATTGCGATTGTACCTTTTACTACGGATGTATGGTTAGCTAGTAAACTAGCCAAAAAACACCATGCCAAACTTTGGGTACATATACAAGATTTTGAATTTGATGCTGCATATGAGGCAAAATTGACCTCCAAAACAGCTATTTTGTTTAAATATCTGCATAAAATTGAAAAAAGGTTATTTCAAAAAGCAAATATCTTATCAACTATAAGTTTTGCTATGCTAGCTAAACTAAAGAAAAAAGTAACTGCCGACAAAATAACATATTTGTTACCAAATTGGGTTGATTCAAATATCATTGATCCAAATAAAGCTAAAAGACACCCATATTTAACATCAAAAAAATTCAAAATTTTATATGCCGGTAATATTGGGCAAAAACAAGATTGGCTTTTATTTAAAAAAATAGTCGAACATTGTGATCCTAATGAAATAGAATTTGTTATTGTTGGCGATGGTGCTGCCAAAAAAGAAGTCTTAGATACTCTTAAACATTTACCGCAAGTACATTTTTACCCGCCGGTAAGCTTCAAAGACTTAAACAATTTACTGTGTAGTGCCGATATGCATATACTTTGTCAAAAACAAGATGTAATAGACACCGTAATGCCTTCAAAAATATTAGGGATGATGGCTAGTGAAAAACCCTCCCTTATAGCTGGTAATAAAAAATCGGAAGTAGCCAAGATTATTGAAGAATCAGAAGGTGGATTTTATTTTAGTAACGAAGATTTTGATGAAATTACAGCTACTATTAAATATCTGAAAAAACATCCGACTGTACGTAAAATCTATGGAAAAAATGCCAGAGAATATGTAAAAAACCATTTTGACAGTCAAAAGTTATTAAACGATTTTACACAAAAAATAAGGACTTTACTTGATAGTTAATTTAATTGTTTATAAAAATAAAAGCCACTAACTAATTGTTAGCGGCTTTGGGTGGTACCTCGCAGAATCGAACTGCGGACACAAGGATTTTCAGTCCTTTGCTCTACCAACTGAGCTAAGGTACCCTGTTGTTTTGAGACTGCAAATATACGAAAAAACTTTTCTTAATTGCAAGAAAAAATTGAAGATTTTTTTATTAAAAAAAGAGTCTATTTGAGTTATTTATTTATCTATGTGATAATGTATGCTTTAGAGCTAAAATAAAAATCAATTTAAAAGAAAAATTATTTTTGCTCATCTTTATTTCTATGATATAACAA
>WGBX01000066.1 GCA_015494075.1 Flavobacteriaceae bacterium
AAATTGTCATAAAAATTGATACTCGTGCTATAAAGTCACCTTGTTGGGTATACAAAGTTTGAGATTCGTTTAGTCGAACTTCTGCTATAAGGCTACCGCGCTTATCATAATCTAACTGTTGTACAATTTCACCTTTTTGATTGATATGTGCAGATATTCCTGTATTGGCGGACTGAACCAAATCACGACGATTTTCAATAGCTCGTAAACGGGCTATACTTAAATGCTGACGGTGCCCTTGTGTGTTGCCCCACCAACCATCATTGGTGATAACAGCTAATAAGTTTGCTCCTTTTCTGACATATTTTATGACATAAGCACCATATACACTTTCATAACAAATAATAGGTGCCACTTTAATAGGTGTGGCTGGTACTTTAAAGACTGACGGTTCTTTTTGTGAAACATTTGATCCCATTGATACACCTATGGTTTTGGTTACCCAATCGCCTATCAATGGTTGTAGAAATTTCCTGAATGGCGTATATTCAGCTCCTACAACTAATTTAGATTTATGATATATTTTCAAACTATCATTCGGACTTATCAATACAGCCGAATTATACATATCATACCAACGTCCACTGCGAGTTTTATTAGCTGTAGACGGAATATTTATTTCTTGTAAATCATACCAATGTATAAAATCGACACCTGTTAATATGTTTGTTTGATATTTTTGAGTAAATTTTTTCATTAATTTATAAGCAGATGTATTACTAAAAGAATAGATTTCTGCATATCTCGACAAGGCTGTTTCGGGCGCAATTATCAAGCCAGCTGACGGCTGTGCAATCTCCAAAAAATTTTGTGTCAACTGCAAGTTATTATACTTAAACTTTTCAGTCCAAGGGTCTAAATTTGGCTGTAAAACAGAAACTTTAACTAATGAACCTTCTTCTTGATAATGCCGGTAAATGTAAAGAGATATACTTATGGGGAATAACAAATATAATATTATCCTAAAAATTCCGGTTATAAGAATTTTACGGCTTTTGTTGTATGCGTATTGTTTTAACCATTTATATACCATTACATTTGTAATAAGTATCCATATAGCGCCACCAAAAGCTCCTGTATACTCGTACCACTGTATCCATTTTGGCCATTCTGAAAACCCATTCCCCAAATTTAACCATGGCCATGAAAAATCCCAATTAAGATGAAATTTCTCAAAACTAACCCACAAAAAAATAAAAAAAGATAATGCCATTTGCTCCGGAAGCCGTTTACGAACAAAATGAAACAAATACAGTACTAGACTCATCAATAAAGCATTCACCACAATAGCAAAAACACCACCTATCATTGTAGCTTTGGTAATCCACCAGGTTTGGGTCAGATTCCATATAAAAAATGCTAAATAAACAAACCCAAAAAAACCTTTTTTATGAGGATTTTTTAAAAAATATTCTTCAATAAATAACAAAGGTACAAAGGCAAAAAACAAAAAAACCGGATGTCCCGCTGTTGGCCAGCCTATACTAAATAAAATACCCGATAATATAGCTAACAAAAAATTTTTTTTCATAGTTTTAAATAACACAAATTTACATTAAATTTTAAGATGCGCTTTTATAATTTGTATAAGTTGGGATACTTCTATAAAGGCAAATCATTTTTTTGAGCTTTTTTGGAAAAACAGTATGATATTTACTTATAAAAAGTCATAAAATAAATTAACAAATATGACTTATATCACTTTTTTAGAGATTTTAACCATTAATTTTACTTTACAAAAATTTATCATTATGAAAAAACACAATTTCTATGCAGGACCCAGCATTCTGCCCCAGTATACTATAGATAAAACCATTGAAGGCATTAAAGATTTTGCCGGAACAGGACTTTCTGTTTTAGAAATTTCACATCGTAGTAAGGAGTTTGTAGAAGTTATGGAAAATGCGCAAAAGCTCTTTAAAGAATTATTAAATATTCCAGATGATTATGCTGTTTTATTCCTTCAAGGTGGTGCCAGCACACAATTTGCCATGATTCCTTTTAATCTATTAAATAAAAAAGCTGCTTATTTAGACACAGGCGCTTGGAGTAGTAAAGCTATAAAAGAAGCACAAGGATTTGGTGAAGTGGAAATTGTAGCCAGTAGTAAAGATAATGCTTATAATTATATACCAAAAAACTTTGAAGTTCCTGTTGATGTCGATTATTTTCACATCACCACCAATAACACTATTGCAGGCACCGAAATAAAAAACGATTTTGATGTACCTGTGCCTTTAGTTGCAGATATGTCATCAGATATTTTTAGCCGGCCAATAGATGTAACAAAATACGCTTTAATATATGGTGGTGCCCAAAAAAACTTAGGACCTGCCGGGGCTACCTTTGTTATTATAAAAAAAGATATTCTGGGAAAAGTTGATCGACACATACCTACAATGCTAAAGTATCAAACTCATATTGATAAAGGTTCTATGTTTAATACACCTCCGGCTCTTGCAGTTTTTTCAGCATTACAAACCCTAAAATGGCTTAAAAATAATGGCGGTGTTGAAGCAGCCCAAAAAAGAAATATAGAAAAGGCACAAATACTATATGACGAAATTGATCGTAATAAGCTCTTTAAGGCTGCTGTTCCCAATCCGGATGACCGCTCATTAATGAACATTACTTTTGTTATGAATGAAGCATATAAACCTCACGAACAAGCTTTTTTGGACTTTGCTGCCCAACGTGGAATTGTTGGTATTAAAGGGCATCGTTCAGTAGGTGGTTTTAGAGCTTCTACCTATAATGCATTACCCAAAGAAAGTGTAGAAACCTTAGTAAAAGCTATGCAAGATTTTGAAAAACAAGTTTCTTAAAAAAAATTGATTTAATAAAGAATACCCTTATGAAAAAAGTTTTAATTGCCACTGTCAAACCATTTGCGCCGGAAGCTATTTCTCAAATGAAACAATTATTGAAACAAGCAGGCTATGAAATGACACTTTTAGAAAAATACCAAAACACTGATGATTTTAAGCAAGCTGTCAAAGAAGCTGATGCTTTAATTGTAAGAAGCGACAAGGTAACACCCGAAATATTAGAGGTTGCCAATAAGCTTAAAATTGTTGTCAGAGCCGGTGCAGGTTATGATAATATCGATTTAAAAGCTGCAACAAAAAATAATGTCGTTGTTATGAATACCCCCGGACAAAATGCCAATGCCGTAGCAGAATTGGTATTAGGCATGATGGTTTACATGGCTCGTAATAGATTTAACGGGCAGCCCGGAACCGAATTAAAAGGCAAAACAATTGGTATTCATGCGTATGGCAATGTAGGAAAAAATGTTGCCCGTATTGCTAAAGGTTTTGATATGAATGTTGTGGCCCACGATCCTTATGTCTCATCCGAAATAGTCGAACGTGATGGTATAAAAGACTATGAAGAAGTAAAAGATATGTATCAAAACAGCCAATATATTTCACTACACATTCCTGCCACACCACAAACACTAAAAAGCATCAATTATGACTTATTGAAGCTGATGCCCGAAAATGCTGTTTTAATCAATACAGCACGTAAAGAAATTATAGATGAAGATGGCTTGCTAAAACTCATGGCAGAAAGACCCGATTTTAAATACATATCAGATATTGCCCCCGACAAACAAAGCGAATTTGAAGAACGTTTTGCCGAACAGGTCTTTTTTACCCCTAAAAAAATGGGAGCTCAAACAGCAGAAGCCAACATTAATGCAGGTGTAGCAGCCGTAAATCAAATTATTGAGTATTTTGAAAAAGGTGACACCACTTACAAACTTAACTAAGTAATAATTAATTAATTAAGAAATAAAAATAATTATGGCAACAATAAAACCATTTAAAGGATACAGACCCCCAAAAGATATTGCAAAAGATCTATCCTCATTACCTTATGATGTAATGAATTCAGAGGAAGCAGCCGAAATGGCCAAGGGTAAAGATTATTCTTTATTGCACATTACACGTGCTGAAATTGATTTTCCCGGAGAAATAGATAGTCATTCTGCTGAAGTCTATCAAAAAGCTGTTGAAAATTATCAAAAATTTAAAACAAATGCTTGGTTACAACAAGATGAAAAACCCCATTTTTACATCTATGCGCAAACCATGAATGGCCGTACACAATATGGTATTGTAGGTGCAGCAGCAGCACAAGATTATTTTGATGGTATTATTAAAAAACACGAGTTGACGCGTCCGGATAAAGAAGAAGATAGAATGGTTTTAACACGCTATCTAAATGCTAATATCGAACCGGTTTTTTTCTCTTATAAAGCTGTGCCTGAAATAGATGAAATTGTAGAAAAAACTGTCAAAAACAATGAGCCTGTTTATGATTTCACAACAGAAGATGGTTTTGGTCACCACTTTTGGGTAGTTGAAAACGATGAAGATAATATTGCCTTAGAACAACTGTTTAAAGACAAAGTTCCGTATACTTATGTTGCTGACGGTCACCATAGAACTGCGGCGGCAGCTCGAATAATGGAAGAAAAGAAAGCTCAAAACCCTAATCATACCGGAAAAGAAGCTTATAATTATTTTATGGCAGTACATTTTCCGGATAACCAACTGAAAATTATAGATTATAACAGAGTTGTCAAAGATTTGAATGGCTTGAATAAAACTGAATTTTTAGATAAATTATCGTCAAATTTTTATATTGAAAAATTAGGTAAAAAAGTATATAAACCGACGCAACTACACGAATTTTCTATGTATATAGATGGCGAGTGGTATAAGTTAAATGCCAAACCGGGCACTTACAATGACGATGACCCAATTGACCAACTAGATGTAAGTGTCTTATCAAAACATATTCTCGAACCAATTTTAGATATCAAAGATTTGCGCACCAGCAAACGTATTGATTTTGTAGGCGGTATCCGCGGCCTTGAAGCTTTAAAAGATAAAGTAGATAATGGAAGTTATGCCGTAGCTTTTGCTTTATTTCCGGTCTCAATGCAACAACTTATCAATATAGCCGATACCGGCAATATTATGCCGCCCAAAACAACATGGTTTGAACCCAAATTACGTAGTGGATTAGTTATACATGACTTATCGGAATAAATAAAAAAATAAAAAAATACAGTAACTTTTCGATTTTTATCGAAAAGTTACTGTTACATTTTTGCGAACGCTTAAATAAAGTATTATGGCACAAGTCTTACCAGCCAAACTAATTCATCCTTTGAGAAATAAAGTTTGTATATTTCCCACAGAAGACGATTGTGAATTAAGTTCTAGTGATATAAACAATATTATCCGGCGCAACCCTTATTCTTTCAATAATATTCTTTATAAGCCTTATATAAAACGCCTTGAAGGCTTGAAAAAATATAAAGCTATTAAACGGCAATATTTAAAATTTAAAAAAAATAATATTATTAAAGAAAGTGAAAATCCCGCTTTTTATATTTACAATATCATTGACAATGAACAAAATGAATCCATAGGTATTGTTGGAAATATGCCTCATAATGAATATGATTTAGGGAAAATTTCTAAAATAGAAAAATCTTTTCCTTCATTGGTCACCAAAAAAAGAGAGCTCATCAAACATACGGGTTTTATTGCCAAACCTGTCACGGTAATTCATGAAGACTTAGATCCTATTAACCGGATAATTGAAAAATATAAATCTAAAATACCACTTTATGAATTTACCCGTAACAATGGCTTTATTCATGAAGTTTGGCAAATCTTAGACCCTGATGATGTTGCCACAATACAAGAAACCTTTGCCTTAGCCAAACAATTCTATATCATTGATGATAATAATGAATTTGAGGCATTGCATCAGATTTATTTAGAAAAAAAACAAACTACCAACTTGGTCTCCGGAAAAGAAGCTTTTAATTACTTCCCGGCATTTCTTATCAGCCGCAACCAAGTCAAAATACATGAATATAAAAAAGGTTTTCCGGTTGATTTTCCTAAAAAATTAGAAGATATAATTCAAAATCTAAAAGAAGATTTTGTCATAAAGGAGATTGACAATTATGATTTGCCTCAAAAAGGCGAAATTTTATTATACAGCTTATACAAACGATTTGAATTAAAACCCAAAAAACATATACCGCAATATTTGCCCGACTCTGTAATTTTTGAAAAATATATTTTACCTAAAATTTCTTCTGACGACGAATTGATTAGTAGTGGAAATTTACAATTTTGTGATGGTAACCGTAGTGCTAAATGTCTTGATAATCAAATAAAAAAAGGCAATTGTAAATTTGGTTTTATCATTGCCCCAATGGATTTTGACGAAATGGAAAAAAGTCTTCAAAATAATATTTCAATACCCTATAAAAGTTTATATTTAGAACCTCGTCCTTTAAAAGGTTTATTTATATATCAAATTTAAATTATGTCACAAATTTGTCAAAATATTGCCCAAATAAAACAACATATTCCAAAAGAAGTTTTATTAGTAGCAGTTTCTAAAACCAAACCTCTGGAAGATATTAAAACCGCCTATCAATGTCAACAGCGACATTTTGGCGAAAATAAAGTTCAAGAATTAGTTGAAAAACAGCAAAAATTACCTCGAGACATTCATTGGCATATGATTGGCCATTTACAGCGCAATAAAGTGAAGTATATTGCTGATTTTATATATTTAATACATGGTGTTGACAATCTTAAATTGCTTAAAGAGATCAATAAACAAGGCCAAAAGCATGATAAAAAAATTAATATTCTTTTACAAGTCAAAATTGCACAAGAAGATACCAAATTTGGCATGGACATAATTACTTTACAAGATATTATACAACAATATAACGCCAAAGCTTTTCCTTTTGTACAAATTTCCGGATTGATGGGAATGGCTACAAACACCTCTGACCAACAACAGGTTGCAAATGAATTTAAACAACTTTATAATTTATATCAAACATATAAAAAAGCCGTTCCTTCATTTCAATATCTTTCCATGGGAATGAGTGGCGATTATCCAATTGCTATTTCACAAGGCAGTAATTTAATCAGAGTCGGATCAGCCATTTTTGGCGCCCGCCATTATAATGTATAAGCTGCTTATTTTTTTGTAAATTTGCGCCAAACCGGTCAATTAAATTAATATGGATATTATTAAATTTCTTTTAAGCAAAACCTTTTTAAAAAACATAATAGCTGCTGTAATTCTGTTAGGATTGATTGTTTTTGGCTTAAATCTTTATTTACAAAATTATACCCATCATAACGAATATCATTTAGTTCCCGATCTTACTAATAAATCATTTGAAGAGGCCCAAAAAATATTAAAAGACCGGAAAATGAATATCGTTATTATTGATACTGTTGATTATAACCCGGATTTTAATAAATATGCAATTGTAGATCAAAATCCACATAAAAATGACCAAGTTAAAGTTGGCCGTAAAATATATGTAAAATTAAATAACAATGCTTATGATAAAATTGCTTTTCCACCCATTATCGGGAAATCAAAAAGACAAGCGATCAACCTCTTAAATGCTGCCGGGTTTAAAATTGGCAAAATTTCTGAAAAACCTTATTTTGCTGAAATTGTTTTAGCTGCTATACACCAAAAAGACAGCTTGAAAACAGGAATGAAAATTCCAAAAAATTCTACTATTGACCTAATAATTGGCGATGGAAAACGTAGTGTAGAAGAAAGTATGAATGAAGAGAACCTAGAAGAAAAACAAAATCCTGATACAGCCATTGAAAACACCCTAAACAATGTCCTTGGAAACTAACGAACTACCGGAAGAAGAAAAACTTTTTGAACATTTTAATTTTACTGTTGACAAAGGTCAGGGAACAGTGCGTATTGACCGTTATTTAACCGACAAAATAGAAAATTTAACCCGAAACCGTATTCAAAATGTAGCAAAGTCGGGCGGTGTGTTGGTAAATGAAAAGGCTGTTAAACCTAATTATAAGGTAAAACCGGGTGATAAAATTAAAATTGTACTGCCTTACGCACCATACGAAAACTTGTTAGTTCCGGAAGAAATACCTTTAGATATTATTTACGAAGATGACGATTTGTTGGTCATAAATAAACCTGCCGGAATGGTCGTACATCCCGGTCATGGTAATTATAGTGGGACACTACTAAACGGTTTGATCCATCATATCGATAATCTACCCAAAAATTCTGATAATCGTCCAGGTTTGGTTCATCGGATTGATAAAGACACTACCGGATTATTAGTAGTTGCAAAAAATGAAAATGCCATTACAAAATTAGCTCAACAATTTGCAGACAAAACATCTAAAAGAAAATATATTGCATTAGTTTGGGGGGATTTACCCGAAGACCAAGGTACCATTGAAGGCAATCTGGCTCGAAATCCGAAAAACAGGCTTCAAATGATGGTTTTTCCTGAGGGCGAAACCGGAAAACCTGCAATCACACACTATAAAGTTGTGGAACGTTTTGGCTATGTAACTCTTGTTGAACTGGAACTGGAAACCGGCCGTACACATCAAATTCGTGCGCATATGAAATATATAGGCCATCCTTTATTTAACGATGCACGCTATGGTGGTGACCGTATTTTAAAAGGAACTACTTTTACAAAATACAAACAATTTGTAGACAATACATTCAAAGTGCTGCCACGTCAGGCTTTGCATGCAAAAACTTTGGGGTTTACACATCCCAAAACCAATCAATTTATGGAATTTACCAGTGATATTCCGGCAGACATGCAAGCGGCTATTGAAAAATGGCGACACTATGCCCGGCATAAAAAGTCTTAAAATATTTCATGAAAACACAAAATATTGGTTTATTTGATTCCGGTGTCGGAGGTTTGAGTATCTGGAAAGCCATTAACCAACTAATGCCGTACGAATCGACCTTGTATTTAGCAGATAACTTAAATGCGCCTTATGGTGAAAAAAGTAAAGCAGAAATTATTGCTCTTAGTGAAAAAAATACGGAGTTTTTATTAGAAAATAATGCTAAAATAATTGTTGTCGCTTGCAATACGGCATCTACCAATGCTATTCCGCACCTTCGACAGAAATATAAAGTGCCTTTTATACGGATACAACCTGCTATCAAACCGGCAGGACTTCAAACTAAAAGTAAAAAAATAGGGTTGTTAGCAACACAAGGAACCTTAAAAAGTGATATGCTGAAAGAATTGACACAAAAGATCCCGACACAAGATATTGAGATTATCAAGCAACATGGTGAAGGGCTCGTCAAAATGGTTGAAGAAAACCTCAGCGAATCTCCGCAAACTTACGCATTATTAAAAAAATACTTGCTACCCATGCAACAGCAAGGCATTGATCAATTGGTATTAGGCTGCACGCATTATCCTTTTTTAATTCCGCAAATAAAAAAAATATTAGGTCAATATGTAAAAATTGTGGAACCAAGCGATGCTATTGCCAAGCAAACCTACCGAATTTTAAAAGAAATAAATTTATTAGCCTCACAAAATAATGATGTTCGACATATTTTTTATGCCAATAAAACTACTAAAGTGTTAAAAAACCTTCTGCCC
>WGBX01000067.1 GCA_015494075.1 Flavobacteriaceae bacterium
CATATAACTTGTGTTATTTGATTGTTTTATTAATTATTAAGCTGTCAAATTATAAAAAATTTGGATATAATCAGTTTTATAAAGAAAAATCGCTTTCAGTTTTAACAAATATTGATTTATTAATGCAAATAAGATAATTTCAAACTCTGGTGTCAAAATGCTGTTTGTTTTATACTCTTGTTTATGTAATATCCTGATATTCAATTGTTTTTATTTTTTTTCTGACGATTAATTTAAAAATTTAATATCTATAATTAACGCTATGTGTTTTGTTTTTTCATATAAAATACTGTACATTTGTTTCTTATTATTTTGAACATAAGTTACTTTGGTTTTAATTATAAATTATTTAGGATTATAAAAACTAACAACTTAATTCATGATTCTAAATACTTAGGAAATATTTGAGAAGTATCTGTACTTTTGTACTGAAAATTTAGATGTGATGGCATACAAAATGAGTATAATTGTTCCGGTTTTTAATGAAGAAGAAAATCTGGACCGTATTGAACAAACTTTTAAAGAATATTTTGCACATTCAAAAACTAAAAGTAAAGTACTTTTTGTTGATGATGGCTCAACAGATGGTAGTTTTAAAAAAATAGAAAAAATTTGCAAAGTAAATCCGGATTTTGAATATATCAAATTTAAACAAAACTATGGGTTAAGTAGTGCTATTAAAGCCGGGATAGATCATTGTAATACAGAATTGGTTGGATATATTGATGCAGATTTGCAAACAACACCTTTTGATTTTGATTTGCTTTTACAGGATATTGATCAATATGATGCGGTTATTGGTTATAGAGCAAAACGCAAAGATACGTTTAACAAAAAGATTCAATCATTGATAGCCAATCGCATTCGTCGTGCTTTGATAAATGATGGTGTTATCGATACCGGCTGTCCGCTTAAAGTTATTCGTACCGATATGGCGCAAAAAATCCCTTTTTTTGATGGGATGCATCGTTTTATTCCGGCCTTAATATTGCTTGAAGGCGGAAAAATAAAACAAAAGGAGGTCCGTCATTATCAACGTCTTGCCGGAAAGTCCAAATTCAATTTGTTTAATCGTTCTATTAAGCCGTTACAGGATGCTTTTGCATACAGATGGATGCGCAGCCGTTATATTAGATACGAAATTGAAAAAAATACAATAAATTGATGAGCGATTGGCTATCAGATAGTTATATAGTTTATGCTATTGGTTTTGCGGCTCAAATTTTATTTTCTGCACGTTTACTTTTACAGTGGATTTTATCTGAAAAGGTCAAAAAAGTACTTACGCCTAAACTTTTTTGGCAATTGAGTCTTATTGCTTCGTTTTTACTTTTTGTTTATGGTTGGTTGCGTGATGATTTTGCCATTATGCTTGGGCAAATTATCACATATTATATTTATATTCGAAATATGCAATTACAAGGCTCATGGATAAAAATACATAAATCTATTCGTGTTTTTTTATGGATTTTTCCAATTATAATCATTATCTATTCTTACAATAATAATCAATTTGATATAGATCGTTTGTTTCATAATAAAGATATTCCTATGTCTTTATTAATTTGGGGTAGTGCAGGACAAATAATTTTTACATTCCGCTTTATTTACCAATGGATTTATTCCGAGCGCAAGAAAGAATCGATGCTTCCGTTAGGATTTTGGATATTGAGCTTAACCGGTTCTTTGATGATACTCAGTTATGCTATATTTCGCAAAGATCCCGTTTTATTTATTGGTCAGATGTTTGGGTTTATTGTTTATTCAAGAAATATTTTTTTGTCATTAAGGAAAACATAGTTTTAATATGCTTTTATTACAAATTAATATTTATTAATATATTTAACACAACAATAAACTACTTTTTGGTTAAAAAAGGAAAACTAATTGAAATATGAAAACTAATTCACTTGTTATTTTATTAATAATTACAGCTTTTACCTTACTTTTAAATGTTGGAAGCTATGGCGTGGTAGAAAGCAGCGATGCACGTTATGCCGAGATTGGACGCGCCATGTATTTATCAGGAGATTACTTACATCCTAATTTAATGGAGGTACATCATTATCATAAACCGCCATTAACTTATCAAATTACAGCTTTGGGATACAGCCTATTCGGGACTAACGCTTTCGGCGCACGTTTCTTTTTGCAAATTGTGTTATTATTGCAATTAATTTTAGTTTATTTTTTAGCATTGGAGTTGTTTAATAACCGCAAAACAGCTCTGTGGACGGCATTAATTTATTTTAGTTTTCCTTTGGTTTTGATTTCGTCACGTAATTTAACGACCGATGCTTTTTTAAACACTTTTGCATTGTTAAGTATATATGCCTGGGTCAAATATCGTAAAAATGGTAGCTATATTTATCTTTATCTTTTTACTTTAAGTTGGGCGCTTGGTTTTTTAACTAAAGGACCTGTTATTTTTATCGTTCCGTTAATCTTTATTATAGGATACAATCATATAGAAAAAGCAAAGCATAAATTTTCGGTTCATCATATTTTAGCATGGTTACTTTTTTTTATTATAGGTTTTTCGTGGGTAATTTATTTAGCTATTCAAAATCCTGACTTTATTGATTATTTTCTTGGAAAACAAACACTTGACCGGTTTGCCAATAAAAGTACCTTTCACAGATCTGAACCTTTTTGGTACTTTTGGGCTTTGGCACCATTGGTGGGTATGCCTTGGCTTTTATATTTACCTTTTATGATAAAAAATCATAAAAATTTATTCAAAAAACGCTCTATTTATCGTGTTTTAGCGGCATCTATATTTATACCATTGGTATTTTTTTCCATATCAACTTCCAAACGTATCTTATATATTTTGCCACTATATAGTTTATTTGCTTTATTAATTGCACAACTGTTATATTTAGAGACAGACCGGAATGCAAAAGTTTATGCCAAATTTAATTTTGCTTGGGCTGTTTTGTTGTTTGCTTCCTTTATAATTGGTTCATTTGTTACAGTCGACATTTTCATTTCAAAAATTTTAGCGGTATTTGCAGTTGTTTTTTTGTTTTTGGCTTTCCGGTTGTATCAAACGAACCAGCTTACCTTCAAATCAAAAGCTGTTTATATTTCATTTATTGTGGCAATATTTTTAGTGATTAGTGGTAGCAAAGTAATGTCTGACAATGAATTGCTGATAAATAGTAATAAGCCATTAACGGATTTTTTGATTAAAGAACATTTGGACAACAGGATGATACTTATTTATAATACTCGCAAACCTTCAATTGAATTTGGTTTGAATAAACCGGTAGTTTCACTTTATGATGGTGCTTATGATCTTAATAGAGAAACACAATTTGAAACAGATGATAATTGGAAAAAATATTTAATTAATTTACAAAATAAGAAAGAAACTGATTATTTAAATGAATTGCAGAAAAAGCCGACAGTTTTATTGATTTATAAAAATTCATTGCCTGACAACCGAAAAAATTTAATTAAAAATTACAGTCATAAGAAAGAAATGAAAAACTGGACGGTTTATTATTAAATGTCAGGGTGTAATTTTTTTAGTTTAGACAGTTAACTTTAACAATGTGCTTTTATTTAATGACCTTTTTAGTTATGGTTTGACCATTATCTAAAATAATTTTTATGAAATAAAGTCCTGATTTTATTTTTGAAAAATTTAAATGAATCGGTTTATCTTCATTATAAACTTCAAAATTATTTAGAATTTGTCCTGTTGAGTTTAATATTACAATTCTTCTTATTGATTTGTCATTCGTAATAAATAAAATATTATTTACAGGATTTGGATATAATTTAATATTGTAGTTGCTGACTTCTTCTATATCAAGAATAGTGGGATATTCTATAACATAGCAAAGTAAATTGTCTGCTTTGAGATCATTCTATTGTCCGGGTGAACCAAGCGTTCCTGTGTTAAGTGGCCATTGTGTTAGAGCTATTGCCAAGCAATCTTGATTATCTGCATTATCAGGTTCATTTCCCCAATTTGAATACAGTCCGCCTACGGTATTGCCGTTTGCATCTCCGCTCCAAAACTGATCGCCAATACCATCATTATTACCATCCCAAATCCAGGTTCCTTCGGTTGTTAAATCATTACCGCCAATCCAAACATAAGATGCATCGCCGCCATTTGAAGCGACTGTGCTTGATAAATCAATATTTGCATTATTATTTAATTCATTCCAAACAGCAGATTGTTCATCGGCATCATTTATTCTTGCCAATTCGCCACCTCTTTCAGTGGCACAAGCAGCAGCATCTTCCCAATTTTTTGTATCTTTTACAACTTCATAAGTTTTACCATTGTAATTAAAGGTATATATGTTGCTTATATTTTCACAACTACTTTCGCCAATATTTAATGAAAAATTCATATCATAACTCGGAAAATTTCGTCCACAATTATTTAGACCGTCATCAGAAGTACAAGTTAACAAGCCGGATACAACATCTGTATTGTTATAATTAATTTGCCAAGTTGTATTGGTGTCATTTGATGCAATTTGAAAATAATAAGTATTGCCGGCGTATAAATGAACCGGATTGTCTAATGTTACAATATTGTTGCCAGTAGTTATTGTGTTAATTGATTTAGAACCTAAAATTGCAGCATTACAATTATCACCATCATAAAGCGTAAAGGTTGATGGCGTGTTTAAATTGCTCGCGGCACTAAAAGTAACTGATTTTAAATAATTGGAACAAATTGGGACAAATGATTGTCCCCAAGATGTTCTTTCAAAAGATATTTCATTTCCGGATGAATAAATATTACATGACGTATTTTCATCTAAGGTGACCGAAAAATCCATATCATAATCTAAAAATGTTCGACCACACGTAGCTGTTACGTCATTGTCTGCTGTACAACGTAATACGCCAAATACATTATTTACATCGCTAAAATTGATTTCCCAAGTGTCACCGTTATCTGAGACAATATCAAAATAATAAGTATGTTCTTTATCTAAATATAATGTTTCATTGGTTAAGTCAATTATGTTATTTCCTATTTCAATGCTGTTTAGTGTTTTTGTTGCCAAGACAGTACTACTGCAATCAGCCCCATTATATAGGGTGAATGTGGCTGATGAGGATATTTGAGTGACAGCTTCAAAAGTAATGTTTGACAAGATGCCGGAACAATCAGTTGTAAATGACTGTCCCCAAGCTGATCTTAAAAAGGATGTATGATTTCCAATTGATGACAAATAGCAATAGGATGAAGGGTGTTTGCCTGAAATCAATAATTGAAATGAATCAAATAAATCTTCACCATGAGCAATAAGTCCTTCGGGTGTCAAATGTGTATCATCGGCCTTTGGATAACCGTACATAGATGTAAATTTAATACTGTTGTCATTTAGGGCTATATCTTGATGCGCATAAAGTATTTGATGACGTTCATAACCCGGCAAATTAAAAAATTGTTCATCTACGCCAAGAATAACAGGTAAGTTAGGAATATTTACGGCGTTGTTTCTAAAATCGTTTAAGAGTGTTGTTAAATTAGTGAAATAAGCATTAGCTGCATCATCGCTATTAGAATCTGACTCCCCTTGTATCCACACAAAACCTCTGATGGTAATAGTGTAACCTTGATTTTGCAAATCGGTTATTGCTGTGTTTAAGGCGAAGATCATATCGTCATATAATCCGCCTTCTCCGGGGTTTAGCCAATGTTGAAAAATACTTGTAGCCCCTTGTGTAAATTTAAAAATAGCCGGATTGTATCCGGCTTGAAGAAGTTTTCTGCTAAATGTAACTTCTGGTCCAAAATGCCCACTAGGAAAATAGTGTCCTATATCTTGTGCCCCCATAGTTACCCATCCATTTGAGTTTCCGCCGTTAGGAACAGTCCAGTTTAATAGTATTTGATTATCTAAATTATCCGGATCATCAGGATATTGTGCAGCATCGCCTTGCATTCCGAGCGCATTAGACTGACCGGCCCAAATAAATAAATCAATATTTTGTTGTGCAAATATTGTTGTATTAAGACTTATAAAAAGTATTAGTGATAAATATTTCATGGTTATATTAAATATTTTTAAAGATTTAGATTTAAGAGATAAATAATAGCGTGGCTTAAAATTTTAATAAAATATAAATGGAAGCAAGCTGTTATAAAAAGTTCATTATATTTTTAATATTCAATATAACCTTGCAGATTTAAGATGTGTTTGTTTATAATTAGAAGTTATTTAGACAGACACTAAATTTTAATATTTATTTTTGACTTTTTCTATTGTTTCCGTAACTATTTTTGTAATAATCTCAGTTATCATTTTTGACATTGGCACTATATCAAGTTCGGGAAACATCATACTTATCATCCATGGTTTCATTTTCATAAAACGCAAATTTGTTTTTCCATTTTCTCTGGCAACTATAATACTTTTTGGCATCATTACGCCCATATCAAAACTTTTTGAGTTTAAAGCTTTGTATGATTTTGGGGCATTGCATATTTGAATGATCCTATACTCAAAGTCTTTTGCTATTTTTAGATTTTTTTTAGTATAAGTTTTCTTCATGTCGTGAACAGAAACAATTGCAAAATTATTGTCTTTCACAACTTCTGTTAAAGTTTCGATAACATTATCATATGGGGCATTTGTTGTATACTTTTCTACAATATTCCCCATTAACCATTTGGATAGTAGCTTTTTCATTGTATTATTTAGTTTATTTAATTTTTAAAATTGTTCAATATTTTAGATATCTTAAAAAATACTACTTGCACAAACGGTATTGTGTCTTTTGAACTAGCAAAAAACTTGGACAATACTGTAAATATTATAAATTCATGGAATACCTATGCCAAAATTAATGCAAGCTTAAGTTTGGGATTTGACTTTCTGTTTCTTTTGATTTATTCTAGTTTTATTGCATTACTGATCTTTAATATCAACAGCAAATTATGGAAAAACAAAACTTTCTATAAAATTGGTATTTTCTTAATTTATTTAATTTTTGTAGCTGCGATGTTTGATATAATAGAAAATATAGCTTTGATTAAATTATTGTTGGGCGAAATAAAACAATATTGGAGTTCAATAGCATATTATTCTGC
>WGBX01000068.1 GCA_015494075.1 Flavobacteriaceae bacterium
TATTATGCACGCATAATAAATTTTTTTTAAAAATTGATAAAAATTCATCTAACAACACTATAATTTGAATATTTTGCTTTTAAAACAGATTTTTATTATAAATCTAAAAATCCAATTTCATACAAGACAAATAATTCAAAAAAAAGAACATTTTACATTTTTTTATAAGTGATAGACCTTAAATTTGCATATATAAAAACCATAGCATACGCTAAAAGTTACAAAAATGAAAGAAAAAAGACTTAGAAGAGAAGCTCTCAAATACCATATGGAGCCTCGACCGGGAAAAATTGAGGTTGTTCCCACAAAAAAACATTCAACCCAACGAGATCTGTCTTTGGCCTACTCTCCCGGCGTTGCCATACCTTGTATGGAAATACATGAAAATCCTGATGATGTTTACAATTATACCAATAAAGGAAATTTAGTAGCTGTGATTTCTAACGGAACAGCTGTATTAGGATTAGGTAATATTGGAGCTGAAGCCGGAAAGCCCGTAATGGAAGGCAAAGGCTTGCTTTTTAAAATATTTGCAGATATTGATGTATTTGACATCGAAGTAGATACTGAAAATATTGATGAGTTTATTGAAACTGTAAAACATATAGCCCCAACCTTTGGCGGTATCAATTTGGAAGATATCAAAGCGCCGGAAGCTTTTGAAATTGAAGAACGTTTAAAAGCCGAATTAGATATTCCGGTAATGCATGACGACCAACATGGTACAGCCATCATTTCATCAGCTGCTTTAATTAATGCTGTTGAGCTAGCTGGTAAAAAACTATCTGACATTAATATTGTTATAAACGGAGCCGGAGCAGCTGCAGTGTCATGCACTAAACTTTACCAATCATTAGGCGTCAAAAAAGAGAATATTGTCATGCTTGACAGTAAAGGTGTTATCCGTAGTGACCGGGAAAACTTATCGCCTCAAAAAAAACTGTTTGCCACCGACAGAAACTTGTATACTTTAGATGAAGCCATGAAAAATGCCGATGTATTTGTAGGCTTATCAGTAGGCAATGTTTTAACAGAAGCGCATTTAAAATCTATGGCGCCCAATCCTATAGTTTTTGCTTTAGCTAATCCAACTCCGGAAGTAGATTATAATTTTGCTACAAGTGTCCGAAAAGATATTATTATGGCTACAGGCCGGTCAGACTATCCTAATCAGGTTAACAACGTATTAGGATTCCCATTTATATTTCGTGGTGCTTTAGATGTTAGAGCCAAAGCTATCAATGAAGAAATGAAGTTAGCTGCCGTATATGCTTTGGCTAAGTTAGCCAAAGAAACCGTTCCTGAACAAGTAAATGCAGCTTACCAAGAAAAACATCTAACTTTTGGGAAAGATTACATAATCCCCAAACCGTTTGATCCACGTTTAATATATAAAATACCGCCTGCAATAGCCAAAGCTGCTATGGATAGTGGTATGGCTCGTAAACCTATTGAAGACTTTAAAAAATATGAAGAAGAACTGATTGAACGTTTAGGGATTGAAAGTAAACAGATTAGGATGATTACCAACCAAGCCAAAAAAGACCCTAAAACAGTTGTCTATCCTGAAGCCGATTTACCGGAAGTACTTAAAGCAGCTTATATCGCTTTTGAAGAGGGAATTGCCAAACCTATTTTATTAGGGAATAAAGATACAATTGAAGAACTGAAAAATGAATTGGATTATGTTGAAGATTTACCTGTGATAGATGTAATTTCTTCTGATGCTAACGAAATGGTTGAAGATTTTGCCCGTCTTTTTTGGGAAAAAAACCAACGTAAAGGTGTTACTATGTTAGAAGCTCGAAAATTAATGCGTAATCGTAATTATTTTGGCGCAATGATGGTTGAAACCGGCCAAGCAGATGCTATTATCTCAGGTTATTCAAGAAGTTTTAGAACCATATTTAAACCAATGATACAAGTTATTGGCAAACGGCCTAATGTAGATAAAGTTTATGCCACTACACTTCTGATCACTAAAAAAGGGCCTTTATTTTTTACAGATTCTTCCATAGTAGTTAATCCGGATATTAATGATATTGTCAATATGGCTTCTATGATGACAGATGTTGTTAAAATGTTTCGATTGAAACCTAATATTGCTTTATTATCTTTTTCTAATTTCGGATCTTCAAAAGATCCTGAAGCTCAAAAGATGAAAAAAGCTACTGAAATATTAAAAAAGAAGTATCCTAATTTAACTATTGACGGAGAAATGCAAGCCGATTTTGCGCTTAATAAAAAACTGTTAAAAGAAACCTTCCCTTTTTCAACTTTAGTAAATAAAAAAATTAATACTCTGATTTTCCCTAATTTAGATGCCGCCAATATTTCTTACAGAATGGTGAAAGAATTAACCGGTGCTCAAATGGTAGGACCTATTATGATGGGAATGAATAAACCGGTCCATATTATACAATTAGGATCGACCGCAGACGAAATTGTTAATATGACTGTAGTTGCTGTTATTGATGCACAAATGCAACAAAAACGGGATAAACAAGCTAGAAAAAGTTTAATTAAAACATCAGCATCATAAAAACCATATTATTAAGCCGCTCAAATTTGAGCGGCTTAATAATTATTGAAATAGACCTGTTTTCTGACATACATCGGTAAAGACCTTAAAAGGTGTCTCATGTCCTAAATTTATTGGATAAATTTGAAATGGCACCTGCCAGTAATTTAATAAAGCTTTAGTAGAGTGCGGCGGAATGATATCATCTTGCATACCTAAACTAATGTAATGAAATCCGGCTACTGCCATTGGTTTAACAACCGGATTAACAATCGTTGTCATAATTAATGCAGGATTAAACAATACGGTAGGAATTCCGAAATAATTACCTAAATGAAATCCAAAATATCCTCCCATACTACTTCCAACAATTACTTGCGGCCGGTATTTTTTAATCAATTTTTCAATTACGCGATAATCTGCCGGCAGGTTGCGATAGCTCATTAGTGGGTTAATAACACGTCCAAATTGTTCTAGCCATTTTGTACGATCATTAAGATTGGTACTATTTAAACCGTGTAAATATAAACTAATCATAATTGTTTGTTTAAATGGCTCATAATTTTTTGGGTTGCACCTAAGTTAATTGAGACGTATTCTTTGGTCAATTGAGCTTTGTGAGCTCTTAGGTCAGGATTTTGCCATAATTTATCTAAAGTTTTCTTTAAATCAACATAGGATTGAACAGTCATTAGCGCTCCTAATTTTTGTAGGGCTTTGGCTTCATTAAAATGTCCGATATTAGGCCCTGTAACAATCGGAATCCCATAAACTGCAGGCTCTTGTACGTTATGGATACTTTTTCCAAATCCATTTCCAATATAAACCACATCGGCATAACGATACGTATATTTTAATAAGCCAATACTGTCTAAAATAAGTACTTTATAAGAACTTAAATCAGTTTGCGGCTGTATTTGAGAAAATAAAATATATGGTAATTTTAGGTTTGCAACTATTTGTTCAATATGCTTTTTATCTATCTCATGAGGTGCAATAATAGTTTTAAAATGTTGATTTGTTTCATTGAGATATTTAGTAAGTAAAACTTCGTCTTTTGGCCAAGTACTGCCAGCTATAAATAAAGGTTTATCTTGTTTAAAATGCTCAATAAATTCTAATTTGTTCTGACTTTTTGCAATTTGATAAACACGGTCAAAACGCGTATCACCGGCAAAACTAACTTGTTGTATTTCATTTTTCTTTAAAATGTTTTCTGAAAAATAATCTTGAACAAATATGTGGGTAAAACCTTTAAGGATTTTACGTAACCATCTATATTTTAAGTAAGAGTGATTTTTGGTAAAAACCGCAGAAATCAAATAATTGGGAATATGATGGATTTGAAGTTGCCTTAAATAATTAGGCCATAAATCATATTTAACAAAAATAGCCATTTTAGGCTGTACCAACTTTATGAATTTTTTGGCATTTTTTGGGGTGTCTAATGGTAAATAGGTAATACAATCTGTCAAAGATTTATCTTTAATATTTTCATAACCTGATGGCGAAAAAAAACTTAATAAAATTTGATAATTTGTATGGTTTTCTTTCAGTTGTTTTATAACAGGCAAGGCTTGTTCATATTCACCTAATGAAGATACATGCACCCAAATCACAGGTTTTGTAGAGTTCACACAATCATATAAATCTTTCCAAGATTTAGTTTGTCCCCTTTTAAATTTTTTAATTTTAGGTCCAAAAAAATTTCCGAAAACTTTTAATAAATTTTCGGAAATATAAAGTCCTATATTATATAAAGTTTGCATCTCTGAACGCCTAACTCAACATTAATGGCATCACAAGCATAGTTACAAATTCTCCTTCTTCTAAGCCATCAATAGGGTGTATTAAGGCTGCTTTACTAGGAACAGACATGTTTAGAGATATTTCATCTGAATCTAAATTAGAGAGCATTTCTACTAAAAATTTTGAATTAAAGCCAATTGACATATCATCACCTTGGTAGTCGGCAGTAAGTCGTTCTTCGGCTTTATTTGAAAAATCTAAATCTTCTGCAGATACTTTTAATTCGGCTCCGGTAATATCTAAACGAATTAAATGTGTAGCTTTATTGGCAAAAATTGCAACTCTTTTGACTACATTCAATAGATTTTGTCTATCTGCTGTTAAAACATTCGGATTATTTGTAGGAATTACAGCTCTGTAATTCGGATATTGGCCATTTATTAAACGGGACAATAACCTTATGTTATCAAAATTAAACTCTACGTTTCTGTCATCATATGCAATGATAACTTCATCATTTGTGCCGGCAATATAATTTTTTAAAATTTGAAGTGGCTTTTTGGGGACAATAAATTGTGTTTCGGCATCGGCTTTCAAATCATTGCGTTCATATTTAACTAATTTGTGTGCATCTGTTGCAACAAAGTTTAAGCCCTCCGGTGAAAATTCAAATAGAATGCCTGTCATAGTAGGCCGCAAATCATCATTACTTGTAGCAAAAATAGTTTTACTTACTGCATCAGCCAAGACTCCGGAAGGAATATTAATTTTAGCGGCTTCTTCCATTTCTACCGGATTGGGATAATCAGCAGCATCTGCATAAGCAAAACTGTACTTTCCGGTTTCGCTAATAATGTTCATCGTATTATTTTCGTTAAACATAAAGGTCAGCGGTTGTACAGGTAAGGCTTTTACAGTATCAACCAACATACGGGCGGGTAATAAAAACTTTCCGGTATCGTTTGACTCCACGGCAATGGTAGCAGTCATCGTTGTTTCTAAATCAGAAGCTGTAATCTTTAAAGAATTATTATTTAACTCAAATAAAAAATTATCTAAAACCGGAATCGTATTATTATTATTGATGACATTACGTAACGCCTGTAAATTTTTTATTAATTCATCGCTGGAAACTAAAAATTGCATATGTTTAATTTTTTCAATAACAAATGTACGCAATTTTTTTTTGTTCCGAAAATATTAAAGTATTGCTTTTTGCTAAAAATTAGTTAGTCTAATTTTAAATTTTTATTTCTCTAAAACGTGATTAATCTTTTGTTGCATTTTCTCTGATTTCATTTTAATCATTTTGCTATTAGTATCAAGCATTTTTTCCGAAGGTGATAAATATTTCACGCCTAAGTTTAGGCCTCTTAAAATAAATAAGATTCCAACGAATGCAACAGCATAAGGTATTAAACGGTTAATTTTATTACGCATTTGAACAGAAACAAAACTACCTAAATAAATAGCAATTGTCATCATAGGGGCGGTTCCTAAACCAAAAATAGCCATATATAGTGCTCCTAAAACAGGGTCACCAGTAGCCATAGCTCCTACTAGAGCAATGTAAACCAATCCACAAGGTAATAATCCATTTAAAAATCCAATGACATAAAAGCCTAGAGTTGAGCGTCTTTGTAAATAATGACTTAGATTGGTTTTTACAAAATATACAAAAGCATTCCACCAAGCAAAAGGCTTTAAACGTAAAACTTTACTGGATGGTACAAAAGCAAAGATAAGCATTAAGATACCCATGATAAGAGAAACTTTTTGCTGAAATCCAATTAAAGAAATCCCTTTTCCTAAGTAACCGAAAATAAATCCTATAGTGGCATAAGCTGTCATACGACCTATATGATATAATAAAGTTTGTAAAGCCATTTTTGGTTTACTATTGCGGTCAACAGGCAAAATAAAAGCTATGGGACCACACATTCCTAAACAATGAAAGCTCCCCATTAAGCCTAGTAGCAAAGCTGTTAGTAGAATTGTTGTCATATTATTTAAACATTATTTTTTTTTCTATCAAGTAAGGTACGTTAGCAATTTTCCAATCGACACTCACATTCCAACGACCGGGCACTAAAGTTTCAGTTGCAATGATTTGTATTCCATTTTCATCTGGTTGCAAATCAATATGCCGGTCTAGTTTTGAATTATCAGGTTTATATAAAGTTATTTGGCCATTGGCATTTTTAACATATGACGGGAAAATAATTTTTAAACCTTTAGGTGTTTGTATGATTTTTACAGGCAGCCTCATAGTATCTGCATTTGCTTTTTTATCTATTACCTGTTCATATACCAGTTCTTTATTATAATAATCATTAGTAACCATCTCGTTGGTTTCTTGTTCTTGAAAAGAGCGCCAAAAATAAAAAAGGAAAATACTCATAAAAACCAAGTAAACCGTTAAAATACTCCATCCCCAATGTAATTTTATTTTTTTCATAGGCTAATTTTTATATTAAAATTCAAGAGGTTATTTAGGTAACCTCTTGAATAATCACTACTATCTAACAGGTGCAATAAAAACAGTTTTGTAACTATCTAAAAGTTTATTGTTGTTATAAATACCTAATTTAATTTTGTGTTTACCATGAAAATTGTTTTTAGGCAAAGTAATAAAAATAATTACTTGTTTGATTTCTTCTTTTTTTAAATCGAGCTCTTTCCCTACACCGGAAATCGTAATCTTACCTTTTTTAGGGTCGATTAGTTTAACTTTCAAACCGTTATAAGGGTGATTACTTTTATTGATAATAGTAGCCTGATACATATTTTGTATTTCGCCGTTGGGTAATTCTGTAAAGACTTGTCCGCGAGTACGAAGTACTTTAAGCTGAACTTCCGGCCGGTTGGCAAATAAATATATAAATATGCTAAGTAAGGCTGCTAATATAACAGTGTAAAATTTAACACGTGTCGTAAAAATTTTACCATGCCCTTCTTCTATGCTTACTTTAGAAGCATACCTAATCAACCCTCTGGGCTTACCTATGGCATCCATAGTAGCATCACAGGCATCCATACAAGCTGTACAATTTATACATTCCAGTTGGGTGCCGTTTCTAATATCAATACCTGTAGGGCATACCAAAACACATTGCTTACAATCAATACAGTCACCAAGTCCTAATGCTTCACGATCTTGACCTTTACGCATAGGAGCTCTTTTTTCACCTCTTTTGTAATCATAAGCTACCATGATAGTGTTTTCATCGGTTAAGACACCTTGCAAACGACCATAAGGACATGCAATAATACATACTTGTTCTCTAAACCATGCAAAAACAAAATAAAATACTGTGGTAAAAATCAGATATATAATCCAGGCTTTTACATCGCCGAAAGGATGTTTCCAAAAATTAATAACATAATCGGCGCCAGCAACATAAGCCAGCATTACAGTAGTGATTAGTAGTGAAACAATATAAAAAACAACCCATTTGAGACCTCGTTTTCTTATTTTTTCAGTATTCCAGGGCATGCGGTCTAATTTTATTTGTTTAGGGCGGTCGCCTTCAAAAAAATATTCTATTTTACGGAAAAGCATTTCCATAAAAATTGTTTGAGGACATAACCAACCACAAAATATACGACCGTATACAACTGTAAATAGAACTAAGAAAACAACAGATATGACGCCTGCTAATGCTAACAAATAAAAATCTTGCGGAAAAAAAGGTTTACCGAATATGTGGAACTTTCTTTCTAAGATATTAAACAACATATATTGCTCACCATTGACTTTTATAAAAGGGCCGATGATGAATAAAACCAAGAGAAAAACACTTAGAATGGTACGCCGGTTATAAAAACGGCCTTGAGGTTTTTTAGGATGTATCCAATTTCGCAATCCTTCTTCGTTGATGGTACCGATATGATCTCTGAATGATTCTTCTTTATTTGTATTCATTTTAAATAATTTTTTTAATCAAAATAAAGCAGTTTGACTTCAAACTGCTTTATTTTTAAGCTTATAAATATCTTATCCACGTTTACAAGGTTTTCCTTCCGGAGCTTTGGATTTAGCAGGTTTAGTGCCTTGTAAAGATAATACATAACTGGAGACCTTTTGTATTTTATCAGCACCTAAAGCTTTCCAAGGAGGCATACCTTTACTGGTACCATTAGTAATAACGTTAAAAACATCTTTAATATCACAGCCGTAAATCCAATTTTCATCTGTCAAATTAGGTCCGACTAAGCCACCGCCATCTGCCACATGACATGCTGCACAATTTTTAAGATAAATTTGTTTACCTTCTTCTAATGAATTTTTATCAGTTAATAATGTAACAGTATTGGCATCAACAATATGATGTTCTTTTTTATAAGCATTAACACGTTCTTTGGCTCTTGCAATTTCAAGTTGATATTCATCATACTGACTGTCTTTGCCTTCAACCATATAATAAAAAATATAAAAAACTGAAATAATAACAGTAATAATAAATCCGGCTGTCCACCAAGGTGGTAAAGGATTATTCAGTTCTTGTATGCCATCAAAATCGTGGTCTAATTTGACGGAACTTTCTTGTTCTATAGGGGTTGCTTTTGTCAGCTTTTTTAAAAGCCTGTCAAAAGCTGATTCATTCTTTTTTGCCATAATCTAAATCATTTTGGTCGTTAAGGGGAAAATTTTTTAATTCATCAATATGTCTTTTTGGCAAGCCAAATGTATATACTATTACAAAAATAAATATAAGTGTAAATAATATTATGGGAAAAAGATCAAAAAAATTTAACCCGGGATGACTTGACAAATAATCTTTGATGTTTCTTAACATAATTATTTTTTTGCTGTTTCAACTTTTTGAGTTGTATCAGTACCTAAACGTTGCAAATAAGCAATAAGTGCAACGATTTCTTTTTTACTTAAATCTACTTTTTGATCACCAAAAGCTTTGGCATATGATTCTGTTGCTTCAACATTATTAGCTTCCAGATCAGCTGCTATTTCTTTGGCTTGTTTTTCTAAAAGTTTAGGGGCATTTTCAATATATTCATCTGTATAATATTCAGTTCCATTTTTTAATTTGGTTCCTAATATTCTTAAAGCTTTTAGTTTGTCTTTTATATCAGAGGCATCCAAATCGTTGGTGACTATCCACTTATAATTAGGCATGATAGAACCATACATCATAGATTCAGGTTCATACATATGATTGAAATGCCATAGATTAGGTCGTTTTCCACCTTCACGAAGTAAATCCGGTCCTGTACGTTTGGATCCCCATTGAAATGGGTGATCGTAAACATATTCACCTGCTTTTGAATAAGGTCCGTAACGCTCGACTTCACTTCGGAATGGTCTTATCAATTGTGAGTGGCAATTATAACATCCTTCTCGAACATAAATATCACGTCCTTCTACTTCCAAAGGTGTATAAGGTTTAACAGTGGCTAATTTGGGAATATTTGAATCTATAAAAATTGTCGGTATTATTTCAACTGCACCACCTATGGCTGTAGCAATCAAAGCTAAAACAGTAAATAAGACTCCTCGTCTTTCAAGCCAATTATGAAAGTCTTCACCTTTTTGGCGTGCAGCAGGAATTGGTTCTAATGGTGCAGCTTCTGCTTCTGTATCTTCAACAGTATGTCCTTTAACGGTTTTTACCAAATTATAAACCAAAATCAAAGCACCGGTTAAATATAAAGTACCGCCTATTGCTCGCATATAATGCATAGGCAATATTTCAGTAACAGTGTCCATAAATTCACCATATTTTAACGTGCCATCAGGGTTAAATTCTTTCCACATCAGTGCTTGTGTCCATCCTGCTATGTACATAGGAATTACATATAATAAAATCCCTATAGTTCCAATCCAAAAATGTTGATTGGCTAATTTTTTCGAATATAATTTTGTTTTATATAACCGAGGAACCATCCAATAAAGCATTCCCATAATTATAAAGCCGTTCCAGCCTAATGTTCCGACATGAACATGCGCAATAATCCAGTCGGTAAAGTGGGCAATGGCATTTAATGATTTGAAAGATAACATTGGCCCTTCAAAAGTACTCATACCATAAGAAGTGATGGCCACTACATACATTTTTAAAATAGGGTCTTCTCGCACACGATCCCACGCACCACGTAAGGTTAATAAACCGTTAATCATACCACCCCAAGAAGGGAAAATAAGCATCACGGAAAAAATTGTACCTAAAATTTGGGCCCATTCTGGAACAGCAGAGTAAAGTAAATGGTGAGGTCCGGCCCATATATAAATAAAGATTAACGACCAGAAATGGATGATCGATAATCTATAAGAATAAATTGGGCGTTTGGCTGCTTTTGGAACAAAATAGTACATTAAGCCTAAAATAGGTGTCGTCAAGAAAAAAGCTACGGCATTATGACCATACCACCATTGCACAACAGCATCTTCAACTCCGGAATATAATGAATAACTTTTTGTTGAAGTAAGACTAACAGGCAAACTCAAGTTATTAAATATGTATAACATAGCTATGGTTACTGCGGTAGATAGATAAAACCAAATAGCCACATAAATATGACGAACACGTCTTTTTACCACAGTCATAACTAAGTTGATGGTAAACACTACCCAAATTAAAGCTACCAAAATATCGATAGGCCATTCTAATTCTGCATATTCTTTACTTTGTGTAAAACCAAGCGGCAAAGTAATAGCTGCCAAGACAATAATTAATTGCCATCCCCAAAAATGTATACGGCTCAAAGCATCACTATACATTCTTGTTTTTAATAAACGTTGCGTACTGTAATAAGCGCCTGCAAAAATACCATTTCCGACAAAAGCAAAAATAGCTGCATTGGTATGTAAAGGTCTTAAACGGCCATAACTCAACCAAGAGATTCCATCCATATAATGAGGAAACCAATATAAATAAGCTACCATAAGACCAATTGTAAAAGCAGTAATTCCCCACACAACCGTGGCCCACGAAAACAGCTTTACAATTTTGTCATCATAATAAAATTTCTCTTTTAACATATAATTTAATTTTGGTTAATTATTTATTCAGCTTTTGAAGACGCTATTTCATCTTTTTCATCATCTTCTGAAAACTCATCATCAAATATCATCCTAACAGAAGGTGTGTAGGTGTCTTCATATTGACCTGTTTTTACAGATTTTAAAAACAGTACCAAAAAAATGAGTGCAATGATAAAACTGATAAAAATGGTTAAATATAATGCAATCATCTTCTTTACTTAAACTTCACAAAGATACAAATATTTATAAAATACAAAAATATCTTTTAATCTTGAAACTTATTGTATTTCAGTGAATTAGAAATAATATTTGTTAGCAATGTAACAAATACAACAATAGAGATAGAACTAATTGGCATTAAAATAGCTGCTACAATAGGTGTTAAATGATTGGTAATTGCAAAACCTAAACCTATTATATTATACAAAAAAGCTATCATAAAACTCAGGTAAATTATATATTTTGATTGTTTGGCAATTTTTAAAAATCGAGGTAATTGGATCAAACGATCTCCTTTTAAAATTCCATCTGATGAAGGTGTAAAGACATTAGTATCATCCGAGAGGGCCACCCCAACATCTGCTTGTTGCAAAGCGCCGGCATCATTTAAGCCATCTCCTATCATCATAATCCGTTTGCCTTGTTTTTGCAATTCATAAATAAAATTCATTTTATCATGCACAGATTGATTGAATTTATAAATAAGATTCGATGGTAAAAGCGCCTTTAGAGCAGTTTCTTCGTGTGCATTATCGCCAGATAACACATATAGTTTATAATCTTTGTCTAATTGTTTAAAGAGATGAGGCAATCCGGGCCGATAATTTGCTTCAAAAATAAATGTTCCTAATATATGCGTGTTTTTGCAAATAAAAACTTGAGTACTTTCTTCTTCTGATTGAGCACCGGTAAATGGTGCAGAACCTATTTTATAAGCATCATCTCCAACTTTTGCTTCAATGCCTTTACCTGTTATTTCGGTTATAAAATCCAGATTTTTTATTGAAGCATTATGAAAATATTCATAAATAAGTCTGCTTAGCGGATGATTGGAAGCTTTAACCATTGTTTTAATAATGCTTTGGTCTTCATCAGACAAAATTTGTCCTTCATAGCGCAGTTTGTATTTATCTTGTTTCGTAAGTGTGCCTGTTTTATCGAAAACTATGGTGTCAATTTTTGACAGATCCTCAACAACTTGTGCATTTTTTAAATAAAATTGATGGTAGCCAAATTTTCTTAATATATTTCCAAAAGCAAATGGAGCTGATAATGCCAAGGCACACGGACAAGCTACAATTAATACAGCAGTTATTACCCAAATAGCTGTTGACCAATGATCAGTAACAGCCCAATACAAACCTGCTAAAAAGGCAATACTGAGAATAACAAAGGTAAAATATTGACTAATCTTATCAGTTAAGGACTTAATGGTTTGAGTATTATTTTCCTTAAAAGCTTCTCGGCTCCATAATTTGGTCAAATAGCTATTATCTACATCACTTATAGCTTCTATTTCGATATAACTTCCCTTTTGCTTGCCGCCAGCCAGCAGCTTATCTCCTACTTTTTTTTCGATAGGCATAGATTCACCTGTCACAAAACTATAATCTATCAGCGCTTTGTTTTTCATCAAAATGCCATCTACTGGAATTATTTCTTCGTTACGTATTAAAAATCGATCACCGGCTTTTAAATCTTTAATTTGAACAACTTCTTCTTTATCACCCACTAATTTTGTTACGGCTATAGGGAAATAAGACTTATAATCTCGTTCAAAGGAAAGATAATCATAGGTTATCCGCTGAAAGTATTTGCCTAACAATAAAAAGAAAACCAAACCAGTTAAGCTATCAAAATACCCTGTTCCGGTACCGGTTAAAATTTCGTAAGTACTACGTAAAAACAAAACGGTTATACCTAAGGCAATTAAAATATCGACATTGATAATTTTTTGACGCAATCCTTTAATGGCACTATCAAAATAATCTTGAGCTGCAAAAAAAACAACAGGTAAAGTTAAAGCAAATATTAACCAACGAAATAGAGGTGCAAATTTTTCAATCCAAAAACCTTGTTGTTGAATATATTCCGGTAAGGACATAAGCATAATATTGCCAAAAGAAAATCCGGCAATGGCCAATTGATAAAGTAATTTTTTATTTGATTTTTTTTTATCTTTTTCTAGGTCATCTAAACTAATTAGCGGCGGATACGCAATTGAAGCCAAAATTTCGACAATTTCACGCAATGTCAGATGATCACCTTGATAAGTAACACGAACATTTTTTGCAGGAAAATTAACTTCTGAATGTGTAATGTATGGATTGAGTTTGTCTAAATTTTCTAAAACCCAAATACAAGAGCTGCAATGAATATTAGGAATATAAAAATTGACAATTTTAACAGGCCCACCTTCAAATTCTAGTAGTTTTTGTTCAATATCAGGATCGTCTAAATAAGCGTATTTGTGTTTAATTTCCTGATCTATTTGTGTATTTTTAATACCCGGCGTCTCATTAATTTTGTAGTATTTAGCCAGTTTGTTTTGATTTAATATTTCGTAAACCGTCTTACAACCGTTGCAACAGAAGGGTTTTTCGTCAAACCAAACGGTTTCGTTTTCAGACATTTCTAAACCACAATGATAACAAGTTAATTTCTCTTTGGAAGACATTTTAAATAAATAAAGTCAACAAATTTATAATAATTCTAGATAGCAGATTGTTAAAATTCAACTTATTTACCCGACATAAATAATTGCATAAAGAAAATCAACATCAATGCAATCATAATCATGCCCATAATATATAATACAGCTTCTTGTCCTTTCATAATGAGTAATAATTTAATTAAAATAATTGCAATTTAGCTAAAACATTAAATATCGCATAATGCATTATTTATGACTACCATCACAAAAAGGTGCATCTTGTGTCCGTTGGCAAGTACACAATAAATAATTTTTAGTTTTATTTACGCTAAAAATCAATGGTCTCAATCCGGTATCAGAGTGTTTACCATTACAAAAAGGCAACCGAGAAGATAAACCACAAGTACACCATGTATAATTTTTATTTGCTTCTAATTGCAATTTAATAGAGTTATTCATCTAATGTTTATTTAAATACAAACATACATATATAATTCTACCATGACAAATATCATTAGTGACTTTTTTACTTCGAGCAGTTTTTTATACTTTTGCAATACAAAAAACAAAAATAAATGAGCAAATTTGTAGAAGAACTTAAATGGCGTGGTTTGTTACATGACATAATGCCCGGTACAGAAAAATTATTAGACCAAAAACAAGTGAGTGGTTATATAGGTTTTGACCCAACAGCCGACTCTCTTCATATAGGTAATTTAGTTCCTATTCTGATTTTAATGCATTTTCAACGAGCCGGACATAAACCTATTGCTTTAGTCGGCGGTGCTACCGGTATGATTGGTGATCCTTCCGGAAAATCAAAAGAACGCAATTTGTTAGATGAAAAAACATTGAACCATAACATAACTGCCATAAAAAAACAACTAGCACAATTTATAGACTTTGAAGCCAAAGACAATCCGGCAGTTTTAGTGAATAATTATGATTGGTTTAAAGATGTATCCTTGATAGAATTTGTTAGGAATATCGGCAAACATATTTCTGTAAATTATATGATGGCTAAAGATTCTGTAAAAAAAAGACTTAATCCGGAACATGATGATAGTACAGGTATGTCTTTTACAGAATTTACCTATCAACTATTTCAAGGTTATGATTTTTTACATTTATACCGTCATAATAACTGTCAACTACAAATGGGAGGCAGCGATCAGTGGGGCAACATGACTACAGGCACCGAACTTATCAGACGCGTTGAAGGGGG
Organism: Flavobacteriaceae bacterium; assembly: GCA_015494075.1. GTDB lineage: Bacteria > Bacteroidota > Bacteroidia > Flavobacteriales > Flavobacteriaceae > WGBX01. Next base: position 15,152 of record WGBX01000068.1, read on the forward strand.
TAAAGCTTATGCTTTAACCGTTCCCCTTATAACCAAGTCTGATGGCGGAAAATTTGGCAAAACAGAGCAGGGTAATGTATGGCTTAGTTCCAAATATACGTCACCTTATAAATTTTACCAATTCTGGATTAATGTCAGTGATGAAGATGCAGAAAAATACATTAAGATTTTTACATTTTTAGATAAAGAAACTATAGAAAAACTTATATTTGAACATCGCGAAACACCTCATTTACGTTTACTGCAAAAGAAACTTGCCGAAGAGGTAACCAAGATGGTTCATAGTGAAGACGCTTTACAAAAAGCACAAGAAGCCAGTCAAATTTTGTTTAATAAAAAAGCCGGATCAGAAGCTTTAAAACAATTAGACGAACAAACTTTTTTAGATGTATTTGAGGGGGTGCCTCAAGGAGAATTACATCTTGAAGACCTACAAAAAGGAATAGATATTGGCTCAGCTTTAATAGAAAGCGGATTTTTAAGCTCCGGAAATGAAGCGCGTCGGGCGCTAAAAGAAAATTCAGTCTCTGTAAATAAAGAAAAAGTAAATTCTGATAAAATTTTAACTCCCGAAGATCTTATCAGCGGTAAATATATCTTACTGCAGCGTGGTAAAAAGAAATATTTTTTAGTCCATATAAAATAGACTTTATAAGCCAAAACCTTATCAACTATTGATAAGGCTTTGGCTAAAAAAAAATATAAATGTTTAAAAACCTCTTAGAACAAATTTATAAGGAAGTTAACACCTTAAACTTAGAAGGTCAACAAGCTAGTTATATTCCTGAGTTAGCTAATGTTCAACCCAATAAATTTGCACTCCATATAACCACAATTGATAAAAAACACTACGGCATAGGTGATGTAAATGAAAAATTCAGCTTGCAAAGTATTGCCAAAGTATTTGCTTTTACTTTGGCCTACCAACTAAAAGGAAGTGCTATATTTCAGCATGTAGGTGTTGAACCTTCCGGCAACCCGTTTAACTCCTTAATACAATTAGAACAAGAACAAGGCTTTCCTCGCAATCCGCTTATTAATGCCGGTGCATTGGCTATTTGTGATGTTTTGATTTCAGAACTAAACAATCCGGAAGATGAAATATTGTCTTTTGTACGCAAAATAGCACGAAATAAAACCATAACTTATAATCCGGCTGTTTACCAATCTGAAAAAAAAACAGGTTATCGCAACCGCGCTTTAATACACTTAATGAAATCTTTCGGGCGCATACAAAATGAAACTGAAAACGTTTTGGATTTATACTTTAAACTCTGTTCAATAGAAATGACAGCCAGCGAATTGTCGAAAACTTTTTTATTGTATGCCAATAGTGGTATCATACCTGATAGTCCTGAACAAATTCTTACAGAAAGTCAAACCAAGCGGCTCAATGCCATTATGCAAACTTGTGGCTTTTATGATGAAGCGGGCGAATTTACATTCAGAGTAGGATTGCCGGGAAAAAGTGGTGTAGGTGGCGGAATTGCTGCCTTGCATCCGGGCAAATATGCTATTGCTGTGTGGAGTCCGCTGCTCAACGCTAAAGGCAACTCTGTAAAAGGCATGAAAGCCTTAGAATTATTAACTACCAAATTAGGATGGAGTATTTTCTAATATTTTCTATTTAGTTTTAAAATAAAAATACCTGTTATTGTTAATAACTATTTAGCATTCTCTGCGCTTTATTTTATAACTTTGCTGTTATCGCAAGTGATCAAAATATACCTTTAACACCTTATTTTTAAAGCGCTTATGTATTTAATTTTCGACACAGAAACCACCGGTTTGCCTAAAAATTTTAAGGCACCTGCTTCAGACACCGATAATTGGCCCAGAGTGATTCAAATTGCTTGGCAATTACATGATAAATGGGGAAATCTTATTGAACAAAATAACTTTCTCATTAAACCGGAAGGATTCAATATTCCATTTGAATCAGAACAAATACATGGTATTTCTACTGAATTGGCCTTACAAGAAGGTCATGACCTGTCAATAGTCTTAGAAAAATTTAATAATGCTATTGATAAATCTAAATTTATTGTAGGACATAATATTGAATTTGATCGAAAAGTTACAGCCGCAGAGTTTATCCGTCAAAATATTTCAACAAGTTTGTTAAAAAAAAGCGCCTTAGATACCATGACGGAAAAAACAGCGCAATTATGCCAATTGCCCGGCGGGAGAAATGGCAGGTTTAAACTTCCAAAGTTAGGAGAATTATACCGTCACCTCTTTGGTCAAGATTTTGCAGAAGCTCATAACGCATCAGCAGATGTGGAAGCAACAGCACGTATTTTTCTCGAATTACTCAGAAAAGGACATTATACTCCTGACGAATTACAAAGTACAGAAAATGAGCTAAAAGAATTTCAAACTAAAAACCCACATCCTTTTAGCTTAATCGGTTTAAAACACGAAAGTTTTAAAGACAAAAGTGCCCGTTTGCGTCAAAAAGCTACCGAAAAAAAATCATCCGGATCAGCAGATGCTAGCATATCCTCATTAAAAGATGTTGAATTTGTTCATTTACATAATCATACACAATATTCCGTCTTACAATCTACAACTAAAATTTCCGAACTTATCCAAAAAGCTGCCGACTATAAAATGCCTGCAGTAGCTATTACTGACAGTAATAACATGATGGGTGTTTTTCATTTTGTTTCAGCACTTGAAAAACACAATAAAAACAAACCTGATTATGAGCAAATTAAACCTTTAGTCGGTGTAGAATTAAATGTCGTAGACGATCATACTAAAAAAGATGTCAAAAATAACGGTTACACAACTGTATTTATAGCTAAAAATAAAAAAGGTTATCAAAATTTAATTAAACTTACCTCAACAGCTCACACCGAAGGTTTTTATTATGTTCCTAGAATTGGTCGTGACTGGATTGAAAAATACAAAGAAGGTATCATCGTATTAAGTGGTGCTCTAAATGGAGAAATAGCTCAAAATATATTGAGTACGGGTAATAAGCAAGCCGAAGAAGCGCTACTATGGTGGAAAAACTTGTTTGAAGAAGATTATTATTTAGAACTCAACCGTCACGGACTTGAAGAAGAAGAACATGTCAATACTGTTATAATTGAGCTGGCTAAAAAACATCGTTTAAAAGTAGTTGCTGCAAATAACACTTATTATATTGAACAAGAAGATGCCGATGCGCAAGATGTGCTATTATGTATCCGCGATAATGAAAAAAAATCAACACCTATTGGGAGAGGCCGCGGTTTTCGTTATGGCTTGCCTAATAATGAATTTTATTTCAAGTCGCCTCAACAAATGAAAGAACTCTTTAAAGATATTCCTGAAGCCATTAGTAACATACAAGAAATAGTTGATAAAGTCGAAGTATTTGAATTAAAAAGAGAGGTGCTTTTACCAAAATTTGATATTCCCGAAGAATTTATCAATCCTTTAGACGAACAAGATGGCGGTAAACGCGGCGAAAATGCTTACTTACGATATCTAACGTATGAAGGTGCCAAAAACCGTTGGGGTGAAATTACTCCGGAAATTGAAGAACGATTAGAATTTGAATTAGACACAATTGAAAAAACCGGCTACCCCGGATATTTTTTAATTGTACAGGATATCATTAAGGCAGCCAAAAAAATGGGTGTAATGTGTGGTCCCGGAAGAGGATCAGCTGCCGGTTCTGCCGTTGCTTATACTTTAGGGATTACCAATGTCGATCCAATAAAATATCAGTTGCTTTTTGAACGTTTTCTCAACCCGGAACGCGTATCTCTACCTGATATCGACATGGATTTTGACGATGAAGGTCGTGAACGTGTCATAGAATATGTTATTAATAAATATGGTCGTGAACGCGTAGCGCAAATTATTACCTATGGTACCATGGCAGCCAAATCCTCAATTAAAGATGCCGCAAGAGTAACTGAGTTACCCCTGTCAGAATCTGAAAAATTAGCCAAAAAAGCCCACGTCTCATTAGATTTAATTCTAAAAAAAGATGAAGCCAAAATTAAAGAAAAAGCCAAACGTCCGGAAATAATTTCAGAAGTACTAGAATTAGCACAAATTGCAGAAGGCACAGATGAGCTTGCACAAACGGTCAAAACAGCCGGCCGTATCGAAGGATCTCTACGTAATTTAGGCTTGCATGCCTGCGGATTTATTATTGCACCAACCGCACTAGACAATGTTGTTCCTGTAACAACAGCCAAAGGTTCTGATATGTTTGTTACCCAGTTTGACAACTCTGTGGTTGAATCTGCGGGTCTTTTAAAAATGGATTTTTTGGGTATTAAAACCCTGACTATCATTAGAGATGCCTTGCAATTAATAGAAGAACGCCGAGGTATAAAAATTGATATTGACAATTTACCTCTCGATGATGAAAATACTTATAGACTCTTTCAACGCGGACAAACAGCCACCGTTTTTCAATTTGAATCGGACGGCATGCGTAAGCACTTAATGAATTTGCGACCTACTGAATTTGAAGATTTAATAGCTATGGTAGCCTTATACAGACCGGGGCCCATGGAAAAAATTCCGAATTATATTCGTCGTAAATACGGTCAAGAACCTGTTACTTACGACCTTCCGGAAATGGAAGAATATCTGAAAACAACTTATGGAATTACCATTTACCAAGAGCAAGTTATGCTTTTGTCACAAAAACTAGCAGGCTTTACCAAAGGACAAGCAGACACCCTTCGTAAGGCTATGGGAAAAAAGAATCATGCATTATTAGCCGAAATGTACCCCTTGTTTATCGAAGGCGCTATTGAAAAAGGACATTCAAAAGAAATTTTAGAAAAAATTTGGGAAGATTGGAAAAGTTTTGCATCCTATGCATTTAACCGTTCGCATGCCGTAAGTTATGCTTTAGTTTCTTACCAAACTGCCTATCTCAAAGCTAATTATCCTTCGGAATATATGGCTGCCGTTTTGTCTCATAATCTTAAAGATGCCAAAAAATTGTCGTTTTTAATGGAAGAGACCCGAAAAATGGGCATTAAAGTATTGCCTCCCGATATTAATGAATCCAATTATCTTTATACCGTAAATAAAGAAGGAAATATCCGTTACGGGTTAGGAGGTGCTGCCGGTGTGGGAAAAGCTGCTGTTGAAGCTATTATAGAAGAACGAAAGGCGAACGGCCCTTATCAAAGCTTCTTTAATTTTATAAAACGGGTCAACTTAAGAGCGGTTAATAAAAGAACCATCGAAACATTAGTAAAAGCCGGTGCTTTTGATTGTTTCGAAGGTACACATCGGGCTCAATATTTTCAAGAAATAGGCGGTACAACTTTTATTGAAAAAGCTATTAAATTTGGAAATAATTACAAGAAAAATGAAGCCTCATTACAAACTTCACTTTTTGGAAATACCGAAGAAGTGCAAATTCCCGAACCGGAAATTCCGGCTTGTGAACCTTGGTCTGAGTTACAAAAACTTGAAAAAGAAAAAGAAGTTACCGGAATTTATTTATCAGGGCATCCGCTTGATACCTTAAAAATGGAATATAATTACTATGTTCAAAAATCTATTTATGAAATTAATAAGATGATAGAAATATTATCTGGGAAAAAAGATGATGATCGACAAACAGACGGCACAGAATTACTAGAAAATGAAGAAGAAAAGGTTGAAAAAATACTCGAATATCATAAGTATGAAAAAATGCTGGGCAAAGAGTTAATTATTGCCGGTATGGTGGTAGGAACCAGAAATTTTGAAACTAGAAACGGTAAGCAAAAAGGTGAATTAACCATAGAAGATTACACAGACAGTATGACATTAGATTTATGGAATGATGACTATTTAAAATTTGCCCGTTTTTTTGTTCCTAAAATATTTGTAATGGTCAAATTAAGAATAAGCAGAAGCTATTATGACCCTAAACGCTTAAGAATTACTGTACTGGATATTCATTTATTAAATGAAGTTTTTGAAAAAAATCCCAAAGATTTGGCATTGACTTTATATGCCGACACAATTTCTAAAGATATTGTAGATATATTATACAATAACTTAAGCAAATTTCCCGGTAAACAAAAATTTAAAATTAATATTATTGATAGAAAAGAACCTAAATTGAGTACGCCGTTACAAACTAAACTAGGTATTAAAATAGGGCCTGAATTACTCAAATGGTTGGAAGAAAAAAAATTTAGATTTAAATTATTTTAAAAAAATTTATCTTGAAAAAAACAAACTTAGAAAATTTGACAGAAGGCTCTATTTTAAAGGCGCTAATTAAATTATCCATTCCATTAATTTTAACTAATCTATTACAAACAGCTTATAACCTGACTGATACCTTTTGGGTTGGACGTTTGGGGAGTGTTGCCGTTGCCGCAGTGTCATTATCTTTTCCTATTGTTTTTATCATTATTTCATTAGGTTCCGGCATGGCCATTGCCGGATCAATACTGGTTGCAAAACGCAAAGGTGCCAAAGATTTAGATGCTGTTGCTCATGTAGCTTCACAAACCTTTTACAGTGTATTTTTCATATCTATTCTTTTGTCAGCGATAGGGTATTTTCTTTCTCCTGTATTAGTTGGAATAATGAAAGTAAAACCTGACGTTCATCAAGAAGCAGTTGCCTATTTAAAAATAACCTTCTTAGGTTTATCTGCCTCTTTTGTGTACCTAACATTTCAATCACTTATGCGTAGTATCGGAAAAGTAAAGCTACCGTTTTACATAGTTTTGGCTACCGTCTTACTTAATCTTATTTTAGATCCCCTATTTATTTTCGGTTATAAAAATATAATTCCTGCATATGGTGTGAAAGGTGCCGCATTGGCAACAGTCGGGACGCAAATACTATCGGCTATAATAGCTTTACATTATATGTTTAAAGGAACACAAGGTATTCAAATTAGTTTGAGTGACTACAAACCGGATTTTGAACTAATCAAAAATTTATTCAAACTCGGCTTACCTGTCTCAATAGAACAAGTAAGTAGAGCATTGGGTATTTTTATGATGGTAATGCTCGTAACACATTTTGGCACAATGGTTTTGGCCAGTTACGGTATTGGTAGCAGAATCTTGAGTTTTGTGATAATTCCTGGATTTGGTTTGAGTATGGCGACCTCTACTCTGGTTGGACAAAACATTGGTGCAAAAGCATATTATAGAGTTAAAAAAACCTTAGAACTAAGCTTAGCAATAGCTTTTGGCGGGTTAAGCTTAATTGGTATATTAATGTTTATTTTTGCTGTTGACGTCGCTAAATTTTTCATTCCAAATGACTTAGCAACCATTAAAGAAAGCGCACTATTTATTAAATGTTTATCTTTATCATTCGGGTTTTTAGGTATTCTATTAGTTTTGATGGGAGCTTTTAGAGGTGCCGGTAAAACCAAAATCTCTATGGTTTTAGCATTATTATCCGTTTGGATTTTACGTTTCCCTTTGGCATATTATTTAGGATATCATACTGATTTAAAACAATTTGGAATTTGGATTTCATATCCGATTACTAATATTCTTACTGCTATTGCAGGTCTTTTGATATTAGCAAAATATAAATGGTTTAAAAATGTGTCATAAAAGTAACATAAGTAAAATTAATGCCTTGAATATTAAATATTTAGTTTTTTATACAAATACTTGACAAAGGCTTATAAAATGTTTTATCTTTGTCGCTCATTAAAAAAATATAAATTATGCCAACAATTGATTTGACGTTACAAAAATTTAAAGACGAAATTTTTGATTACGAAAACGAAAAAGAATGGAAATACAAAGGAGACGTGCCTGCTATTGTAGATTTTTGGGCAGATTGGTGCCAACCTTGTAAAATGGTTGCGCCTATCATGGAAAACCTTTCCAATAAATACGAAGGAAAATTAAAAGTCTATAAAGTAGATACTGAAAAAGAACGCGAATTAGCCGGTATGTTTGGTATTCGTAGTATTCCTAGTATTTTATTCATTCCAACAGAAGGCACGCCAATGATGCAACCCGGTGCGCTTCCTGAAAATGTTTATGACGAAATTATTAAAAAAGAATTATTTAAAGAAGGTGGCGATGAATCAAAGGATGCTACCAAAGAAAACTAAATTCTAAATAATTACTAACTTTAAGCCACCGATACGGTGGCTTTTTGTATTTATAAACTTTGTTTTAAATCTTATAATCTATTTTTCAATAAATATCGAAAGTGTTAAAAATAGCGTATTTTTGTCGCAAAAATTATTTATGGGATTTATTATACTTTCTAATATTCGCACGTATAGCTATCATGGCTGTATGGATGAAGAAGAAAAAATTGGAGCCGAATTCAGAACCGACATCAAAGTGAAAACTAACATGAAAAAGGCCGCTAAAACAGATGATTTATCATTTGGTTTAGACTATACCCGATTGAATGAAATTGTTATTGAAGAAATGAAGATTAGGGCAAAATTGATGGAAACAGTCGGCTGCCGAATTATAGACCGTATTTTAAAAGAATTTAAAATTGCTCAAAAAGTAGAAGTTAAAATCACGAAACTCAATCCACCAGTAGGTGGTAACATAGAAGCTGTGAGTGTGCTAATGAAAAAAAGACGTTAAGATTTTTTGGGTAGAACAGAAAAAAAGTTTAAATTTGTCACTCGAAAAAAGGCACCTTGGCCGAGCGGCTAGGCAGCGGTCTGCAAAACCGTTTACAGCAGTTCGAATCTGCTAGGTGCCTCTTTTAAAAAGCCATTTAAACAATGGCTTTTTTTTGTTTTATTTTTTTAAAACAACTCTAAATGTCGTCCCTTTTTGGGAAGATTGCAATACATAAATTTTGCCTTTATGATATTGTTCTATAATACGTTTAGTTAAAGATAAGCCTAGACCCCAACCTCTTTTTTTTGTAGTAAATCCCGGTCGAAAAATTTGATGAGTTTTACCCGGCGGAATACCTTTGCCTGAATCTGCAATATCTATAATAACTTGCTTTTCAGTTTCAGAAATATTAATTTTTATTTGGCCTTTTCCTTGCATGGCATCAATAGCATTTTTGAGTAAGTTTTCAATAACCCAAGCATATAATTGTTCATTAACCAAAGCATATATAGAAGTTTTGGGTTTAGTCAATATTATTTCCACCCATTTTGATGTTCTATTTGAAATGTATTGAACTGTTTTATAAGTCAACTCATAAATATTTTCAGACTCTAATGCGGGTGATGAACCGATTTTAGAAAAACGTTGCGAAATTATATCAAGACGTTGTACGTCCTTTTCTATTTCTTCAACCGGAATATCTAAATTATCCTCAACTTTCAACAGTTCTAACCAACCCATAAGAGAACTTAAAGGTGTACCTATTTGGTGGGCTGTTTCTTTAGCCAATCCTGACCATAACTTGTTTTCATCAGAAATTTTACCGGTATGGTAATACAAGTAAATAATAGTTAGAAAAAGTAAAAAAATTCCAGCCAAAATCAGAGGATAATAGGTTAATTTATTTAATAATGAAGAATCACCATAATATAGGATTTGATAGTCATTGTTACCTAAATCTAATTTAAAATGCTTACCTGTTTGTTTAAATTCGTTTAATTTTTTTTGTAGATATTTTGGTTGGTTTTGTGGCAAATTACGATGAAAAACAATATGGTTATTTTTATCAACAATAATAACCGGAATTGTATTATTGTTTTCCAAAATACTGGAAGATAAATTAAGTAGCGGCGGGTTATCGTCCTTTACTTCTAATAATTTTTGATAAGCAGAAGCTAAAATACTCATTTTAGCCCTTTCCTCTTGTTTAAACTCTTGCAAAAAACGATTGGTTTCCCACAAAGTAATCCCTAATGCTACTAAAGAGGCAAAGATAATTATAAGACGTTTATGTTGGGAAATCAAATCTTTCATATAATCTAACTTATTCCACTGTTACGGATTTAGCTAAATTACGCGGTTGGTCAACATTGCATCCCCGGTAAACAGCTATATAATAGGACAATAGTTGTAATGGAATCGTTGCTAACAAAGGTGTAAAAGCTTCAACAGTTTCAGGAATTTCGATAACATGATCAGCTAGGTTTTTTACTTGTTTATCGCCTTTGGTAACAATTGCAATAATTTTACCTTTCCGAGATTTTATTTCCTGAATATTACTTACTACCTTTTCATATTGCCCTTTTTTAGTTGCTATTACAAAAACAGGCATATTTTCATCAATTAAAGCTATAGGACCGTGCTTCATTTCAGCAGCAGGATAGCCTTCTGCATGAATATACGAAATTTCTTTAAGTTTTAAAGCTCCCTCCAAAGCAACAGGAAAATTAAAACCTCTGCCTAAATAGAGTGCATTAGAAGCGTCCTTATAATGATGAGCTATCTGTTGAATATATAAATCGGTTTGTAAAGTTTGCTCAATTTTTTCCGGTAGTGCCGCTAACTCAGATAAATACAAATTATATTCTGACATAGAAATAGTGCCTTTTTCTTTTGCTAATTTAAGAGCCATCATGGCCATAACCATTACTTGAGTCGTAAATGCCTTAGTTGAAGCTACACCTATCTCGGGACCCGCATGTGTATATGTTCCGGAATCAGATTCGCGAGGTATGGAAGAACCTACTACGTTACACACAGCATAAATAAAAGCGCCTTTTTCTTTAGCCAGTTTAATAGCTGCCAATGTATCTGCGGTTTCTCCTGATTGAGAAATCGGAATTACTATATCGTTTTCTTTAATTATAGGGTTGCGGTAACGAAATTCTGAGCTATATTCAACTTCTACCGGAATGCGTGCCAATTCTTCAAATAAATACTCTCCAACTAAACCTGCATGCCAAGACGTCCCTGCGCCTATCATAATTATTCTTTCTGCATTTAAAAACTTATGTAAATGGTTGTCAATACCGGATAGTTTAATCAAATTTTGATCGGGTAAAACGCGACCACGCATCGTATCCCTAATAACATTTGGTTGTTCATAAATTTCTTTTAGCATAAAATGTTCGTAGCCACCTTTTTCTATTTGATCTAAACTCAACTGCAACTCTTGTATATAAGGTGCCACTTTTTTATCATCTTTAATGTATCTAATGTCCGGCTCTTGACCATTTTGAATAATTGCCATTTGCTCATCCTCCAAATACAAGGCATTTTTTGTAAACTCTATAAATGGTGTAGCATCTGATGCAATAAAATATTCATTATTGCCAATACCTATTGCTAACGGGCTCCCTAAGCGTGCCAAAACAACTTCATCAGGCTTTTGCCGGTTAAAAACAACAATAGCATAAGCGCCTACAACTTCATTTAAGGCTATTTGAACAGCTTTTCCCAAACCAACTTGTTCTTTTTTCATGACATCTTCAATCAAATTAACTAAAACTTCAGTGTCAGTTTCGCTTTTAAAAGTATAGCCTCTGTGTATTAATGTTTGCTTTATAGCATCATAATTTTCAATAATACCATTGTGTACAATGACCAAATTTCCCGAATTAGAAATGTGCGGATGAGCATTTTCGTCATTGGGTTCTCCATGCGTCGCCCAACGGGTGTGTCCCAAACCTATATTACCTATTTTTTCGAAAGGTTGTTTAAATAAAGCTTCTAAATCAACCACTTTACCCTTCGTTTTTTTTAATACCAACTCCGTATTATAAAGAGCTAAACCGGCGCTATCGTAACCACGATATTCAAGTCGTTTTAAACCGTTAATAATAATAGGGAACGCATTTCGATGTCCTATATATCCAACAATTCCACACATAATTTTACTTTTTATATTTGATAAAGCCTACATTCCGGCTTCTTTTTCTTTTACTAAATTATAAACTTTTTTAAAGAGGTTTTGTTCGGTAGCATCAAAATCTTTATGACGCCTTTTCATAACAGCTTTGGCAACTGACAGAGCCTTATCGTAATGATAATCGACATATTTTTTCCCTCCCCACTTAAAAGATGGGAAAAATTTAGGTTGATAATCTGCTCCAAAGACATTACTGTTTACTCCCACTACTGTACCTGTGTTAAACATGGTTGCTATACCTGATTTTGAATGATCACCCATAATAAGGCCACAAAACTGTAAGCCGGAATCTACAAAATCATTGGCGGGATAATTCCATAATTTAACCTTTGAATAATTATTTTTTAAATTAGAATTATTAGTATCAGCTCCTAAGTTACACCATTCTGCAATAACCGAATCACCTAAATAACCATCATGTCCTTTATTGGCATTACCAAAAAACACAACGTCTTTTATTTCGCCGCCGACTTTAGTATAAGGTCCTAATGTTGTCCCGCCATATATCTTAGCACCCATTTTAACAACGGACTTATCTAAAGCAGCAAAAGGTCCTCGTATAAGACTTCCTTCTAGTATTTTAACATCATTTCCTATATAAACAGGCCCTTCTTCCGTATTAAAAACACAAGCTTCTACCTTAGCCCCTGATTCTAAAAAAACAGGATATTTTCCTAATTTAATATTCGTTGCAGACAGCGATTTACTTTGCTTGTCTTGAATGATTTGATAGAAATCCTTTTTAATTTGAACAGCATTTAACCTAAAAATATCTGTTACATTATTTAATATATCTAATGTCCCTGTATAAAAAACCTTATAACCGGTGATGGTTTGCAAAGCTTCCCAATGTATTTTGCCACTTCTAATAGCAATAAGTAATGTATTTTTCCACAGAGCCTGCCCCGGCTCGAGCGTGCTTATTTGAGCTACTAAATCGTTAGAAGGTAAAACTGCACTATTGATATAAATATTATCCGGTTGATAGCTTACCGGAAATTTCTCTTGCAAATAACTCTCAGATAAAATACTTACCGGTGTTTGTAAATAATTTTCCCATTTCTCTTGAAGTGTAAAGATACCGCAACGAATAGCGGCTATTGGTCGGAAATAAGTTAAAGGTAACAGGTTTTCTTTAACTGATGCTTGGTCAAATAAGATAAAATTCATAAATGAATTATCGTAATTTTTTAATGTTGATTATTAAAATGCACTAGATATTTATGCTGCAAAAATAAGCAAAAATCGTTCCCTTTTTATTAGAAAATGATTAATTTAGCCTACAAAAATTTATTAGAATGTCACAAACACCTATAATTGCACCCTCTATTTTGTCAGCTGATTTTGCTGATATGGAAAAAACCTTTAAAATGCTAAATGAAAGTGAAGCAGAATGGATTCATTTAGATGTAATGGATGGCAATTTTGTTCCTAATATTAGCTTTGGAATGCCGGTTATCAAAAGTTTTAGAAAACTTAGCAATAAAGTCTTTGATGCACACTTGATGATTGAAAAACCTGAGCGATATGTTCATAATTTTAAACTCATTGGTGTAGACTTATTAACCGTACATTATGAAACGCAAGTACACCTAAACCGAACTATAGATTTGATTAAAAGAGTTGGCATGAAAGCAGGCGTTGCTTTAAATCCTCACACACCTGTTAGTTTATTAAAAGATATCATTGCAGAATTGGATTTGGTTTTGATTATGTCTGTTAACCCCGGTTATAGTGGACAAAAATTTATTGAACATTCTTATGATAAGATACGCGAAGTTAAAGATTTAATTATAGCTAATAATAGCACGGCCCTTATAGAAGTCGATGGCGGTGTAAATGCTGATAATGCTCCTAAACTTTATGCGGCAGGTGCTGATGTATTAGTAGCTGCCAGCTATATTTTTAATCATGACAACCCTATTAAAGCTATTCGAAATTTAAAGTATTTTAATCAATAAGCTTTTTCTTAAAGCTTTTATTTTCAACTATTTGATTATCAACCTTGTAATTTAAATTACAAGGTTTTAACTTTTTTACCTTTCATTTTTTCTTAAATTTTATTAAATTTGTAAGATAAATTAAGAATCATGTCCTATAAAGTTTACATCTTTGACAAAGCTATAACAATTACGGACAGTCTTAATGAAAGCCCACAGCATCTTTACGCATTCTCCTCTATTAATTTAGATGAAGTTATTACTAAGTTACAAAATAACACTTTGCCGGAAGTTTTTTTATATCACCCTAATATTGAACAAGCTTGGACAATATTTAAAACCCATTTTGATGTTATTGAAGCTGCAGGCGGTATTGTACAAAACGATGAAAATAAGTATTTATTTATATATAGAAACGGAAAATGGGATTTACCAAAAGGAAAAATGGAACCCGGCGAAGAACCGGCTGAAACGGCGCTTAGAGAAGTAAAAGAAGAATGCGGTATACAAAATATAAGTATTGATCATTTCCTTATCGATACTTATCATCTATTTACTGAAAATAAAAAAAAGCGCCTTAAAATTACCCATTGGTTTAAAATGAATGAAGAAGGCAAAAGCCCCTTAACACCGCAAATAGAAGAGGGTATAGAAAAAGTTGAATGGTTAGATATAGAAACCGACGATTTACCTTTGCAAAATTCTTATGAAAACATTAAATTACTTTTTTCCGATTTAAATCGATTAAAAAATTCTTAACTAACCCTATAAAAACCTTTTGATGTCTACTTCTTTCATCAAAGGTAAATCAAAGGTTAAATGTTGAAATAACTGTTTGGCCATTGTTGGCGCCAAAATTACGCCTCTTGTTCCCATACCATTAAGTACAGCTAAATTTTTATATACCGGATGTTTACCAACCAAAGGTCGCCTGTCCTTTACCGTTGGTCTTATTCCTGCTTTTTGTAAAACAATATTAAACGGGACTTGTAACAATTGTTTTAGTTTTTCTACTAAATGCTCGCGTGCCTCAATTGTAGGCTCATTAGTTTTATCTTGCCAATTATAAGTAGCGCCTACATAATATTGTCCTTTTTTAGCAACATTGGGCGCAATAAAAACATTAGATTTTATAATATGCGGTATTTCAATATCAGTTTCTATTATCAACATTTCGCCCTTAGTCCCCATTAAAGGCAGGTCTTTAAAAAACGGATTGTTTTTTATTCCAAATCCTTCTGCAAAAACAATTTTTTTGGCTTTAATATCTTTATATTGAACATATTGATCATAAATTTTTAAAGCCTCATAATCAAATGTCTCAGTATATAATTTGCCAGTATTTTTAAATTTAATGCTAACATCATTAAGAAGTTGGGTCACATTTACAATGCCTGTACCCTGTAATATACCAAATCCGAAATCTGCTTTAATGCCTGGAACAGGATCAAAACTAATTTCTTTCATATAAGACTTTAGCACAGGCTTATCGGAAGCTACTATCCAATTATTTTGTTCTTCAACACCGGTGAGTTTTCTGTAAATATCCAACTCAAAAATATATTGTTTATCAAAATCCAATTCGGCTTTTTTAAATTGTAATAAAGCATAAGGCAACATTTGATGAGCCTGCCATGCCGGTGTAAAACGTTTTAAAATAACCGGATTATACATACCTCCGGCAATACGGGTAGATTGTTGAGAATTATTGTCAAATACTACAAAATTTTGGTGATTTTCTTCTAAAACCTGCAATAATGACCAACCTGCCACACCTAATCCTACTACAATAAAGTCATACATAAGTCAATTTATTTAAGTAATAATCTCTGTTGCCAATTCCATGCATCTCTTAGGGCATCTTCTAAACCAAATTCGGCTTTCCATCCCAATTCTTTTGAAGCTAATTTTGTATCTGCCCATACAGCTACCACATCACCCGGCCGGCGTCCTACTATTTTATATTTTAGAGACAAACCGGTAACCTTTTCAAAAGTCTTAATTATATCCATTACTGATGTACCGTAACCAGTACCAATATTAAACACCTCAAAATTATTTTTCTGTTGTTGTTTGAATAAGCGTTCTAATGCTATAACATGCGATTTTGCCAAATCCATAACATGTATATAATCACGAATGGCTGTACCATCAGGAGTCGGATAATCATTGCCATATACAGATAGTTCCGCTCTTATACCGGCTGCTGTTTGCGTGACAAAAGGAACCAAATTTTGAGGTATTCCGCGAGGTAATTCGCCTATATCTCCGGAAGGATGTGCGCCAATTGGGTTGAAGTATCGTAAAGCAATAGCTTTAATATTTGATGAGGCCTTTACTGTATCTCTGATAATCTCCTCACCAATTTGTTTAGTATTTCCATACGGAGATAAAGCCGGCTTAATTGGCGCTTGTTCTGTTACAGGTAATATGTCAGGCTCACCATAAACAGTACACGAAGAACTGAAAATAAAATTTTTTATCTGCCGCTCTTGCATTTCTTGTAAAAGAAAAATCAGTGATGCCAAATTATTTTCATAATAATGTAATGGCTTATCTACACTCTCACCAACGGCTTTTGAAGCTGCAAAATGTATAACACCTTTAATATCGGGATGTTTTTTAAACAAATCATTAATTTGCAACTTTCGACGCAAGTCTATTTTTTCAAAAGAAGGTTTTTTACCGGTAATCTTTTTAATGCCTTCTAACACTTCTAAAGTAGAGTTAGACAAATTATCTACAATCAGTACTTCATAACCTTTCTGTTGTAATTCTACGACTGTATGCGAACCGATAAAACCTAATCCGCCGGTAACCAAAACTTTCATATTGAAAAATTTTATTTTAGACTACAAAAATACACTTTAATTCTATATCAAAACAACCGATCTTATGGGTGCTATAATTTCTAAATCTTTTACTGACAAATAAACTAATGGAAGTCTAAAAAAAATATCGACATACTTACGTATCTTTGTATTAAATTATACTCAAATGTCATGAAATATTTTATTATCGCCGGTGAAGCTTCGGGAGATTTGCATGCTGCAAATCTTATGAAGGCTATTTTAAAAAAAGACCCATCAGCCGAATTTGCATTTCTAGGCGGTGACCTAATGAAAGCTGCTGTTAGACAGCAACCCCTTATACATTATAAACAAATGGCTTTTATGGGTTTTATAGATGTATTAAAAAATTTTAAAACCATTTATAAAAATTTTAATCTGACCAAAAAAGCTTTAAACGATTTTAATCCGGATAGTGTCATATTAGTAGATTATCCCGGATTTAATTTAAAAATTGCCGCTTATGCCAAGAAAAAAGGGTTTAAAACAACTTATTATATTTCACCAAAACTATGGGCATGGAAAGAAGGTCGTGTAAAAAAAATAAAAAAATATGTTGATCAGCTTTTAGTTATATTACCTTTTGAAATAAAATTTTACAAAAAACATAACATTAATGCTACTTATGTAGGCAATCCGGTAGTAGATGCCGTTCAAAATCATCAAGGCATACTTCGTGATCAATTTTTGAAAAATAATCATCTAGATAAACGTCCCATTATTGCCTTGTTACCGGGTAGCAGACAACAAGAGCTCAAGATGATGTTACCTCAAATGCTGGCCATTATTGATAAATTTCCGGATTATCAATTTGTCATTTCAGGAGCCCCTTCATTTCAACCTGAAAATTATAACATATGGCTAAAGAATTACCCGAAAATACCGGTTATTTTTAATCAGACTTATGACTTGTTACAACACAGCCATAGTGCCATTGTAACTTCAGGAACAGCAACTTTAGAGACTGCCTTATTTAAGACACCACAAGTTGTGGTTTATAAAACACAAAATTGGCAATATGCTATTGGCAAACATTTTGTTAAGATTGATTATTTTTCCTTACCAAACTTAATTATGCAACGCGCTATTATTCCCGAACTTTTGCAACACGATTTTAACACCGATCGTTTGACACAAGAGTTAAAAAAATTAAATAGTGGATCTGAACGCCAACAATGTTTAAAAGCTTACGAAGATCTAGAAAATGTACTAGGTAAAGAACCGGTTTCGGAGCGTGCTGCTGGTGAAATAATGCACTTTTTAAACCAAAAAAAACCGGCTTATTAAGCCGGCATTTGTAATTTTTTATCAAAATATATTATCTGGTGATTTCTAAAACTTCTAATTGCAGTTTGCCTGCAGGAACATCTATTTCAGCAATATCTCCTACTGATTTTCCTAATAAACCTTTACCTATGGGTGAATCTACTGAAATCTTTCCTTTTAACGGGTCTGCTTCATTAGCAGAAACAAGCGTATAACTTTTTTCTTTTTTAGTTTTTAAGTTTTTAATTTTTACAGTTGAAAAAATTAAGACCTTTGATGCATCTAAATCTTTTTCATCCAAAATACGGGCATTGGCAAGTGTAGATTGGAGCTCTTGAATTTTGTTGTTTACGCGTACCTGTTCTTCTTTTGCCGCGTGATATTCTGCATTTTCTGACAAATCACCTTTATCGCGTGCTTCTGCAATGCGCTTGGTAATCTCAGGCATTTCGGTAAATTTCAAATATTCTAATTCCTTTTTTAAATTCTCGAGTCCCTCGGGGGTTAAATATATTATCTTGCTCATAATCAATAATTTTAAAAAAATGTAAAAAATATTTCCCACCAAAAATGTTTGGCAGGAAATATATGGCAAAGATACAAAAAATAGAGGCTCTTTGTCAAGTTTATACAACAAAACCTCCTATTTGTTAAAATATTGATGACTAATATAGAATAATCATTAATTGAGTATCTTTGCAATCCAATAAAATTTAGATGAAAATTAAGCCAATACATAAAAAGATAAATATTATAACTTTAGGCTGTTCCAAAAATATCTACGACAGTGAAAATATTATGGGACAACTTGTCCATAACGGCTATCAGGTTTCCCATAACAATGATGATGGCGATATTGTAATTATCAATACCTGTGGTTTTATTCACGATGCTAAACAAGAGTCAATTGATACCATTTTGGCTGCTATTAATGACAAACAAGCCGGCAGAATAGAAAAAGTTTATGTAACGGGGTGTTTAAGTGAACGTTACAAAGAAGAATTGCCAAAAGAAATTCCGGAAGTCGATCAATATTTTGGCACACATGATATGGTTAACTTATTAAAAAAATTTAACGTTGACTATAAACATGAACTCATTGGCGAGCGTCAATTGACCACACCACGTCATTATGCTTATTTAAAAATTTCAGAAGGTTGTGACAGAAGTTGCGCTTTTTGTGCAATTCCATTAATTCGCGGAAAACATATTAGCCGCTCTATTGAAAGCTTAGTGCATGAAGCAGAAAAATTAGCTGCAAAAGGTGTTAAAGAGCTTATTTTAATAGCACAAGACTTGACTTTTTACGGTTTGGACTTATATGGCAAACGCCGACTTAACGATTTATTAAAAGCCTTAGTTAAAGTTGAAGGTATTGAATGGATTCGTCTGCATTACGCTTTTCCCACAGGATTTCCCGAAGAGGTTATTGAAACTATTGCACAAGAAGATAAAATATGCAATTATATGGATATTCCTTTGCAACATATCAATAATGATATTTTAAAATCAATGCGACGTGGCCATACTAGAGCAAAAACAGAAGATTTACTGCAAAAATTACGACAAAAAATACCTGATTTAGCCATAAGAACAACATTAATAGTCGGATATCCCGGTGAAACCGAAGAGAAATTCCAAGAACTTAAAGAGTGGGTGGCACAAACTAAATTTGACCGGTTAGGTGTTTTTGCTTACTCGCATGAGGAAAACACTTATGCTGAGAAATTAAAAGATAATGTGCCGGAAGAAATCAAAAACAAACGCGTTGAGGAAATTATGGCTTTACAAAGTCAAATCTCTTATGACAAAAATCAAAATAAAATCGGAAAAGTTTATAAATGCCTGATTGACAGGAAAGAAGGTGATTATTTTGTAGGGCGTACTGCCCATGATAGTCCGGAAGTCGATAATGAAGTTTGGATAGATGCCCGAAAATTTGCATTAGATATAGGCAAATTTATTTCCTTAAAAATAACTAAAGCAGAAGAGTTTGATTTATATGGTGAACCAATTCATTGATTTTATAAGTATTACATTAAATAATAATAACATGAAAAAAAATATTTTATTATTTCTTTTATTTTTCAGCGTAACCGGCTTTGCACAAGTCAAAATACTCTTTGACGCTACAAAAGCTGAAACGGCCAGTAATGCAGATTGGCAAATTGATGCCGATAATTTTGATTTAGATTATGATCCTAACCCGGTAATAGGTGGAAATGAAGCTAATCCACAACGATATCCCACACCGGATCAGTCGACTGTAACAGCTCAAACAAATGAAGACTATTGGACCGGAGCCAACTCTGCATGGGGTATTGAATTGGTACAATATGGATATATGGTCGAAACTTTACCTTTTGATGGTAAAATTACATATGGCGATAGTAACAACCCTCAAGATTTATCAAACTATGATGTTTTTATTGTAACAGAACCAAATATACTGTTTAATGAGAATGAAAAAACAGCTATTTTAAATTATGTTTATAATGGTGGTGGTTTGTTTATTACCGCCGACCATGATATATCTGACCGTAACGGTGATGGAGAAGATTCTGTTGATGTATGGAATGATTTATTTAATACAAATAATTTTGCTGAAAATCTTTTTGGATTTGAGTTTAATTATGAAAATTTTTCGCTTACATCAACATCAGTAGCTGACTTGCCTGACAACCCTATTTTACATGGTTATTTTGGTGACGTAGTTGCCTTAGAATTTCATGGAGGAACCAGTTTACAACTCTCTCCGGAAAACAATCCTAATGTTACAGCTCTTGTATTCAAACAAGATGATCTGGATACGCGAGAAGTATTATGTGCATCATCACAATACGGACAAGGAAGAGTTGTCGCAATAGGTGATAGCTCACCAGCAGATGACGGTACCGGAGATACGCATGACAGCTTATATAACGGGTGGTATGATGAAGGCTTAGGCTCTCATCGTAAATTAATGCTAAATGCTACCATTTGGTTAGCACAAGAAGATACTAATGCGCTATATGGTGAAACGATTTCACCCTTACGAGTTTTTGTGCGTAATAACCAACTGTACATTATACTGAAACAAAACCAATTGAAAGAAGCATTTATTTATGATCTCACAGGTAAATTGGTTATGAAATTGATGCACACTGCACCATCATACAAATTAGACAACTTGCCTCATGGCATGTATATCATTAATCTGACAAATCAAAATGGACAGCATTACATCAGCAAATTCGTTAAATAATTACTTTATTTGATAATGAAGTTCAATTATAAACCAACGTCCGGGCATTTTTATATAAGATAAATCTCTGTAGGTAATATCAAATACGTTTTCAATCGTTAAACTCAAACGGGTTTTTTGCCATTGTTTATGCCATTTTACATTAGTTAAAAAATAAGGTTTATAATCAAATAAATTATAAGCGCCATCTATGTAATCCAAATATTGTCCATTGCGATCTTTATATATCCCTACCCAATTAAGGGTACTGTTGTAAACAAATCGGTGAGCAAGCTGTAAGGTAAATTTATGTTTTAAATAATCTAAAACATATTTAGAAATAAAGTTTTGTGTATCCGATTTGGTCATATCTAAATAAGCATATGACAAATTGCAATTTTTTAGCAATTTATGCTTAAAATAGTGTTTAAAAGACATTTCTATTCCAAAGGTTTGCAAATCGGTCAAATTTTGAGGTTGCCATTTATCTGTTATGTCAAATTTAACCCAATCAATTGTCTGTCGAGATTGTCGTAAAAACACACTAGAATTTAGCCGCGTATTGCCCAACCAAAATTTGGCTCCCAATTCATAAGTATAAGATTTTTCAGGTTTTAAATCAGGATTACCTATATTGTCAGGCCCTTGATAGTACAAATCGGTAAAAGTCGGCAATCTAGAAGCAGAACTTATGTGAAAATAGGAAATCAAATGAGACCATTGATAATTGACAAAACCATCACCATTTATTTGTGCATCAAATTTATCGGCCAACAAAATGCTAAGACCTCCGCCGAATGTCCATTTTTTCCATTTTTTATGATGATCAAAACCCGCTTCATAGTATGTGCGACCGGCTGATTTAGTATAAGCGGTTCGACTATCAATTATGATAGGAGACGCAAGCGGTTCGCCTAATTTATTACTCCAAATTTTTTCATTCTCCCAACTTAAATGCGCGTATGATTGACCTAATTTGGTTTTAAACTGCATATTGACATCAGCACCAATTTGACGGGTCTTATGATAATTATGCCCTGTATAATATAACCCCGGAGCATATTGTGCTGTATCTTTGTCATGTATAAAAAATCCATTTTGATATTGGTAAACACTTTCTCTAAATAACTGAAATTCATCAAAATTCAAATTGTAATGTAATCCCGGCTTAATTTTAATTTTTTGGCCCATTTGACTTGATAAAGCCGCAAAATAACCTTTGGTTTTTTCAAATTGCCAAGGATATTTAGAAGTATAAAAACTATTCGCCCCAAAATCTTTTTGATGAAATCCGGCTTGTAAATCAACAGGAAAATTTTTCCCTTCGTAATGTATATGCGCATAATCTTTTAAGCCATAAAAATCTGTATTGTTAATACTATCATGTGTCAAATATCCATCTGAACGTTGAAATGAAAAAGCATTATAAATTGATAAACGCTCTATTGCGTGTGCTAAATCAAGCGTTGTTTTAGTATAACCAAATTGACCGGCTTTTAAAACAGCTTGTGCTTGTTCTTTTTTTGGATTTTTAGTTACTAAGTTAATGGCACCGCTAAAAGCATTAGCTCCAAAACTTTGTCCGGATGCACCTTCTAATATCTCTACATGATCAAGCATACTAAAATCTACCGGTAAATCTAAATTATGATGACCGGTTTGCGGGTTATTTATACGTACACCATTGAGCAAAATTAAAACTTGATCAAAATTACCACCACGAATACTTATGTCTGATTGAACACCTTTACTGCCCCGGGTGCGTACATCAATCCCGGCAACAAGCTCCAGTAGATCATCTAAACTTTCAATAGGAGCTAACTGTATCTCCTTTATTTTGATAACTTGAATGGTTTTAGGTATGAAAGGTAACTTATTATGATAATTAAAACTCGTAATTTGTAAAGTATCCAAAACCTGTGAAGTAATAGATTTTTGCTGAGCAAACACAAGGTTTATGAATAAAAAAGCACCCAAAATGAACGTATTTCTTTTCATATGTTTGTTTAAATTTTGGGCGGCAAGTTAAAAAACTTTCAGTAATTTATACTTCCTATTTTAATTCGAAAAACAAAAAATATTTAATAGTATAATCTTTTCCTTTTAATGTAATATAAAATTAGAGAAGCTGTTGCCAACCTGAAAAAAGCAACTAATTTTTGTATTACAACCTTAAATTTTAAAGCAAAAACAGGATCATGATACTTGAGTAAAAAAGCTTGATAGAATATTAAACAAATTAAAATTAAATTAAAAACCAAAGTAAGATAATAAAGAAATCTGTACTTACCTTTATTTAAGAAGAAATTAAAAAAAAGATTGGCCAACAAATAACTGTATACGCCTATTTTGCTTGCCATAATATTTTGTTCAAAATTTATATCAATCGGAACAAAAGCCAATACCATATAGCTCATACCTGAAATAATGCCAAAAAAAAGAATTACTAACCGGACCTGTTTATGTCTTAATAAATGTGAAATCAAATAAAAAAATAAAATGATGCCTATACCAATTAAAAACAACGAAAAGCTATAATAAATCCAAAATAAATTTTTCTGACCGTCAAAATAATAAGTGCGTCCCAAATCGTTTAAAAAATTCAGATTTAAAACATACTGCTTATTATATGGTTGCAAAATACTACCACCACTATATAAATACATCAAAATTGCAGCTATAAAAATATATTGTAACAAAATGAAGATTGTTATATCGGTTATATTTTTTCTTAAAAACCCCATTTCATTGCTGTTATTTAATTTGTTTACTCAATAAAATTTCGGCTGCTTCAAAAGCCGTTATTTGCTTGTTTTCTAATTGTTTTAATAGTTCAGGCAATGTTTTTTGAACCGAAACATCCTTAAAAAACCGGTCTTTTAATTGTTGGGTAATCGTTTCATACAACCAAAAGGTATTTTGTTCTTTACGCTTTTTATCAAAATAGCGATTAGTTTTTGTGAGATTTATATAAGCCTCTATTTCTTGCGCTACATCATCTGTACCTTTATGATACAAGGCACTTGCTAATAATACTCTCGGTTGCCAGCCACTTTTTTTTGGCGGATAAAAATGTAAAGCTGTTTGAAAAGCTGTTTGGGCCAGTTTAGCAGCATGCAAATTATCACCTTCTGCTTTATTGATCACAATCAAATCAGCCATTTCTATAATACCACGCTTAATACCTTGCAATTCATCACCGGCGCCGGCTAATTTAAGTAATAAAAAGAAATCTACCATCGAATGTGCAATAACTTCGGACTGACCGACACCTACCGTTTCGATGATAATCCTGTCAAAACCTGCTGCTTCACATAATAATATAGTTTCTCTGGTCTTTCGGGCAACACCTCCTAAATTATTTCCGGCCGGACTGGGACGAATATAGGCGGCATCATCACGAGCCAATTGTTCCATTCTGGTTTTGTCTCCTAAAATACTCCCTTTTGAAAGTTGACTACTCGGATCTACAGCCAGTACAGCCACTTTATGCCCCATAGCCGTGTAATGTCGCCCCAAACTTTCAATAAAAGTGCTTTTTCCGACACCCGGAACTCCTGTCACCCCAATACGAATAGAATTTTCTGCATAAGGCAAACATTTTTTGATGATCTTCTGCCCTATTTCAAAATGCTTAGGCTGACTACTTTCTATTAAAGTTATGGCTTTACTTAAAGCAATTTTATCACCTGCCAGAATCTGTTTCACCATTAAATCAATGTCCGGTAAAGTGTTTTTACGCCGTAATGATGCCACCAATTTTTTGTTAATCCGTGGTAAATCATCGACACCTTTTACTTCTTGAAGTGCTGATTTGTTTTTTGAAGTTTTCATGCTTTCTAATTTATAAATTTAAGAAAAAAAATTTAAGAAGCAAAAATTAGCTTAAACTTTAAAACAAAAAATTGACAACCGGTTTATGTTTGCGCTATCTTTGTATCTTCTAAACATTTAAACCTATGAACAAAAAAGTAATATTGATGATTTTGGATGGTTGGGGCATCACTCAAGACCCGAAAGTCTCTGCCATAGCACAAGCAAACACACCTTTTATTGATCAACTTCTTCAAAAATATCCTCACGCTAAGTTATATACATCAGGCGAAAATGTCGGTCTGCCGGAAGGGCAAATGGGGAACTCTGAAGTCGGGCATATGAATTTAGGTGCCGGACGTATTGTTTATCAAGATTTAGTGAAAATAAATAAAGCCATTAAAGACGGTACATTTTTTGAAAATATTGTTTTGAAAAATGCTTTTGAAACTGCAAAAAAAAATCATAAGTCTGTACATTTATTAGGCTTATTATCTGATGGCGGCGTACACTCGCATATTGATCATTTAAAAGCCTTGATTGATATGGGCAAAAAATACAATGTTCCTACCTATATTCATGCCTTTATGGATGGCCGGGATGTCGATCCGCATTCGGGAATAACATTTTTAAAAGATATACAAGATTATATCAAAGGGACACCGGCAAAAATTGCATCGGTTATAGGACGCTATTATGCCATGGACCGAGATAATCGTTGGGAACGGGTTAAAAAAGCTTATGATTTACTGGTAAAAGGCGAAGGAAAACCGGCTAAAGATTTAGTAAAAGCAGTTGAAGAAAGCTATCAAGAAGGCATAAGCGATGAGTTTATCTTACCTATTGTTCATGTAGATGATAATGGAAAACCCATAGGTACCATACAACCCGATGACGTAGTTATATTTTATAATTTCCGTACAGACCGTGGCCGAGAGCTAACCAAAGTATTGACCCAACAAGATATGCCAGAATATGGTATGAAAACTCTTCCATTATACTTTGTTACAATGACTATTTATGATGAAAATTTTAAAGGTATAAAAGTAGCCTATCCTAAAGAAGATTTGAAAGATACTTTGGGCGAATTAGTTTCCAAATCCGGAAAAAAACAAATACGAATTGCTGAAACTGAAAAATACCCTCATGTTACTTTCTTTTTTTCGGGCGGTAAAGAAAATGAATTTCCCGGCGAAAAACGTATTTTAATTCCTTCACCAAAAGTCGCTACATACGATCTTAAACCGGAAATGAGTGCTAATGAAGTTACCGAAGCTTTACTTCCTGAAATAAAAAAAGAGGCTGCTGACCTAATTGTTTTAAACTTTGCCAATGGTGACATGGTAGGTCATACCGGTGATTTTGAAGCCGCAAAAAAAGCAGCTGAAACCGTAGATAAAAATGTAGAAAAAATTGTTAATGAAGCTTTAAAACATGATTATGCCATCATTATATTAGCCGATCATGGTAATGCCGAAAATATGATCAATGAGGATGGATCGCCTAATACGGCACACACAACCAACCCTGTACCTGTAATACTTATTGATAAAGATTTAAAACCTGAGTTGAAAGATGGTATTTTAGCCAATGTTGCTCCTACAATTTTAAAATTGATGGGAATTGAAAAACCTAGCGAAATGACAGAACCTTTATTTTAAAATTTAAAAATCTATTGCATAAAAAGCGGCTGAATTAGCAGCCGCTTTTTTATTTGCACATATAAAAACTAATCAAAAAGACTTAAAACTTTTTCGGCAGGTCTTGCCAAAACAGCTTTATCTTTATATATGACAATCGGCCGTTCAATGAGTTTAGGATACTGCAACATAGCCGCTACTATCTGATCATTTGACAGGTCTTTTCCTTTAAAATGCTCTTTCCAAATTGCTTCATTAGTTCTGACCAATTCAATAGGTTTTAGATGCAACATTTCCAAAATTTTTTTTAGTTCTTCTTTATTTGGCGGATTATCTAAATACTTACGTATTTCGACTTCCAACTTTTTTTCGGCTGCAACTTTTTGTGCCATTGCTAAGCCTTCACGGCTTTTGCGGCAACGTGTGTTATGCCACACTATAATTTTATCCATAATTTATATTTTTTTTAATTTAACCGTAAAGTGCCGAAGAACCGGCGCTTCATAAATAATTTCGTAACCTGTTTTGGCTTCATGACGAGTATTATAAACATGCTCCAAAACAGCTGCCACATAATCCATATGATTATTAGTGTAGGTTCTTCGTGGAATAGCTAATCGTACCAACTCCAAGTCCGGAAAGCGATTTTCACCTGTTTGCGGATCCCTGTCAGCAAGAATCGTACCTATTTCCACGCCTCTAATGCCACCTACTATATATAACTCGACTGCTAAAGCTTGTGCACGATATTGATTGCGTGGAATTGTCGGTACAAATTTATTAGCGTCTAAATAAATGGCATGTCCGCCAATGGGTTGTTGAACAGGCACATTAGAAGCCATTAATTTACGTCCTAAATAATGTACTTGCTCTACACGGCTTTCTAAATAATCAAATTCCGTAGCTTCATCCAAGCCTATTGCTAATGCTCCCATATCACGCCCACTCATACCACCATATGTAATAAACCCCTCAAACAATATAGCAAATACTGTAGCTTTGTTATATATTTTTTCATCATTTGTTGCTATAAAACCACCCATATTGACCAAACCGTCTTTTTTAGCACTCATGGTCATACCATCACCATAACTAAACATTTCACGCACAATCTCTTTAATTGTTTTATGCTTATAAGCATCTTCACGTTTTTTAATGAAATAAGCATTTTCGGCAAAACGTGCTGCATCAAAAAATAATGGAATACCATATCGACGGCATAATTCGGCGGTTTCTCTAATATTTTTCATAGAAACCGGTTGTCCACCTGCAGTATTGCAGGTTATGGTCATTATAACCATGGGGATTTTTTCTTTTGGATAAGTTTTAAAAACTTTTTCCAGTTTATCTAAGTCAATATTACCTTTAAACGGATGAAATTTTGATGTGTCTGATGCTTCATCAATAGTACAATCTATAGCTTTAGCTTTTCTAAATTCGATATGACCTTTAGTAGTGTCAAAATGCGAATTGCCGGGGATAACATCACCTTCATTAACCATAGCTGAAAATAATACGTTTTCGGCAGCTCGGCCTTGATGGGTTGGTATCAGATATTTATATCCGGTTATGCGTTGTACATTAGCTTTAAGCAATTCAAAAGAACGTGAACCGGCATAAGCCTCATCACCTTTCATAATTTCAGCCCATTGGGTATCACTCATAGATCCTGTACCGCTATCTGTGAGTAAATCAATAAAAACTTGATCACTTTTGAGGTTAAATAAATTATAATGAGCCTCTTGTATCCATTGTTTACGTTGGTCAATAGTTGAGCGCTTAATATTTTCAATTGTCTTTATTTTAAAAGGTTCTGCGTAAGGGAAGTTCATAGTTTTTCTTAATATATTTTAATGATAACAAATATACATTTTTTAAAAGATTAGTATCTGACTATATGACCTAAGAAGTTTCTTTTTGTCCCATCATCATCAGGTAGGCTTTTAAAAACTCATCTATGTCCCCATTCATTACATGATCTACTTGTGAAGTTTCATGACCAGTTCTGACGTCTTTTACCAATTTATATGGATGCATCACATAATTACGAATTTGCGAGCCCCATTCAATTTTCTTTTTGTTAGCTTCTATTTCATTACGTTCGGCCATTCTTTTTTGCATTTCTATTTCATATAAACGAGATTTGAGAAGTTTCATGGCTTTTTCCTTATTTTCAAGTTGCGAACGTGTCTCAGAATTTTCAATTATTATACCTGAAGGCTCGTGTCGCAATCGCACTGCTGTTTCGATTTTGTTTACAGCTTGACCGCCGGCACCACTTGCCCGCATCGTTTCCCATTTAATATCAGCCGGATTTATCTGAATTTCTATGGTATCATCTACTAAGGGATAAACATATACTGAGGCAAAAGAAGTATGCCGTTTGGCATTGCTATCAAAAGGTGAAATGCGAACTAAACGATGTACGCCATTTTCGCCTTTAAGATAGCCATAAGCATAAGCTCCTTCTATTTCTATGGTAACTGTCTTAACGCCTGCCACATCACCTGCCTGATAGTTGAGTTCTTTGGTTTTATAGCCATTTTTTTGGGCCCACATCAAATACATTCGTAAAAGCATTTCTGCCCAGTCATTACTTTCGGTACCACCGGCACCTGCTGTAATTTGTAAAACAGCACTTAGTTCATCAGCTTCCTCTGATAGCATGTTTTTAAATTCTAAATCCTCAATCAGTTTTTGAGTTTGATAAAATTGTTGTTGCACCTCTTCCTCAGAAGCTTCTTTAGTCTTATAAAATTCATATAAGATTTGTAAGTCCTCTAATAATTCTCTGGCTTGTTCATAATCAGTAATCCATTTTTTATTATTTTGAATAGATTTCATGACTTTTTGAGCTTCCTTCGGATTTTGCCAAAAATCAGGATTACCGGTTTTTTCTTCTTCGTTTTGCACCTCAATACGTTTGCCATCTATGTCAAAGATAGTAGTTTAAAGCAGTGAGACGTTTTTCTAAATCTTTTAATTGCTCGTATGTAA